>JAPOUP010000208.1 GCA_026708635.1 Rhodobacter sp.
GAACGCTTGAGAGAAGCCTGACACGTTCGCCGTTGAAAGTCGTCCAGGCGCCGGGAACTGGGGCAAGGCCCCTTATCTGGCGATCGACGAAGTGCGCAGGCCGACTCCAGTCGACGCGGGTCTCGGTCCCGTTAATTTTCCCCGCATAGGTGGCTTCCTGAGCCTCCTGTGGTTCGGGCGTCAGTTCGTTCAGGCGATCAAGCGCACCGGTGATCAGGGTGGCACCCATCGCTGACAGGCGGTCATGCACATCGCCGGTGGTGTCCGTAGCGTTTATCGGGGTGGCGGCGCGAAGCAGCACGGGCCCGGTGTCGAGGCCCGCATCCATCCGCATGATCGAAATTCCGGTTTCTCCATCCCCCGCCATTACCGCTCTATGGATCGGTGCGGCACCCCGCCATCGGGGCAGTAGGGAGGCGTGGATGTTGACACAGCCCTGTTTCGGCGCGCAAAGGATTCCAGATGGCAGAACCAGCCCGTAGGCGGCGACCACGGCGATGTCGGCGTTCAGTGCCGCGAAGGCGGAGAGGTCCTCCGGGGAGCGCAGCGAACCTGGATGCCTGATAGGTAGGCCGAGTTCCGCGGCACGGACATGGACAGGCGTCCGGCGGTCTTTCTGGCCGCGACCCGCCGGGCGTGGTGGTTGGCAGTAAACGCAGACGATCTCGTGGCCCGCCGCGTTCAGGGCGTTCAGGGCCACAACCGAAAAGTCGGGTGAGCCCATGAAAACGATCCTCACCTGAGCCTCCGTGCCTGTTTCGCCTAATGGTGTTCTTGATGTCCACCCGATTCCGGTTGTGCGCCAGCGGGAAGTCCGTCTTCCGTAGCCTGTCAGACCGAGTCCCGGAATCGACGGTCCATGAGCGACGCCCGTCGTCTCACGCTCTCGCGCGCTCCCGTTTCAGCTTAACCATTTTTCTGGTGATCATCTGTCTTTTCAATGGTGTCAGGTAGTCTACAAAGAGCCGACCGTTCAGGTGATCGATCTCGTGCTGGACGCATCTTGCCCATAGGCCGTCGAACTTCTCTTCCCGGGGCCGGCCGTCGAGATCCTCCCAGCGCACACGCACTTCGGCGGGACGTTGGACTTCCGCGAACTGCTCGGGAATCGACAGGCAGCCTTCATCCCGGGTTTCCACTTCCTCGGAGTTCCAGACGGTTTCCGGGTTGAACAGCACGACCGGACTTGGCTGCGCGTTTGGCTCCTCGGCGCAGTCCATGACTATCAAGCGCCTCAGTTCGCCGATCTGCGGCGCGGCTAGCCCGATGCCCGGCGCGTCATACATTGTCTGTAGCATGTCATCGGCCAGGTTACGCAGCTCGGGTGTGATTTCGTCCACGCGCTCGCAGCATTTCCTCAGTCGTGGATCGGGATGGATCAGGATGTTTCTGACTGTCATGCGATTTATCTATGTTCCGGAAACTGGATTGGCAACGTTGCCTTGCGCACGCGTCAGCGTAATCTAGTCTGCCATTCGGGAGTGAACGGAGACCATCGGAATGAACTTTGACGAGCGCATAGATCGCCGTGACAGCAATTCGGCGAAATGGGACCTGATGGAGCGGCTATATGGCGTTCCAAAAGACACAGGTATCGCCATGTGGGTTGCTGATATGGATTTCCGCGCCCCGGACTGTGTTCAGGAAGCTTTGCGCAGGATGATGGATGTCGGTATATACGGCTATTTCGGGGATGATCGCGCCTATCTCAGTTCGATCGTTTGGTGGATGCGGGAGCGGCATGGCTGGGACGTCGACCCGCGGCACGTCTTCACCACGCACGGGCTGGTGAACGGTACCTCGATGTGCATCGAGACGTTCACCAAACCCGGTGATGGCATCGTTCTCTTCACGCCCGTCTATCACGCCTTCGCAAAGGTGATCAGGGGATCGGGGCGACGTGTCGTGGAATGCCGTCTTTTCAATGACGGCGGTAGATACGGGATGGATTTTGACAGCTATGACAAGCAGATGGACGGTAGCGAAAGAATGGCGATCCTCTGCTCGCCGCATAATCCCGGTGGTCGGGTCTGGACGCGTGGGGAGTTGCGGGAAGTCGCCGCGTTTTCCCGAAGACACAATCTGATCCTGGTTTCGGACGAGATACACCACGATCTTGTCTATCCCGGAGTGAAACATACGCCGATGGTGCATATTGACGGCATAGAGGACCGGCTGGTGATGATGTCGGCGTCCACAAAGACCTTCAATATCGCGGGCGCTCATGTCGGAAACGTCATTATTGCCGACGAAACCCTGCGGGAAAGATTCGCCAAGCGAATGCTCGGCCTGGGAATGTCACCCAATGCATTTGGAATGCATATGGCCGCGGCCGCCTATTCACCTGACGGGGCGATTTGGCTAGATGAACTTGTCCAATATCTGGATGGCAACCGCAGGCTTTTCGATGGTGGCATCAATTCCATCCCGGGGCTTTCGTCCATGCCGCTCGAGGCCACCTATCTTGCCTGGGTCGATTTTTCGGGAACCGGTATGTCTTCGGAGGAGTTCGCCGCGCGGGTTGCGGGCGATGCCCGCGTCGCCGCTATCCTCGGTTCGACGTTCGGGTCCGGTGGTGAAGCTTTCATGCGTTTCAACATTGGCGCTCCACGCCACGTAATTGAAGAGGCCGTGAGCCGGGTGCAGGATGCATTCATGGATCTTCAGTGAGCCGGGCTGGAGGGCTGATTGCGGTCACAATCGCGTTCTTATTCTCCACGCGTAACGAAGCCGGCCCAGCGGTGTTTCGCGAGTTCCCCCGAAAGGTGATCGATACTTTGCGAGCAAATGACATGAGTTAGGATTACATGCCATTCCTGATGGCCGCCTGCGACGCCTTCCCGCATTAGCTACCGGCTGTGCTGCCCGGAGCGACCTCGTGTACTGTCGGGCGTGAGTCAGTAGGTGCCGCAACCAATTCACTCACGCTGACGAGGAGCCAGAATCTGGGGCTGGGTGGGTGTCTGCCGCCTGACGGTGTTATGCGGATATCGGCAAGCCGGTTCTTCACTTTGCGGCGTTACATATGCCTTGTAACGCCACCATCGACGCGCAGGGACTGTCCGGTTATATAGCTGGAGTCGTCGCTTAGCAGGAATGCCGCCGCCTTGGCCTGCTCATTGACCCGCGCCAAACGTCCAAGTGCCGACATGTCTGCGTATTTCCTCGGCAGGTCGAGACTGTCGGTGAATCCAGGTAGCAGGCAGTTCATGCGGATATTGGCGGGGCCATAGCGGTCAGAGAAGAGTTTGGTGAAGCTGGATACGCCGACACGGTAGACGCTGGACGTAGGGAAGGTAAGTGAGGGCTCAAAGGCCGAGAAAGTGGTGATGTTGACGATTGAGCCTCCCCCCTGTCCCTCCATTATAGGGGCCAGAATTCCCGCTATGCGGATTACCGGTTTGAGCACCATGTTGTGAGCCCTGTCCCAGTCCTCTTCCGGAATCTCCAGAAGATCACCTTTCGGCGGGCCGCCGACATGTATCACGCAGGCATCTATGCGGCCATAGGTACCCATTGTCAGATCAATAACACCTCGCGTGTCATCGGCGTTCTCCGCCTTTCCCCGACATGCGACGCCTCCCAGCTTGGCCGCCAGAGCCTCGCAGCTTTCCGACGGTGACATCAGGGCCAGTTCATACCCCCTGTCGCGCATTTCGCGCGCTATGGCGGCTCCCATTCCGCGCCCGCCGCCGATGATCATGCATGTCCTTAAGGCCACGATCCTCTCCTTTCCCGTTACGCGAACCCGAAACCGTATATGGTCATTGATGGTTTTCCCGAAAGCCGGAAAAGCCCGGTGACGGGAAATTCATCGATCATCACAAATCATGCGGCCGCTCTGCGGGGCTCATAATGCCCGGATCCATGCGAAAGCAGGCCGTGTGGAACCTGCGTCCAAAGCTGACCCAGTTCCGGGGGTGATGGCGTTTGCGGGTTCCGCCCGGAGAGCGGGGCTTAGGCGTTCACAATAGAGACCAATGGGCTGAAGGATGTTCCGACATGCCGATGACAAGATGCGCATGTGCCCGGGTTCGTTTTGGTTTCCGGACGGAGAACGCGGGCCATTGTGAGCCAAGGAATCTTCTGCTCTGTTTTTCCTTACGCGGGCGTTGTGAGGTAGGAAAACGTCATCTTTTGTGATGAGACTGCCAGTGGCGGCAGGTTCGATGCCAGGAGACCAGGCGTAGCGTCGTAGGGTGTTGGTCTTTCGCCTCTCGGAAGGGGAAAGGACATACGGATAAGTCGTCTTCATCCATTTACCTCCTCCGCACAGATTTTCCCTTACGCCGTTTACTCCACTCCGTCCACCGCTTGCGGCGACTCCTAAAACCTCTTCCCCTCCGGGCGGTAGATCGGTGACGCACCGGAATTCTGCGGCGCCTGATTTCGTGTCGATCTACCCGCATTCGGCATGTTAACGACTCTTCCGGCCGTGAATGTTGCAGTGCAGGTCAGCAGTCGCGTTCAATACTTCGCGTTCCAGATGGTCGGCATGCCGCCAGCGAGGGGGCGGAAGACACTTTGCCGGAAATCATCAGCCAACTGAATAAGACTCCCCAGCGCAAGCAAGAAGCGATATCGGATCCAGATCATACACCGATGAGGGCCAAGCGTTGCGCTTCGGAGTGGCGCCGGGGTCTTCTTTCGTCTCCCTGAGCGAGAGATTCGAATCGCACGGCTGGCTCGGTCGAAACTCGTTCATGATGCTCGCGCCGACATCTCTTTTGCCGCGTTCGCTCGTTTCTGGATCAGTATCGAATACGCCTCGGCAGTCGCCTGTCGCTCTTCAGGTAGAGCGATGGCATCCAATGTAGCATCGGCTTTCTCGATTATGGCTTCCGCTATTTCACCGAGCCGCTTGCGAATAAACGGAGCGCGGATTTCGATATCCCTCGCGAATTTCTCCAGGTGAGCGGGGCGGATCTCTCCAAGTGTCCGACATCCGCCGATCTTCATGGCAAAGCGCGGACTGAGGTCCGGATATGCAACCGTGCAGAGAAGATCGTATAGAGGCGCAAGGTTCGTCCCGTCTGGAAGATAGAGCAAACTGAAATTTTTGGCATGCGCGTCGGCATTGCCGATGACGAGATTGAAAAGTACCGCATCCAGAAGCTTCAGTGTTTCGGCCGCAGGCCGTGTCGTCACCCGGCGGACAAGGTCAAAACAGTCCCGGAAGACGGGGCCACCATCGCTCGCGTATTTTCTTGCGGACGTGTAACCGAGCGCCTGACAGAGATCCTCCTGATGCAGACGGATAATCTGACCATCCTCGCCTGCCCGCCGGTCGTAGCGCTCGATCAGCAGGAAGCGCTTCCCGCCTGCGTTTCGGTACTCGACACCTGCCGCTTCAAGCCCGATCGTGCGGGCTAGTCGCATGCAGAAGGCCTCATTCTCTGTCGTGCCTTCGAAGCGCGCAATCTCTTGTTTCAGGATATGGGTCGTGGGCTGTCCCAAGGCGGGAAGTGCGATCCCCTCAACGGTTAGGACAACGGGTAGTTTGGATTGCGCACCCGCCAAGGAAAGACGCAGACCATCCTCGCCGCCCGCGAGCATCGGGCGCGTTGGCAATCGGTCTATGAGCGCGGCGAGATCATCCTCGCTGAGGGCTCTGGGCGGTTTGGTCGAACCCGCAGCAGCTGGCCCTGTGCCTTCAGGCCAGATCTCTATGGCGCCGGCAACCTCTCTGCCGATCTCTTCGAGTAGCCGAAATTCATTTCGTTCTGAGACGCCGAGCGCTCGAGCCATGGTCGTTCGCTGCGTGGCCTCCGGCAAAAGCCCCTCGAAGAAAGGCAGGGTTGCGCGACGGTCAAATGGTTCCGGCCGGAGGGGAAGCGAAACGGAAACAGCCCTGGCGCCAGGCTTTGCGAGCCAATTCGGCGCGTAGGAGAATTCCGGTTCGCCATATTGGTTGAGCGTAAGCTGCCCAACCACGTCATCGTTCCACCAGATTATGAGACGGTCCGCCATCAGATGGTGCCGTCCGGTGCTGTCATGGATATATCAATGCCGAGCGCCGTCAGGACCGATAGTGTCTTGCCGAGCTGCGCGGTCTTTTTCCCGGCTTCCAGCTCGATCAGAAACCGCACGCCGACATTGGCGGCGGCGGCGAGTTCATCCTGGCGCAGACCCTGGGCCTTTCGCGCGATTCGTATGATGTTTCCGATTTCGTCTGGAGTCATGACATTCTTCCCGATCAGGAAGATACAGAAAGCCGGCTATTGATTCAAGAAAAATATTCCCGATCGGGTATTTTGTGGGGCCAGAACGAGCCCTGGCATTCCCCATCGGGAACCGCGCCCAAAGCATTTTTTCGGAAGGTGGTGCGGACGGCGGGACTCGAACCCGCACGGGGATACCCCCGACAGATTTTCATACCGACTACGGTTTTCACCGCCGACGCATCGGGCGTCGTTTGTGGTCTGGACTATCCCTTCATCATAGCCGCTTCGCGACCTTAGATGCTGCCCGTCTAGTCTCTACACCTTCCGGGCTTTCACCCAGCTTGGCTCGGGATTGGCATCGGACCGTTACGGACCATTAGCTTTCCCCGAATTTGAGCAGTTCTACACCCGGCGTTTCCACCGGGGCACCCAATGGCGTGGCTTAAGTCTGTTGTGTCTACCGATTCCACCACGTCCGCTTGCGCGACCTTCTAGCTGTTCCGGTGCCTGTTTGGCCCCAACTTTCGGCCTTCGCAAATTTTGCTCTCTTAATTCCGCTTAACTCCCCGTCCTCCTTGTTTGCATTTGATTTGGCATGCGCAGAGAATTTAAGCCCCGCAGGTTTTGGATCTCATGCGTTTAACATCCCACCGCGCCGAACAGCCCTTGCATAGGCGCACTTCGTGCCCCAGGCAAGACGCCCCACCCGTAGGAGCCTGCCTGTCACAGCGGCTTCCGCCGTTCCGTTCGAAATGTCCGTTGATGGTACGGGATGGGATGTTTCGGGACAACCTGAATAGTCACGGTTCACCGCGGGATCCATCGGCGCCGTGTGGACTTCAATGCCAGAATTCAGGGGTGGAGGTGATGACATCGACCCCATCGTCATGGATGATGTAATTCCGCTCGAGCCTTTCGGAGCTGACACCGTCAAGGCTCGGGAATGGCGCGCGACAGTATGGTTACGCTATCGCGCGGTGACACCACTCTTCCGCGGATGCCAGGCACGCTCAACTGAGCCAGCGCTTGCGGCGACGGTAGCTGCGGACATCGCGGTAACTCTTTCGACCCTCTTCCGATAAACCGAGATAGAATTCCTTTACGTCTGGATTCTCGCGAAGTTCTTCCGCGGGACCGTCCATTACAACCCGACCCGCCTCCAGGATATAGCCATAGTGAGCGAAGCGTAGAGCGACATTGGTGTTCTGTTCGGCGAGAAGAAAACTCACGCCTTCCTTTTCATTGAGACTTTTGACGATGCAGAAGATCTCTTCCACGATCCGCGGAGCCAGGCCCATTGACGGCTCGTCCAGCAGCACCGTTTCGGGCCGGGACATCAACGCCCGGCCAATCGCCGCCATCTGCTGTTCGCCACCTGAGGTATAGCCCGCCTGGCTTTTTCGACGCTCATAAAGGCGCGGGAAATAGCCGTAAACCATATCGAGATCCCGCGTGATCGCACTGCGGCCGTCACGCCTCGAGTACGCGCCCGTCAGCAGGTTCTCCTCGATGGTCAGATGCTCAAAACAGTGGCGACCCTCCATTACCTGAATCACGCCGGACTTTACGAGTTCGGTGGGATCGCTGTGGGCTACGTTCTTGCCCCGGTAAGCGATCGTTCCTTTGGTGACCTCTCCACGTTCGGACCGCAGCAAATTGGAGATTGCCTTCAGTGTCGTGGTTTTTCCGGCGCCGTTGCCGCCCAGAAGTGCCGTGATCCCGCCCATCGGTACTGTCAGACTCACGCCTCTCAGAACCAGAATGACATGGTTGTAGATCACCTCGATGTTGTTGACCTCCAGTAGGGGTTTCCCTGTGGCTGCGCGGGCCGAGCATCGACCTTCCATGCCTGAGTCCTGTCCTGAATCGGATTGGTGCCGCGACGGTGTGGAGGATTGACCTATGTCCGCGAGTTCAGGCATTCGAATCCCTTCCAACCATTGGCTTGATGAACCGAAACCTCAGTTCTCCGATAGACAGGCTGTAACCCTTGCCCTCTTGAGAACGCGGTTTGGATTTATCACCCGAGTGACCCGTATTGGTTATCGATTATGACAGGGTGCCTGATAATCGGTCAAGATCTCGTTAGCCGGAACTTCCAGCCGTTGATCCGTCCCTTGTTCGATCCAACGCGCCGGGACGCGACGGTTTCACGCCGTCCATGGGGCGTCATGGGCGGGATTTCGACTTGCATGGGCATGTCCCTCCGAATCGACG
>JAPOUP010000319.1 GCA_026708635.1 Rhodobacter sp.
TCCGAAACGGAAGTTCAAGGACTGGATCTCGGCCATTTCGCCGGACATTCCCATGACCTGAAGTCATAATCGATGATGACACTGACCGCGACGGGGATCATCCGATCCCGGCTGCGTCGTCGCGGTCACCGCGGCAGTCAACCGCGGCAGTACAATTGCTCCGCTTTCCGCTCAAACGCCCGCACCACGCGCTGCATCGCTTCCTCGAAGACCACGCCGATCACTGATCTAAGGATCGCGTTCCGGAATTCGAAATCAACGGAGAACGCCACCTCGCATCCATTTTCCAGATCACGGAAAGCCCAGCTGGAGCGCATGTGCCTGAACGGGCCGTCGATATACTCAGTGTGAATCCCGCGCGTTTCCGGCCAAAGCGTTACCCTGCTGCGGAATTTCTCGCGGAACACCTTGAATGAAATCACCAATTCCGCGTCCATCACGTCGCAGTCATCGCCGCGGGTCACCCTGAGAATTCGGGCTGCGGCACACCAGGGCAGGAATGATGGATACTCGGAGACATCCGCGACCAGTTCATACATCTGCCGCGCCGTGTATGGCAGAATTCTGGTTTCGGAATGGTTGGGCATACCCGATTTCACCGGTTTAACTCGCGCCACGCATTTCATATTGTTACCCCCGGATTGCAAGGGGGATGCGGCATGGGAGACAGACCCTACGTCATCGACCGGATGATATCGGCCAAAACCATAGCGGCCAGGGTCGAGGAACTGGCCCGGGAAATCACGGATGCGTTCAGTCATACCGACAAGCTGGTGGTGGTCGGACTCCTGCGCGGCAGCTTCGTGTTCATCGCCGATCTGGTGCGCGAACTTGAGATGCCGGTGGAGGTCGATTTCATCGAGGCGTCATCCTATGGCAACTCGACCGAATCCAGTCGGGAAGTCCGTATCCTCAAGGACCTCCGCGGCGAAATCGGCGGGCGGGACGTGCTGCTTGTGGAGGACATCGTCGACACCGGCTACACTCTCGCGCACGTGACCGGGCTTCTGAAATCGCGGGGCCCGGAGCGGCTGGAGACCATCGCCCTTCTTGACAAGCCCTCACGCCGCGAGATCGACGTCAGGGCGACCTGGACCGGTTTCGAGATTCCCGACGAATTTGTGGTCGGCTATGGAATCGACTACGCCGAGCGCAACCGGAACCACCCCCATATCGGAAAGGTACGGTTTCTCGAACCCGGAGCCTTTGACCGACCGAAGGCTGCGGAACCACGCACCCACCCTCAATAAGGGGGATCATACAATAGCCCGGGCCGTCTGACGCGCCGCGTACGGGTCGTCCCTTCGCGAGGCGGCGCCATCAACCGACGTCCCTATATCGGTGCGCGATCCGGCAACTCACCGGGAGGCTCCCCACCCCGGTTGAGGCCGAAAACCGCGCGGGGCGCGGGTCCATATCAAGCGTCCTTTCGATGGCGGAAAGCGGCCGTTCGTTCATCCCCCGATTTTACGGAGCGCGATAGCGGGATCGTTCCGAGGGGAATGGGCGGCGAGCTTCCCGGGGAACCGGCCGGCTCGCGTTTTGCCGGATAGCGCCGCGGCGATGTCGACGATAGCCGACCTCGCCATACTGGCCGGGACGGCACGGGCGCGGGAAGCCAGGACAGGACTTTATCCCGGACTCACCTTCGTTGGGAACATTTCACGGCCGCGCTCCGTCACTGGCGGTACAATAGGGAGCGCGAGTCATGGAATACGTGTACTTTGGCCGGATCCGCCGAAAGGCGTACCGATTTTCCGCGCAGTCCATCATGGATTCCCGGAAGTTTCGCGATTACGGGATCGCGGCCCTCCTCGGGCACGAAATAAAGCAATGTAACCTCACCGAGCGCCTCGAGTATGTTGACCTGACCCTCATACAGGTAATCACCGTCGGTTGCCGCCAGGTCCTCCGGACGGACGCCGACATTGACCTTGAGACCCATATCGGACCCGTTCGACGGAACGTCCGACACCGCGATGCCCCGCCCCGCAAGCCTGATTTCCGTCCGCTCACCGGTCCCGACGATCTCACCGGGGAACAGGTTCATCGCGGGCGAGCCAATGAACTGACCGACGAACTCGCTTCTGGGGCGCTCGTAAAGTTCCAGCGGCGTCCCGACCTGGGCAATGCCCTTATCGGCCAATACCACGATACGGGACGCTAGTGTCATCGCCTCAACCTGGTCATGCGTAACGTAGATCATTGTCGAGTTTGGCATGGACTCCTTAAGCTGCGCGATCTCGATGCGGGTCGCGACCCTAAGAGCGGCATCCAGATTCGACAGCGGCTCATCAAACAGATAGACTTTCGGGTCGCGCACGATTGACCGGCCGATGGCGACCCGCTGGCGCTGCCCCCCCGAAAGGGCTTTCGGCAACCTGTCGAGGAAAGGCTCAAGCTGAAGGATTTTCGCCGCCCGGTGGATGGCCTCATCGATCTCCCGCGCGGTCTTACCGGCGATGCGCAGCGCGAACGCCATATTGTCGTAGACCGTCATATGCGGGTAAAGCGCGTAAGACTGGAACACCATGGCGATCCCGCGCTGGGCGGGTGGAACGTCGTTGACGGTAATGCCATCGATCTCAAGCGTGCCCGACGTGATCTTTTCCAGGCCCGCGATCATTCGCAGTAGCGTCGACTTACCGCAACCCGAAGGACCGACGAAAACGATCAGCTCACCTGTCGATATATCAAGGTTGATGTGTCTGAGCACCTCTACGGAGGCCCCGTAGGTCTTGCCGACTTCCGAAAGCTTCAGATCCGCCATACGGACTCCTCCCTCACGTTTCCTCGGCGATGCCGAACAGGGCATGCCACGGTGCCAACTCTCTCCCGTCTCCAGCCGGAAAGGGTGCGTTGGCATCAAATGTCCAACGGCCTTCGGGAAGCGCAATCTCCTGTGGAGCGCCACTCAGGTTGAAGGCGCAGAACATTCTCCGGCCGTCCAGTTCGCGGACCAGCGACAGATACTCCTGCCTCGCCTCGTGAACCCTGAGCCCACCCCGTACCAGAACGGGATTGCGCGACCGGTACGAAAGCATCGCCCTGTAGAAACCCAGGATGCTTTCACGGTCGTTCTCCTGGCTATCCACCGCCCGGACAAGATGCTCATCCGGGATAGGTAGCCAGGGCTTCGCCTCCGAGAAGCCGCCGGCCCGGCCATCGCCGGCCCACACCATCGGAGTGCGGCTTCCGTCTCGGCCGTTGAATCCGGGCCAGAACCGAATACCGTAAGGATCCCTCAGATCCTCAAACGGAATCCGGGCCTCGGTCAGCCCCAGTTCCTCACCCTGATAGAGGCAGGCCGAACCACGCAGGCACAGCAGAAGCGCCGAGTAGAGCCGGAGCGCCGGCTCCGGCAATTTCCAGCGCGTCGCGTGGCGCATCACGTCATGGTTGGAAAACGCCCAGCAGGCCCAGCCGTCCGCCGCGAGCGCTTCGAATTTTTCCAGCGTTCCGGCGACACGCGTTCCCGTCGGCGCGTCCCCCGAGAGAAACTCGAAGGAATAACACATATGCAACCTGTCACCGCCGGATGTGTATTCGGCCTGAATCTCGGTCCCCCACCTGCTGTCACCCACCTCCCCGAGAGTGGTGGATCCGGGGAACTCCTCCAGCAACGACCGAAACTGGCGCAGGAAGTCGAGGTTTTCCGGCCGGTTCCTGTCATGGATATGCTCCTGCCAGTTATACGGATTGACCGAAGGCGCGATGGAGTCGTTGCGCAGGTCCAGCGCCAGTGCCGGATTGTCCCGAAGCCCGGGATCGTGGAAATAGAAATTGACCGTGTCGAGCCTGAAGCCGTCAACACCACGCTCAAGCCAAAAGCGGGCGATGTCCAGAAGTTCCGCCTGGACGGCCGGATTGTGGAAGTTCAGGTCCGGCTGCTCACGCAGGAAATTATGCAGGTAATACTGCATCCGCTCGCCGTCCCATTCCCACGCCGAACCGCCGAATACTGAAAGCCAGTTGTTCGGGGGCGTGCCGTCCGGTCGCGCGTCGGCCCAGACATACCAGTCCGCATAGTCGCCGTCGCGGGACTGTCGGCTCTCCTGGAACCATGGGTGGCGGTCCGACGTGTGACTCAGAACCAGATCAATCATGACCTTGAGCCCGAGATCATGGGCGCGGGCGATCAAGGCGTCGAAATCTTCCATGCTTCCGAACAGGGGGTCCACGTCCCGGTGGTCAATGATGTCATAGCCGAAGTCCAGCATAGCCGAACGGAAGAACGGCGAGATCCATATTCCATTGACGCCGAGAGAGGCCACGTAGGGCAGGCGCTCGACGATGCCGGGCAGGTCGCCGACGCCGTCACCGTTCGAATCCTGGAAACTCCGCGGGTAGATCTGATAGATCACCGCGCCGCGCCACCAGTCCCGATCCACGGCCCCGGAAACCTGAGGCCGGACCGCTTGCGCGACCGGACTCACTTCACCGAACCCGCGAGCAGGCCGCGAACCAGATATTTCTGCATCGCGAAGAATACGGCGAGCGGAACCGCGATCGAAACGAAGGCGGCGGTCGCCAGAATTTCCCAGTTACCGCCCCGGGTTCCCAGCAGTTCGACGATGGCGTTCGTCATCACGTTGGTGTCACCGGTGGCGCCAATGAGAAACACCCTGGCAACCAGGAGGTCGTTCCATGTCCACAGGAACTGGAAGATCGCGAAAGAGGCGAGCGCGGGGAAACTGAGAGGCAGGATGATACGGACGAAGATCTGGAAGTCGGTGGCGCCATCAACCCGCGCGTTCTCGATGATGTCGCGCGGCAGACCGACCATGTAGTTGCGAAGCAGGTAGATCGCCAGCGGCAGTCCGAAACCGGTGTGCGCGAGCCAGACGCCGAGATACCCCTTACCGATTCCGATCTGTAGATGCAGTTTCAACAGGGGGATAAGAGCGAGCTGGAGCGGAACGACCAAAAGGGCCACGACCGCGGCGATCAGCAGCGCACGGCCGGGAAAGTCCATCCACGCCAGGGCATAGGCGGCGAAGGCGGCGATCAGGATCGGAATGACAGTGGCCGGAATCGTGACGGTCAGGGTCGAAAAGAAAGCCGACGCCATGCTATCAGTGGTCTGCGCCCCCTCCACGGTGCCCGCGGACAGGCCAAATAAGAGGATGAACAGAACCATCAGCGCCCCACCCCCCGTCACCGAGGCGACCGACGCGAACCTCTCGCCCTGGCGGCGCGTGAGCAGGCGGATCACGTAACCGAAGATCATCGCCGCGACGACAAACGCGATAAGCCGCTTGACCACATCCTTTCCCAGTACGACATCGTAGTTGGACAACGTGAATTCGGGCGGTGAGCTGGCGGTGGTGAACACGCGTGGCAGCCGCTTCCCGTCCTGGCTTTCAGGCGCGGTGAAACGGTAGCCGCCGTTGACCTGGACCGTCAACGTGCGGCCGTCACTCAGTTCAGCCGTCTCGCCGGGCGCGAATTCCTCCGGACGGCGGGAGCTGGTGCCCCAGGCCCGGATCTCCGCCTCCCCCTCGAAAAGGTTTCCCTCGATCACGAAGAGGCTGGCCTCGGGTCCCTCCTCCCCGGAAATCCGGATCGCGGGATTCTGGCGTTCCTGCTGCGACAGCGCCTTCCACCAACCGGTTGTCGCGATCTGGTCGGCGGTTCTGAACGAACTCACGAAGAGCCCCACGGTCGGAAACAGCCAGAGCGCGACCAGCAGCGCGACGGAGATATGGACAGCCCAGGTTAGCGCGGGCTTCGAGCCTGCAATGCCATCATCCATCACCGCATCTCCCTGCGGGCGTTACGCACGTTCCAGACCAGTATAGGGGTCACAAGCAGCATGATGATCATGGCCGATGCGCTCCCGACGCCCCAGTCGTTCGCGCGGAACAGTTTGTCGAACATATAATTCGCCAGAACCTGCGTCTCCCACTGTCCGTTTGTCATGGCGAAGACGATGTCGAAGACCTTAAGCACCACGAGCGTAATGGTCGTCCAGACCACCACGATCGTGGTCATTATCTGCGGAACCTTTATCTTGAAGAAAATCTGGAAGGGTCCCGCACCGTCGATAATCGCGGCCTCGACCGTCTCTTCGGGAATGCCACGTAGGGCGGCGCTCAGTATCACCATGGCGAAACCCGTCTGGATCCAGATCAGAACCATCATGAGGAAGAAACTGTTCAGGATTGGAATTGTCAGCCATACCTGTGGCTCCGTGCCACCAAGCGCGAGGTATATCGCGTTCAGGACACCGATCTGCTCGATCTCGACCGGTCGCGTCTCGTATACGAGTTTCCAGATCACCCCCGCGCCGACGAAACTGATCGCCATCGGCATGAAGATCAGTGATTTCGCGATGTTGCCCCACGCGATTCGGTCCGTGAGCTGCGCACCCACCAGACCGAACGCCGTGGACGCGGCCGGCACGATCAGCAACCAGAAAAGGTTGTTTCTAAGGGCTTCCCAGAACTTCGGTTCCGAGAACATCTGACCGTAATTCTCCAGACCGACGAAAGCGCCCCCCGCGTCTCGATCGATGAACGACAGGCGCAGTGTCTCGAATACAGGGTAGGCCAGATAAAGACCGAGAGCCAGTATGGCGGGGAGCAGGAACAGCCAGGGCCGTACCAGGTTGGCACGATTCAGGTTTCGGCCGATGTTCGGTCCACGGGCGGGGAAGATGACCTTGTCGAGCACCAGGTTCGACAGATAGAAATATCCCACGCAGCCAAAGACGCCAACGGCGATCGTCAGGATCCCCTGAAGCGCTGGATGCATCGCTTTGCCCTCCCTACACCTCCGTCAGGCCAGCCGTCCCTCTCCATCGTTCCCCCAAGTGCCCGGCGCCAAGATGTCCAATAAATCCAGTGCCTGCCGAGCACGGCAGAGAGGTAGGGCCGCTAGTCTAACAGCGGCCCCCTGATGGAACGGGATCGCACGGGGCACCTATTTGATCGCGTCCCAGCTATCCTGGATCGCGTCGGCCACATCCTCCGCATTCGCTCCGCCAGCGTAGTCGACCATTCCTGTCCAGAAGCTGCCCGCACCAACGGCGCCCGGCATTAGGTCGGAGCCGTCGAAGCGGAACGTGGTGGCCGCGAGCAGGATCTCGTTCATCTTGCGCAGTGTCGGGTCGCCGAAAGCGTCCGGGTTCACGCCCTTGTGTGGCGTGAGGAAACCCTTACGGGCCATCCAGATCTCATGTGATAAGGGATCCTTCAGGAATTCGATGAGATCACGCGCTCCCTCGCTGTCATTCGTGATCGCCCACACAGTGCCGGCACCGAGCACCGGATTGCCGAGCTGCTTCTCCGAATACGCCGGGAAGTAGAAGAAGTCGGCGTCCTCTCCGACCACCGTGCCATCCGGGAAGAACGCCGGTATGAACGACGCCTGCCGATGCAGGTAGCATTGCGGCGGTGACGAGAACAGGCCTTTGGGCGAGTCGCGGAAGTCGGTGGACGCCACGACACCGCTGCCGCCGGCAACATACGCGTCATTCCTGGCAAAGGCACCGAATTCCTCGATCGCGGCGACGACTTTCGGGTCATTGAACGGAAGATCGTTGGCCACCCATGCGTCATAGACTTCCGGAGCCTGTGTACGCAGCATCAGGTCCTCGACCCAGTCAGTGGCCGGCCATCCGGTCGCGCCGCCCGAGCCCAACCCGATGCACCATGGCGTTTCGCCATCCGCTACGATCTGGTCGGTAAGTGCCTTGAGTTCCTCCATCGTCTCCGGGACCTCGTAACCGGCGTCCTCGAAATTCTCGGGCACGTACCAGACCAAGGACTTTACATCGACCTTGTAAAAGAAACCGAAGAGTTGATCGGCGCCGTTCTCGTCAGCATATGTTCCGAGATCAACCCACGACTGGCCCGCCGCGTAGTTTTCGCGCACCCAGTCACCGGTACCATCGGCAAGGGGTGTAAGGAAACCGCGCGAGGCCATGTCGGCCGCCAGCCCGGGCTGCGGAAAAACGGCGACGTTGGGGGCGGAACCCGCCTCGGCGTCCACCATGATCTGCTGTTCGAAGCTATCTGAGCCCGCGTAACGGACATCGTGGCCACTGGCCTCGGCGAACGCCGCGAGCACGGCCTCCACGTTTTCCTGGTCCGGCCCCAGCCACGGACCGAGGATGGTGATCTGCTCCGCCGTAGCCGTTCCTCCCGCCATGGCGACCGCCGCCGCTGCGGCAAAGATTGGATTTCTCATTGCGTCCCTCCCCGCTAGGCGCGAACGCGCCATTC
>JAPOUP010000156.1 GCA_026708635.1 Rhodobacter sp.
CCACAAAAGACGCCCCCATGATACCTGCGTGACGTCCGGAACCCGGTTTCCCATGATCCCGGATCACTCCCGAACCGGAGGTTTTCCCGGAAACCGGCCGACCGGCTGAACGGCAATGCGCAGGCTTGCCCCATCACCGGGTACGATGAAGGGAATTGCCCAAAATCCCCAAAAACGGGTTGACCATCCCCCCCGCCTAAGTCCTAAATCATCCATCTGCGAGTTATCCGCTCGCCGTCCACATCCAGCCGGTCAATCCGGCCACCCACATCAAACCGGGAGAGTTCCATGACCCTCAGAAACAAACTCACGGGCGCCGCGGCGGCACTGGCCATTTCCTCCGCGGCCGCCCTGGCCGAACCGGGGCTGATCATCGACCTCGGCGGCAAGTTCGATAAATCCTTCAACGAGGCCGCATACAACGGCGCGCAGCGCTGGGTCGCCGAAACCGGCGGCACCTATATCGAAACCGAACTGCAGTCGGAGGCGCAGCGCGAACAGAACATGCGCAAGATGGCGGAGCGCGGCGCGAATCCGATCGTCGTTCTGGGTTTCGCGAACGCGTCAACACTGGAAAAGGTCGCGCCGGACTATCCCGACACCAGATTCACGATCGTCGATATGGTCGTCGACGCGCCAAACGTGAGATCCATCGTCTACGCCGAGCACGAGGGCAGCTATCTCGTCGGCATGCTCGCGGCCATGGCTTCCAAAACGGGTACCGTGGGCTTTGTTGGAGGTATGGACATCCCGCTGATCCGCAAGTTCGCCTGCGGTTACGTACAGGGCGTTAAGGCGGTGAATCCGGACGCCACCGTTATCCAGAACATGACCGGGACGACGCCGGCCGCGTGGAACGATCCCGTAAAGGGGGGAGAGTTGACCCGCACCCAGATCAGCCAGGGCGCCGACGTCGTTTACGCGGCGGCGGGCGGTACCGGCGTGGGCGTGCTGCAGGCCGCCGCCGACGCGGGCATCCTGTCCGTCGGCGTGGACAGCAACCAGAACTACATGCACCCCGGCAGCGTGCTGACCTCAATGATCAAAAGGGTCGATAACGCGACCTACGAGACGTTCATCAATGGCGTCGAGGGCTTTCAGCCGGGCATAAGCCTGATGAATCTGGCGGCGGAAGGCGTGGGCTACGCAATCGACGAGCACAACCAATCGCTTATTGACCAGGAGATGATGGCGGCGGTCGACTCGGCCAAGGCCATGATCATCTCGGGAGAGCTGGCCGTACACGACTATATGTCGAGCGACAGCTGCCCGGTCTCGTGAATGGCCGGCCCCGCCCAACCGCGTTCATCGGGCCTTACCGCCAATGACTGACGCGATTAACCGGTTTTTCGCGGCGTGGAGCGACATTGACGGTGACGGCCGGGCTGATCTCATCCGCTCGGCCGTCAGCGGAAGTTTCCGTTACACCGATCCGCATACACCTGATCCGATCACCTCGGTGGAAGGCATGCTGGAGTTTCTTGGCGGGTTTCCGCCGGGAGCGAGCGCCCGGGTGATCGAACCGATAGACAGACACCACGGACATGCCCGGGTGAACGTCGCATTCGATTTCGGGGAGGGGAAGTCGATGGTCGGGCAGTATTTCGCCGACCTCGACGCGGACGGAAAGATCGTCCGGGCCGTCGGCTTTCCGGGCAAGGGGGCTGAATGACGGCTCCGGCCATCGAGCTCACCGGGATTTCCAAGGCGTTTGGTCCCGTTCAGGCAAACAGGAATATCCACATAAAGGTGATGCCCGGAACCATTCATGGCATCATCGGCGAGAACGGGGCCGGCAAGTCGACGCTGATGTCAATCCTGTACGGTTTCTACCAGGCTGACTCCGGAAATATCTCCGTCAACGGGGTCAGCACGGACATTCGCGAACCCCAGCATGCGATCGGCGCGGGAATCGGAATGGTCTTCCAGCACTTCAAGCTGGTGCAGAACTTCACCGTTCTGGAAAACATAATCCTTGGGGCCGAGGACGGCGCGATGCTCCGGCCCTCCAAGGCGAACGCGCGGAAAGAGCTTAGGCGTCTGGCGGATGAATACGAACTAAACGTGGATCCCGACGCGTTGATCGAGGATATCGGCGTCGGGACGCAGCAGCGGGTGGAAATTCTCAAGGCGCTCTACCGGCAGGCGGATATCCTGATTCTCGACGAACCGACGGGCGTGCTGACACCTGCCGAGGCCGATCACCTGTTCCGCATTCTCGAGGGACTGAGACGCCAGGGCAAAACGATCATTCTCATCACCCATAAACTTCGCGAGATAATGGAGATCACCGATGCCGTAAGCGTCATGCGGGGAGGTGAGATGGTGGCGACCCTGCCGACCGCCGGAACCAGCCCCGAACGGCTGGCGGAATTGATGGTGGGCCGGAAGGTTCTGCTGCGCATCGACAAGAAACAGGCCGAACCCGGCGACGCCGTTCTGGAGGTCGAGAGCCTCAGCGTCACCGATGCGGATGGGGTGCGGCGTTTGAGCGACGTTTCGTTCAGCGTCCGTTCCGGGGAGATTCTCGGAATCGCCGGTGTCGCCGGAAATGGCCAGTCCGAGCTTCTCCAGGTACTTGGCGGAATCACCGCCGCGACGGGAAACGTCAGGATCAACGGTATCGGGATCAGCCTGAGCGGGCGCCGCGCGGACGGGCAGTCAAGACGCGCGCGCGGCATCGCGCACGTTCCCGAGGACCGGCAGCATCTCGGCCTGATCATGGATTTCCTCGCATGGGAGAACATGGTTTTCGGCTACCATCACGACCCGGCTTACCGGAGAGGGCGGCTTCTGATGGACAATGCCGCCATTCGAAGGGATGCCCAAACAAAGATGAGGGAGTTCGACGTGCGGCCGCCGATCCCCGGGCTCCCGGCCAAGAGTTTCTCGGGAGGCAATCAGCAGAAACTCGTTCTCGCCCGTGAGATGACCCGCGGTCCGGACCTGCTCCTGGTGGGGCAGCCGACGCGGGGCGTTGACATAGGCGCCATCGAGTTCATCCATCAGCACATAGTTGACCTGCGCGATGACGGCGCCGCCATCCTACTGGTAAGCGTGGAGCTTGACGAGATCATGTCACTTTCGGACAGGATCGCGGTCATGTTCGACGGCCGCGTCATGGGAGAACGCCTGCCGGGCGAGACCCATGAGCGCGAGCTGGGACTTCTGATGGCCGGTATCGACGCCGGGGCCGCCTGATGGACAGGATGCCGAAATGGGTCGATGTCGCGTTGATCCCGCTGATCAACCTGTTCCTCGCGCTTGTCGTTTCAGGTCTCGTCGTGCTTTACATTGGCGAGGATCCCATCAGATCGATGTGGATCATGGTAAAGGGCGCCGTGGGCTCCACTTACGGCTGGGGCTACACGATATACTACGCCACCAACTTCATATTCACGGGGCTGGCGGTCGCGGTCGCCTTCCAGGCGAAACTGTTCAACATCGGTGGCGAAGGGCAGGCGGCTATCGGAGGGTTGGGCGTAGCGCTCGTCTGCCTCGCGATCCCCTGGCCGCATTGGGCGCTGGCCCTTCCGTTCGCCATTTTAGGCGGCGCCGCGTTCGGAGCGGCATGGGCGGCCATACCGGCGTTCCTGCAGGCGACCCGCGGCAGCCATATCGTCATTACGACCATCATGTTCAACTTCATCGCCTCGGCCCTGATGGTCTACCTGCTGGTGAACGTGCTGAAGCCCCCGGGATCGATGGCGCCGGAGACGGCGCGGTTTCCGGAAGGCGCTTTCCTGCCCAACGCCCATGACGCGCTCGGCGTGATCGGTCTCGGGTTTTCGCGGTCCACGCCCGCAAACATCACGTTCGCCGTAGCCCTGATCTGCTGTCTTCTGGTCTACGTCATTCTTTGGCATACGCGGCTTGGCTACCAGATCCGGGCTTTCGGCCACTCGGAACCGGCCGCGGTCTACGCCGGTATACCGCCGGTGCGGATCACGATGATCACCATGCTGATTTCCGGTGGTCTGGCTGGCCTGATGGGTATCAACGCCGTGATGGGCGAAGCGGAGCGACTGGTAACCGATCCCGTGCAGGGCGCGGGATTTGTTGGCATCGCGGTGGCGCTGATGGGACGGTCGCATCCACTCGGGGTGCTTCTGGCCGGCCTGCTTTTCGGGATGCTGTATCAGGGCGGCGGAGAGCTTGAATTCGAGATTCCCGCCATCAGCCGTGAGATGATTCTGGTGATCCAGGCGCTCGTGATCCTGTTCACCGGCGCTTTGGACAATATGATCCGGCTGCCCCTGCAGCAACTCTTCCTGCGGCTCGGGAAAAGGGCGACCTGATGGACTTCATGACCGTCCTGCAGATTCTCGACTCGGCGCTTCGGCTCGCCACGCCGCTCCTGTTCGCGTGTCTCGCGGGCCTGTTTTCCGAACGCGCCGGTATTTTCGATATCGGTCTGGAAGGCAAGATTCTCGTATCGGCGTTCATGGCCGCTTCGGTCTCCGCGCTAATGATGGCCTACGTCGACGCCCCCATGCCCCTGTGCGTTCCGTTCACCGGCGCCTGCGTTGAAATCGCGGGCGGCGTACCGATCGCACCCATAGTGTTCGGGGTTCTGGCCGGGATGGGAGCGTCCATGGTCCTTGCCCTCCTTCACGGCGTCGCTTCGATCACCTTCCGTGGCAACCAGCTGATTTCCGGAGTTGCCATAAATTTTCTCGCTTCCGGCATCACGGTGATCATTGGCGAGAACTGGTTCAGCCTCGGGGGCAGGACGCCCCAGCTCGAAGGTTCGGCGCGCTTTCAGGAAATCACCCTGCCGTTTGCCGAACGGGTCGGGAACGTGCCACTGTTCGGGCCGATCTATCACGAATTACTCTCGGGCCACACGCTGTTGGTCTACATTGGCCTGTTAGCCGTGTTCCTTACCTGGTGGGTGCTGTTTCGAACCCGTTTCGGTCTTCGGCTCCGGGCCGTTGGCGAGAATCCGGAGTCGGTTGACACGGCGGGCGTGTCAGTGATCCGGCTGCGCTACACGGCCGTTTTGATCTGTGGCCTGCTGTGCGGGCTTTCCGGCACTTACCTCGCCACCGGACTGGCGGCCGGTTTCGTCAAGGAGATGAGCGCGGGCCGCGGCTTCATCGCGCTAGCCGCCCTGATCTTCGCGAAATGGCGACCTGGCTACGCCTTGATGGCATGCCTGCTGTTCGGGCTGCTTGAGGCGATCGGCAACAGGTTTCAGAACATTGAAATCTTCGGCATTCAGATTCCCGTGCAGTTCATGCAGGCGCTCCCCTATATCCTGACGGTCGTGATTCTGGCGGGATTTGTCGGCAAAGCGATTCCGCCACGCGCGGGAGGGGAGCCCTATGTCAAGGAACGTTGAGGAACTCGTCGGTCTGATCCGGGACCGCGCGGGAGGGGATCCGCCCGAACTCGGTCTGGTGCTTGGTTCCGGACTGGGACATCTCGTGGATGAGATCAACGGACCATCGATAGACTATTCCGACCTTCCAGGTTTTCCGCACGCCGGAGTGAGCGGGCACAATCCGAAACTCGTGATCGGCATTCTGGAAGGCATACGTGTCGCCGCCCTTGGAGGGCGTGTCCATTACTATGAATCCGGCAGGGCGGACACCATGCGGCTCCCGCTGGAAGCGCTTAAGGCTCTTGGAGTGAACCGGCTGTTACTTACCAACGCGGCGGGATCGCTGCGTCCGGACATTCCCCCGGGCGATCTGATGCTGGTGAGCGATCACATCGATTTCTCGGGCCGTAACCCGCTGATCGGGGAGCCGTCGGACGCACGTTTCGTGCCGCTGACGGAGGCCTATGATCAGGGAATGCGCGCCGATCTCCTATCGGCGGCGGACGAAGAGGGGATCGGGCTGAAACAAGGCGTGTATGCCTGGTTTTCCGGCCCATCGTTCGAGACCCCGGCGGAGATACGCGCCGTCCGGACGCTCGGCGCGGACGCGGTCGGGATGTCGACCGTGCCCGAAGCGATACTCTCACGGTTCCTCGGGCTCAAGGTCGCGGCGGTCTCGGTGATCACCAACATGGCGGCCGGACTTTCGGACGAGGCGATCAGCCACGAGCATACCAAGGCGATGGCACCGCTTGGCGCCGCCAAGCTCGAGCGGGTGCTGCGCAGGTATCTGTCCCGTGGCTGATCCGGGTCCGCGAACCCGGACGGAACGCGGACGGAGGACGGAACCGATCCGGCGGCCGGCGCGGCCAAGGCGCGGAACGTCCGTAGCGGCCGGTAGCGCCGTCCGGTCGCGTAACCTCCCGAGACGGGCACAATGGTTCTGAATTCCGGTTTCCCGTGCAGATATACCTCCCGATAGCCGAGGTATCGGTCAACGCGTTTTTGCTTCTGGGGCTGGGCGGGCTGGTCGGCCTGCTGTCCGGCATGTTCGGGGTTGGCGGCGGTTTCCTGATGACTCCGCTGCTGTTTTTCATCGGCATTCCGCCGGCGGTCGCGGTGGCGACGGAAGCCAACCAGATCGTCGCCTCGTCATTTTCGGGCGCGCTGGCGCATATCAGGCGCAGGACGGTGGATCTGAAAATGGGGCTGGTCCTGCTGGCCGGCGGGATTCTGGGTGCCGCGCTCGGAGTGCAGATCTTCGCGACACTGCGGTCGATGGGGCAGATCGATCTCATCGTCAGGCTATGCTATGTGGTGTTCCTGGGGATCATCGGCTCCCTGATGTTTGTCGAGAGCCTTAACGCGATACGCAGAAACCGGCATCCGGGCCAGGTAAGGAAGCGCCGGAAGCACGGCTGGATCCATGCCCTGCCCCTCAAGGTGAAATTCCGCGCGAGTTCACTTTATATTTCGGTGATTCCGCCGCTCACGGTTGGATTCCTGGTCGGCGTTCTGGCCGCGGTCATGGGTGTCGGCGGCGGTTTCATCATGGTGCCGGCCATGATCTACATACTTGGCATGCCGACAAAGGTCGTCATCGGAACCTCCCTTTTCCAGATCACCTTCGTCACCGGTTTCACCACGCTCATGCACGCCACCACAACCCAGACCGTCGACATGGCCCTCGCGGTTCTGCTTCTGCTTGGCGGTGTGACGGGAGCGCAGATCGGCGCGAGGATAGGCGTTCGTCTGCAAGCGGAGCATCTTCGCATACTGCTGGCGCTTCTTGTAATAGGGGTCTGTGGAAAGCTTGCGCTTGACCTTCTGCTGCAACCTTCCGAGCTCTATTCGCTTGGCGGCGCGGGGCCGCACGGATGATTCCCGCTGTTTTCATTCTCGTTTTGTCACTTGCCCTGGCGCCTCCGGCGCAGGCGGAGGAGGTTGTCGCGGGACTCAGCCAGAACCGGGTGTCCATCACGGCGAATTTCGACGGGTCGGAGATCCTTATATTCGGCGCGGTGAAGCGGGACGGTCCGCTTCCGGAGTCCGGTGAGCCACTTCAGGTGGTGGTGGCCGTCGCCGGGCCGTTCACTCCGGTTACGGTTCGCCGCAGGGAAAGACGGTACGGGATCTGGGTCAACAGCGACGCCGTCGAAATCGACTCCGCGCCCAGTTTCTACGCCGTCGCCACCTCGGGTCGCTTCAGCGAGGTACTCAGCGAGGCGGAGGACCGTCGGTACCGGATATCGGTCGGGCGCGCGATCCGACCAGGAGACGCCCTGTCGGCGTCTCCCGGCATTTCGGACTTCATTGACGCCTTGATCCGCATTCGCAAACGGGACAGGCATTACCTGGAGCAACCCTACACCGTCATCATGGAGGAGCAGACATTGTTCAGGACCAAGGTCGTCCTGCCGGCCAACCTTACGGAAGGTGATTACGCCGTGAGGATATTCCTGACCCGCGATGGATATGTCATTGACTGGCTTGAGAAAAAGATTTTCGTTCAGAAGGTCGGCCTGGAGAGGTTTCTGTACTCCCTGGCGCATGAGCGCCCGCTGGCCTACGGAATTCTGTCACTCTTCATAGCGGTTCTGGCGGGGTGGCTGGCCTCGGCCGCGTTCAGGACGATGCGGAGCTGAGTCAAGCGCGATGCCCGCGCCCGGGCTTTCCGTTACCCGGCGTGAGATATGATACCAGGCTAACTGGCCTGGCCCGCCCGGAGAGTGCCGCCATTGGATCTCCGGGCGGAACGTAACCCGAGCCGGGCTGGAATCCCGGCTCCGAACCGTCAGCACCGACCATGTCGCGCGGACTCCCGGCCGCCCAGAGGTGGCGGTGCCGGGCCGGAAAGCTCCTCGATTTCACTTGAGCG
>JAPOUP010000029.1 GCA_026708635.1 Rhodobacter sp.
GAAAATCCGGGCGCAATAGCCCTACCCGGCCGCCTCAACGGCGGTCGCGGTCAACCTCGCCCGATATAAGGCATTTTGGTTGCCATCACCGTCATGAACTGCACATTCGCCTCCAATGGCAACTCAGCAATGTGCAGGACGGCCTCCGCCACATGGCGTACGTCCATTGTCTCCTGTTCGGGCAGACCGGCCTCCCTGGCCCGCTCGCACTGCGCCGCAACCATAGGTGTCCGCGCGTTTCCGATGTCGATCTGGCCGCAGGCAATGTCGAACGGCCGTCCGTCAAGGCTCAAAGAGCGCGTCATTCCGGTGATCGCATGCTTCGTTGACGTGTAACAGACCGATCCGTCTCTCGGGACATGGGCGCTGATCGAACCGTTGTTGATGATCCGACCGCCCTGCGGGTCCTGCAGGCGCATCGCGGAAAACGCTTCCCGGGCGCAAAGGAACATTCCGTTCAGGTTGACGTTCACGACGGCCATCCAGGTTTCCACCGGCACCTGGTCGATGGGTGCGGCGACTCCGAAGATACCCGCGTTGTTGAACAGAACGTCAAGCCTGCCCGCGGTGCGTCTGAACCGCGCGAACGCGCTTTCCACTGCGCTTGGGTCAGTCACGTCCGAGGGAAGAACGACGGCATTTTCGTTCGAAGACGCGATTTCCGCCATTGTCTCGGCCCGACGGGCGAGCATTCCGACGGTCCAGCCCTTTTCAAGGAACAGTTCGGCCGTCGCGCGGCCAATCCCGCTCGACGCTCCGGTAATGACGATGTTTCCACTCATGAGTCCGTGTTCCCGATCATTGTTTCCATTTTGCATGGCTCCGCTTTCAGGTCGTCGGTCGCCAGCTTTCCCTCTGGCTTCGCCAGGGCGTATCGCGTTACCCACATCAGCCTCTCCTGGGCTCTGGTGACCGCGACGTATGCCAGCCGTTTCCACAGGTGCACGCCAGATTCGACAAGTCCCGATCGAGCCGCCGCCCGTATGTCCGGGGCGAACACCTGCACGACGGGCCATTGTGACCCCTGTGCCTTGTGTATCGTCACCGCGGCACCGTGCAGAAACGTCGCGCCCATCCGTGCCGCGACGGGGATGAGCGGTTCCTCTTGGTCGGGAACCTCGATCTTTACTATGGAGGCGACACCGGTTCGGGGATCCTCCGCGCCCATGACATGCACACGCGAGAATCCCGGCTTGTTTCCGGGGCCAAGATAGATCACCTGGGCTCCCTTGATAAGCCCCCGCGCCTCCAGTTCGATTCTTCTGTGGCGCAGTTTCTGCGGCAGTTCGATTCCATCGCATACCAGGGGTTCGCCAGGAAGAAGCCCGTCGGGCGGAGCCCCGTGCGCACTTCTGAACGCGCGGATCAGGCGCACGCGTGTCGCGTTCCTCCATACGAGAACCGGCGACCGTGCCATCAGATCGGTGTTGGCGCGCGGGCACACGGTCACACGGTCGTCCTGGAGCGCCGCCTGGGATATCCGCCTCTCGAAGTCCTCGAACTCTAGGCTGCCGTAGTCCAGTGAATGCGCGAGATCCAGGATGGGATTTCCGGCGGCTTGCCGGTGGACGCGCGACAGTTCCAGCTTCCGGGATCGATCGAGCCGATCAAATACCATCTTTCCCGAGTCGCCGACGGGCGCGAGTTGTCCGGGATCGCCGAACAGGATGAGTGTCGGGAAAATTTTCCGGAGATCCTCGAGCGCCCTCTCGTCAAGCATTGACGCTTCGTCGACCAGCCCGATATCCAGCGGGTCGTCGCGCCGTGTCCAGCCGGTGATGAAATCCGACCCGCGCAGGCCGGCCGTCGCCAGCGCGCCGGGAACCGACCTGTTAGCCTTGTAGAATTCCCGCGCCCGGTCCAGCGCCGCGTCGGTCAGGCCGGCGATTGCGGGCCTGCCACCGCCGGAGGCCAGCCAATCGGCGACTGTCTGGTATTTCGGATCATAGACCGGTGTGTATAGGATCCGATGGATCGTCGTCGCCGGAACGCCACCGCTCCGCAGAACGCTGGCGGCCTTGTTGGTTGGGGCGAGTATCGACAGTGTGCGCCTGTTTTTCTGGCTGTCGTTTTGGCCGTCTCCGGTGACAGGGCGGACGCCCGCCCCGTCCAGGTCGCGAAAAACGCGTGACAGCAGCATCGTCTTACCCGAACCCGCGCGACCGAGGACGGCGACCGCGCTGCGCCCGCGTTTTCGCGCTCGCTTGAGCCTGCCGCGCCGAACGTCAACTCCCGCTTCCCGCAGCCATTCGACTATGCGGTCGTAGGCTTCAGCCTGATCTTTGGAGAACTGTGTTCCGGTCAGGGTCATGGCCTGACTCTATGCTGCCCGAACGAAATCCGGAACCTCGTTTCCCTACCCGACGACGTCGGGAGTCATGGCCTCCGGCACCCGGCAGATTCGCCCCGCTGGACTCAGTTCGGACCGCTGGCCTCGAGGGCGTCCTCGAGGGTGCGCAGCCCGGTTCTCGGTGACTGCACCAGTACCGCCATGTTTCCGGGCCTGTGCTCGTTGCGGCGCATCTTCATGTGCGCGTCCGGTATTTCCGCCCATGGAAACACTTCGGACATGCACGGATCCAGCCGACGCTCGACCATCAGCCCGTTCGCCGCGGCGGCCTGCTTCAGATGCGCGAAATGGCTGCCTTGGACGCGCTTCTGGTGCATCCACAGATAACGCGCGTCCAGCGTCAGGTTGTATCCGGTCGTGCCGGCGCAGATCACGACCATGCCTCCCTTTTTCACGACGAATGTCGAAACCGGAAAGGTCGACTCGCCCGGGTGCTCGAACACCATGTCGACGTTGACGCCTTTGCCGGTGATGTCCCAGATCGCCTTGCCGAACTTTCGGACTTCGCCGAACCAGTGACGGTAAGCGTCCGTATTGACTTCGGGTAGCTTCCCCCAGCAGTTGAAATCGCGTCGGTTGACCACGCCCCTGGCGCCGAGATCCATTACGAAACCGCGCTTGCTCTCGTCGGAGATCACCCCGATGGCGTTTCCGCCCGCCGTATTGACGAGTTGAATGGCATAGGATCCCAGACCGCCGGACGCACCCCAGACGAGGACGTTCTGGCCCGGCTTGAGTTCATGGGGATGATGGCCAAACAGCATCCTGTAAGCGGTGGCCAGCGTGAGAGTGTAACAGGCGCTTTCCTCCCACGTCAGATGCCGGGGACGGTCCATGAGCTGTTGTGCCTGCACGCACGTGAACTGCGCGAAAGAGCCATCCGGTGTCTCGTAGCCCCAGATTCGCTGGCTGGGTGAGAGCATTGGGTCACCGCCATTGCACTCCTCGTCATCGCCGTCGTCCTGGTTGCAGTGGATCACGACCTCGTCGCCCACTTTCCAGTTCCGTACCTTGCGGCCGACAGCCCAAACGATTCCAGCCGCGTCCGATCCGGCGATATGGTATTCGGCCTTGTGGACGTCAAATGGACTGATCGGTATGCCCAGTCCGGCCCAGACCCCGTTGTAGTTGACGCCCGCCGCCATCACGAGGACCAGTACCTCGTGGCTGTCCGGTTTGGGCACGTCCACAACCTCGAGTTGCATCGCCCTGTCCGGTTCGCCATGTCTATCACGCCGGATCGCCCATGCGTGCATTTTTTTCGGCACATAGCCTACGGGAGGCATTTCGCCGACCGCATAGAGTTCCCGTTCCGGCGCGTCGTATTCCGCGGGGGAAGGATTTCGATCAGTTACCATAGCCCCATCTCCAAGGTGCATCCGAATTGCCGCACCGCAGAATCGGCGCGGATCCCGCGGACCGCCTTATGTGCGGTCCGGTGGCATTGCAACCTATCAGGTCCCATTTAGACACCATCCACCGGCGCTCCAACCACCCGCCGCGAATATCGTTTGCAAAGCGTTACGGTATATCTGGGACCGGATCGTCCGGCGGCCCGGGTCATCTCGGGCGCGACCGTACGCGATCGCCAACGTAATGCGGTTCGAATTCCGCGCGGTTGACGGATCGGCCCCGATCGCGAGCCGTATTCTGCGCCGCAGCATATTGACGGCGCCGGGGAATTCCACGTATCACTTCCCGGACAAACTGAATTGCCGCACTGACAGGCCTAGATAGCCCATGGCAGATACATCCCGTGACCGTCCGTGGCTTTTTCGCACCTATGCCGGACATTCCACCGCGAAGGCTTCCAATGAGCTGTTCCGCGGAAACTTGGCGAACGGCCAGACCGGCCTGTCCGTCGCATTCGATCTTCCCACCCAGACCGGTTATGACAGCGACCATGAACTGGCGCGTGGCGAGGTGGGAAAGGTGGGGGTTCCGGTCGCGCATCTCGACGACATGCGCGCTCTGTTCGATCGCATTCCTCTCGATCAAGCCAACACGTCAATGACGATCAATGCCACCGCTCCGTGGATACTCGCTCTCTACATCGCGGTCGCGGAGGAGCAGGGTGCGGAAGTTCGCGCGCTTCAGGGAACGGTACAGAACGACATCATCAAGGAATACCTTTCCCGGGGCACCCATGTCTGTCCGCCAGAGCCAAGCCTGCGCATGGTTACCGACATCGTGGCATATACCTGTGAACACCTTCCCCGTTGGAATCCGATGAATGTCTGCAGCTATCACCTTCAGGAAGCGGGAGCGACGCCCGAGCAGGAACTCGCCTTCGCTTTGGCGACCGCGACGGCGGTGCTTGATGATCTCAAGGGGAAAGTCGCGCCGGAGCGATTCCCGGAAATGGTCGGCAGAATCTCGTTCTTCGTAAACGCGGGCATACGCTTCGTTACGGAGATGTGTAAAATGCGCGCGTTCGTCGATCTCTGGGATGAGATCGCCGGTGACCGTTACGGCATCGAGGATCCCGGGCTACGGCGATTCCGCTACGGCGTCCAGGTCAACTCGTTGGGCCTGACCGAGCAGCAGCCGGAGAACAACGTTTCACGAATTCTCCTCGAGATGCTCGCGGTTACCCTGTCGAGAAAAGCGCGCGCGCGCGCGGTCCAGTTGCCGGCCTGGAACGAGGCTTTGGGCCTCCCGACTCCATGGGACCAGCAATGGTCACTTAGAATGCAGCAAATCCTCGCTTACGAGACCGACCTTCTCGAGTATGGCGACCTGTTTGACGGAAATCCGGCGGTGGCGAATAAGGTTGCCGAACTCAGGGAGGGTGCCCGGGACGAGCTTGCGCGGATCGACGCGATGGGGGGCGCTATCCAGTCGATCGGTTACATGAAGCGCCAGCTTGTGGAGGCTAACTCCGCCCGAATTGCCGGAATCGAAGCGGGGGAAACGGCGGTTGTGGGAGTCAACCGGTTCACCGGCGGTGAGCCGTCGCCGTTTCCCAGCGGTCCGGACGCGATAATCGTGACGGATCCGAAGGCGGAGTCGGAGCAGGTCGCGCGACTCGTTGAATGGCGTTCCGCCAGGGACGGCACCGCTGTCCGGAACGCCCTGGAAGCGTTGCGGAACGCTGCGGAGAATGGCGATAATATCATGCCGCCCAGCATCGCCGCGGCCAAGGCTGGCGTGACCACCGGAGAGTGGGGTGATGTCGTTCGGGAAGCCTTCGGCCAATACCGCGCACCGACCGGAGTTTCCGCGGGCCCGTCTAACCGCACGGAGAGCCTCGACCTGATTCGCGACGCGGTTGATTCGGCCTCCCGCCGCCTTGGCCGTCGCCTGAGACTGCATGTCGGCAAGCCGGGGCTTGACGGTCACTCAAACGGGGCCGAACAAATCGCTGCCCGTGCCCGCGACTGCGGAATCGAGATCGATTACGCGGGTATCCGCCTCACGCCGGGCGAGATTGTCGCCGCCTGTCAGGCTGAACCGCCACACGTTCTCGGGCTCTCTATCCTTTCCGGAAGCCATATCCATCTGATGGAGGAACTGATGGAACGGCTCAGGGAGGCGGATCTGGCCCATATTCCGGTCATCGTAGGGGGAATCATTCCCTCTGACGACGCGTGTTGCCTTCTCAACCTCGGTGTCGCCAAAGTTTACACGCCCAAGGACTTCGATCTCACCCGCATCATGTTCGATATAGTTGAACTGGCGTAGCGGCCGCTGGGTGACGGAAGTCCGCGGTGCCGCGCGCCGGCGCGATGATAGCCAAGGTAACAGGGGAGGTGACGCCGTGACCATCCATATCGGGGCCAGCGAAGGAGACGTTGCCGAGACCGTTCTCCTGCCGGGAGATCCTTACAGAGCCAGATGGGCCGCCAAAACCTTTCTCAAGTCCCCAAAAAAAATAAACGAAGTCAGGGGAATGCTCGGCTATACCGGAACCTGGAACGGTCATCGCGTGACGGTTCAGGGTTCCGGAATGGGCATGCCTAGCCTCAGCATCTATGTTAACGAACTGATGCGTGACTATGGCGCGAGGACCTTTATCCGTATCGGTTCGACCGGTGCGATGCAGCCGAATGTCCGTCTTCGGGATATCGTGCTGGCGATGACGGCGTCGTCGGTCTCGACACCGTCATCGACGATCTTCGGGAAACTCAATTTCGCTCCATGCGCTGATTGGGACCTGTTGCGGGCGGCCGCGAATTCCGTGGACCGACATGGGTTTACGGCGCATATCGGCGGAGTCTATTCCTCCGATACGTTTTATGACGAGCGTGACGATCTTCTGGAGCAGATGGTGCGGCATGGAATCCTGGCGGTCGAGATGGAGACGGCGGAGCTTTACAGTCTCGCCGCACGGCATGGCGCCCGGGCATTGTCCGTGCTGACGGTTTCTGACCACCTGCAGACCCGCGAGGAACTTCATCACGAAGAACGGGAACGATCCTTCGGTGACATGGTGCTGGTCGCCCTGGAGGCGGCGTTCCCGTGAATTGGTTGCCTTTGGGATACCCTTCGGTCAGTGGTTGTCGCCGGTGATCCGGACTTCCGGATCGGGATTGGTTTCCGGTCCTTTCCCGAACCGACTCGCTACGGCCTGAAAATGATCGAAGCCTGTGTGCTATAGAGCGCGGGACACAGGCGCCAAATCCCGGCGGACGCATTGCGCCGCAAAGGAAATCACTGAATCCGGGCTGGAGCGCGAAAGCGGGAAAATCATTAAGGTGCCCGACTGGGAGGCTGGCGGGAAGTGGTCGCCGGGGGCGACCATACGTGCCCCTGATCCTTGATCCAGGTTCTCCCAGGCGGGTCATACGCCAATCACTCCGGGACCGTTGGAGGCCATCGACGCCACGGCAAGGGCCTGGGGAATGAACCGTTCGGCGTTTCCGGGCACCGCCGCGCGAAAGGTAATCGCGGGCGATACAGGATGGCCCCGGCCGGCACACCGCGCCGGTTGCCGTTCCGGGGAAGTCGGTGGCGACGTCGCCGCGCCTCATGGGCCCCGCATGGCGGGATGTGTTCGGGTGGGATTTGCAAACCTGATCCGGACAATGCAGAAGGATAGCGGGGCAGGCACTATACCTGCGCGGCGAGCGGAAGGGATTTCATATGACCGGGGACGCGACCCGACATGCGGCGAAGATGGCGAAAAAGAAAGCGGCCCGTGACAGGATCATGGCCACGAAGGAGGACGAGAAAGGATTGGTGATTGTCCATACCGGCAAGGGCAAAGGTAAGTCCACGGCGGCTTTTGGCATGATATTCCGCTGTATCGCGCATGGAATGAAGTGCGCGGTGGTCCAGTTCATAAAGGGCGGTATGCAGACGGGAGAGCGGGACCTGATCACCTCGCGTTTCGGCGATATCTGCCAGTTCCACACAATGGGAGAGGGATTCACCTGGGAGACCCAGGACAGGAACCGCGATACCGAAATGGCCCGAGCCGCGTGGAGTAAGGCGAGGGAGCTGATCCATGACCCGACCAATCGCCTGGTGTTACTCGACGAGATCAACATCGCCATGAGATACGGCTATGTCGACGCCGGCGAAGTCGTGGAGTTCCTGAAGGCCGAAAAACCCGAGATGACCCATGTTATTCTCACCGGTCGCAACGCCGCTCAAAAGTTGATTGACGTAGCCGATCTCGTGACTGAAATGGAGCTTGTGAAGCATCCGTTCAGATCGGGTATCAAGGCGCAGGCAGGCGTGGAATTCTGACCGGGTGGTTCACGTCGTCCGTGATCGGCGGGGTGAGTCCGGAACCTGAAGGTTGACGTCGTTCCGTCCTGATTTGGCGGAGTTATCCCCACGGTGCCAAATCGATTTCCGGTCGCGGGAGGCGCGGGCCCCG
>JAPOUP010000286.1 GCA_026708635.1 Rhodobacter sp.
GTGATGCGGTCCGGATTGCCGGAGTTCAGACCCGCCCGGCCCCGTTTGTTGGGATAAGACGGGATTCGCCCGGCGTGGTTCCCGGTTTGGCAGATCTCCTGAATACGTTGGACGTCCCCGGTCCCGTTCTTGGGAAATTCCGGAATTCGGAATTCCGGCCGCTGATGGCTGGCGTCATGATGGAGGGAAAGTCCTTTGTTTGGGGACTGAGTTGAGGGGCGTGCGGTTCAGGGGCCGCACCTCATCCTGTTTCCACGTCACCGGGGCTCCACGTCACGTGGACCTCGGCCGGTCCACGGAACGCCCAGCCGGAGAAATTCACTTCCCCGGCGATGCGTAATCCCGGGAACCGCCTGAACAGCATCGGTAAAGCGACATCGGCGACCAGCGACCGGCTCGCCGCCGCCCCGGCGCAGAAATGAGGGCCGGCGCCAAAGGCAAGGCTGGACGAGGTGTCGCGTGTGATGTCAAATTTCTCTGGCACCTCAAACACCTCCTCGTCACGGTTTCCGGAACCGAACATGAAAAATACGCGGGAATCAGGTTCGAAATCGATGCCATAGACCGTGTCGGGTCGGGCAACCCGCCGGGGAGACATGCCTATCGGCGAAATCCATCGCGCATACTCCTCGAAGGCATCGCGCCAGCTGGCTTTGCCTGACTTTATCAGCGCCAGCTGCTCGGGATGTGTCAGCAGTGCCCACGCCGTTCCCGCGATCGCGTCGCGCGGTTCGTTCTGGCCTCCGGAAATAGCGAGTTTTATGTTTGCCCGAACGGATTCCATCGGAAGACCGGCCTCCATCTGGACCGATAGAAGCGATAGATCCGGCCTTCCTCCGACTTCCTGGAGTCTCTCCTGAATTCGGGCATCGATCATGGCGGTACAGCTTAAGCAGCGGGCCTCGATATCCGGGTCTCCGCCGTAGTTCGCGATTCCATCTATCATGCCCTGACTCACCCGGTCGATCTCCCGCCAGTCCACATTGCGAAGTCCGGTGATCACCCTCAGCGCGTGGCCCGAAACCGGCATGGCGTAATCGGCAACCAGATCAAAGGCACCCCTAAACGCGAGTGTTTCAAGCACCTCTTCGGTATGTTTTCGGAACTCGTAAAGCCAATGAGTGCGGACGGTGCGCGGACTGAGCGCCGGAAAGGTAGCCCTGCGTTCGGCCGCATGGGCGTCTCCGTCCTTCCGCATCATGTTCTCGCCCATAAGGACACTCATCAATCCCCCGGGCTGGTAGCTGGAAAAGGTCTCGGTTCGCTTTTCCTGTTCGAAAATAGCGTTTCGTTTGGTGAAAAGCGTGGCGCCGAACTGGGGAACGAAGCAGATCGGCGTCTCCGAGCGCATTGTCGCGAGCGTGGGGTAGGGATCCGCGTGAAAGGAGACGGTTTCGATCTCGACTATCGGGGCCTGAGCCATTGAGTCAACCTGCGATGACGTCCGCATATCCGCCACTTCACCTTGCCGAACCCGATCCACGGCCACAAGCCGTGTTTCCGTCATTGCGGCGGGCGATCGCTCGACCGGTTCCCGGAGGCGCTATGCGTCATTGCCTGAGCGTGAGTTTTTGATCCCGGGGCCCTCCGGAGCGGCCCGAGGGATCCGTTTTCACCTGCCTGGGCCCGTAGTGGCCGGTAAAGTGCTGCGGTCTTTGTGGGGTGGCTTATCCTGGAAACGAGATCGGTGCCCCTTATCTTGGTTGCATGAACGCTCTGGCGATTCTTTGCTACACGGCAGCACCGCCAATTCATCGCAATCGATTTATGTCACGCGGCGCTTCCGATCGCTGTTGGCCAATCCTGCGCTTCGCCCGGACACCCTCGAGGGTGCCAAAACAAAAACGCACGGTGTCATCAAGGCACGGTTGACAATCATATCGTGGCGGGATCTTGGGGGGAGGATACCGCCATTCATCCACCAAACGACGTTGATCTTTGTTTCATTCTTCCGATCACAGACTTTTCCCGTTTCAGCGACCTTACCGGAAACAGGCAGTCACGGTTGCCGAGTCATGTAAAGGACATGCTGGCAACGCCGACGGACCCTTAACAGATCCGGTTCCGCCCCTATGGGATATCATGACCACCGGGAACCCTGATCGTGACATGTCCGAGCGGATCGCCCGCCTTGAGGAGCGTATGATGGCAATGCGACCGGAAAACGAGACACTGAGAGCGGACCTTGCCGCAACTCTGGCCGGAATGCGGGCGGATATGGCCCTGCATCGCGAAGACGGCGCCAAGCGGGATGCCGAGGGTGCCAAGCGCGAGACGCGGCTTGTATTCTACATGGTGGCCATTGTCGGCATCGGTCTCACGATCTTCGGTTTCGTGACCGCCTGATCTCCCTCCGGTCGCAGGACACATCGACAAGGGGCAGGGCGATCCTGATTTTGGGGAACAAGGTCAGGATAGGGATTCTTGCCGTGGTGGCTTTCTTCATGCGTAATGGACCTCTCTGACGACGCCGGACAGGGATTCGGATGAATCCATTCGCCAACTTATCAGTGGGAGTGCAGCGATTGGTGCCGCCGCTGTCAGCGGTGCGCTTGGATTTCTCCGCGGTGTGCTCCCAGAAGCGGTTGCTTCCGGTGTTGCGGGATACGCCGTTGTGAAGGTCTTTTCCAAATTTGGCGAAGAAGTCTCCGATCGGCTTCTTGGGTCACGCGAGAGGCAACGAATTCGCGGGGTCCTGGTTTCGTCCGGCAGATGCCGGTTCAGTGACCCAGGGCCTTCATCCCACGCTCGATACCATCTATCGTCATCGGAACCATACGGTCCGGTCCAAGAATTTCCCGAATCATCTGTATTGACTGTGTGTAGCCCCATGCCCGTTCGGCGACCGGATTGATCCAAAGGATCGCCGGCCACTGGTCACGGGCGCGTTCCAGCCAGACCTGGCCCGCCTCCGCGTTCCAGTGTTCGTTGGCCCCGCCGGGAAATGCGATCTCATATGGACTCATCGTGGCATCGCCGACGAAAATACATTTGTAATCCTGTCCGAAGGTGCGCAGCACTTCGAGGGTGGGCGTCCGTTCGTGCCAACGTCTGCGGTTATTCTCCCAGACATTCTCATAGAGACAATTATGGTAGTAGAAATGCCTTAAATGCCTGAATTCCGAATGAGCCGCCGAAAACAGTTCCTCCACCATACGGACATGGGAGTCCATGGACCCCCCGACATCAAGGAACAGGAGTACCTTAACGGCGTTGCGTCGTTCGGGTCTGGTTCGCACGTCGAGATAACCGCTTTCCGCCGTCGACCTGATCGTCGCGTTCAGATCCAGCTCGTCGGCGGCTCCATCTCGTACCCAGCGGCGGAGGCGCTTCAGCGCCACCTTTATGTTACGCGTTCCTATCTCGACAGTGTCGTCCAGATCCTGGAATTCCCGACGATCCCAAACCTTTACGGCCCGCCGATGACGGCTCCCGTTCTGGCCTATCCTTATGCCCTCGGGGTTGTATCCGTACGCGCCGAAGGGACTGGTACCGGCGGTGCCGATCCATTTGTTCCCACCCTGATGACGTTCCGCCTGCTCCCGCAGACGTTCCCGCAGCGTTTCGATCAACTTCTCGAAACCGCCAAGAGCCTCGACCTGAGCCCTCTCGGCTTCGCTTAGATGGTTTTCAGCGAGTTTGGCGAGCCATTCCTCGGGAAGGTCGAACGCCTCGATCAATGCTTTGGCGGGAACATTTTCCAGCCCTTTGAACGTTTCGCTGAACGCTCGGTCGAACCGGTCAAGGTAGCGCTCGTCCTTTACCATCGCCGTGCGGGCGAGGAAATAGAACCGCTCCGTTTCATAGGTGACGAGCCCTCTCCCCAAAGCCTCGAGAAACGTAAGATATTCCCGGAGGCTGACAGGAACTCCACCGTTACGGAGATTCTCGAAGAAAGGAAGAAACATCGGCTCTACGGGCTATACGCACGCTCTATGAGAACGGCGGCGAAGATTGCGAGGACACCGAAGGCCATTGCGTAAACGGCAGCGTATTGCGCGATGTCCTTGGCGTTTCCCTCTCTCCGTATCGCCCGGAAACCGCCAACAAGCGCGCCCAGTGCAACGGACGCCAGCACGATCATGTCGGCCCTCGGCTATTTCCGGAAGCGCCCCGGCGGGTAAAATGTCCCTCACTGGCGTTAACGTCCCGTCGTGCCGCTGAGGTACGATATAGGTCGGCTTTCCACTGGGGCGGATCGATGTCTCGCTTGCGAAGGAGTCGATGGCTCATGCATATCGATATGATGCAGCCGCGAACGGATCACAAGTAGCGCCGCCCCTTGCCCCTTCGGTCAATTCCTGAGATTTCGTTTTCTGCGGGTGGCCTTGGTTCCCTTTGCGTGGAATGGCATGGTTCCATTCCTGGCAGGCCGCCCTGTTTTGCGTTACGGAGGGGTGTTGGCGCTGCCCCGTATGTTTCGGCTCGTCTCCGCATATCAACGTTCGCCGCGAGCCATGAATGCCAGGCGCTCGAACATGTGTAGATCCTGTTCGTTCTTTAACAGCGCCCCATGCAGTCTCGGGAGCGCGTTCTTTCCGTCAAGTCGCAGATCCTCGGCGGATAGCTCTTCGGCGAGCAGGAGCTTGAGCCAGTCAAGAACCTCCGAGGTGGACGGCTTTTTCTTCAGACCGGGCATTTCGCGTAGCTCGAAAAACTGGGATAGCGCGGTCACCAGCAACCGTTCCTTGATCCCCGGGTGATGCACCTCGACGATTTGCCTCATGGTGTCCATGTCTGGAAACCGGATGTAATGGAAAAAGCACCGGCGCAGGAACGCGTCGGGCAGTTCCTTTTCGTTGTTCGACGTGATGATGACGATCGGGCGTTGCCGGGCCGTGACCGTCTCCCCGGTCTCATGGACGTGAAACTCCATCCGGTCCAGCTCCTGCAGGAGATCGTTCGGAAACTCGATGTCGGCCTTGTCGATCTCGTCGATCAGCAGCACGGTCTTTCGGTCGGCCGCGAACGCCTGCCAGAGCTTGCCCGGTTTTATGTAATTCCTCACGTCGTGCACGCGTTGGTCGCCGAGCTGGCTGTCGCGAAGACGTGACACCGCATCGTATTCGTAGAGGCCCTGCTGCGCCTTCGTGGTTGACTTGACGTGCCATTCGATGAGCTGAAGTCCAAGTGCCCCGGAGACCTGACGCGCAAGTTCGGTCTTACCGGTACCTGGTTCTCCCTTGACCAGCAGCGGACGCTCCAGAACTACGGCCGCGTTCACAGCGACCTTAAGGTCATCGGTCGCCACATAGGCTTCGGTTCCGGAAAATTTCATGGGCCTTCGTTACGATCCAGTGATTGAGATGCCGCTTGCCTAATGACCGGCGGACTGCATTGCAAGCGTTGGGTTTCCGGGCGTGACAAGGCATTTTCCATCGGTTAATGCGTTCCGGCGGTCTGACTTCGGCGGTCTGCGAACCGGAGTCTGTCAGTCAAGCACTAGGGAACCAACATGGTGGCGAAAAACTCTCTGCCCGACGATTACCGACCTTCCGAAGACGAGAAGTTCATGAACGGACGGCAGTTGGAATACTTCCGGCGCAAATTGGTCGCATGGAAAGACGAATTGCTAAACGAGTCCAGACATACGATTCAGGGACTTCAGGATAGCGCGCGAAGTGTGCCCGACATTGCCGACCGTGCCAGCGAGGAGAGCGACCGCGCGCGCGAGCTGCGCACCCGTGACCGCCAGCGTAAGCTGGTCGTGAAGATCGACGCGGCGCTACGACGGATCCAGCAGGGGGAGTATGGTTACTGCGAGGTGTCGGGGGAACCGATTTCGCTGAAGAGACTCGACGCGCGGCCGATCGCGACCATGGGTCTGGCGGCCCAGGAACGCCACGAGCGTCGCGAGAAGGTCCATCGCGGCTGACGGACTTTCCCGGCCGCGATGCCGATCCAGAAAACGTCACCGCCCCGAGGGCTCGTTCACTTAACCATGATGGTAGATCGGAACGTCACGGTCATCGGAGCTGGCATTGCGGGGCTCGCGGTGGCTGTGGCGATGGCGCGACGCGGCGCGAGCGTGCGGGTGCTGGAGCGCTCACCGGAAATAACCCGGGTTGGCGCGGGCCTTCAGATTTCGCCAAACGGTTTCGCGGTGATCAGGGCACTTGGACTTGACGGGGCGCTGCGGTCGGCGGGGCTGGAATCGCGTGCCATTGAATTGAGGGACTACCGTGCCGGCCGACGGGTTCTGCGAATTGATCTGGCGGAGTGTTGGAACGGGTTTCCCTTCATACTGACCCATAGAGCGCACCTGATCGCACTTCTGGAAAAGGAGGCACGCGGTGCGGGAGTGGACATCGCGCTTGGCGTCTCCATTGATCCCGCGAGCGTTGACGGATCGCTCGTGATCGGGGCCGACGGAATCAGGTCGGCGACACGGAGATATCTCAACGGGCCGGAAGCGCCGCTCTACACCGGCCAGGTTGCGTGGCGGGCGATGGTAGCCGGTAATGCCGCACCCGAGGCACATGTCTGGATGGGGCCGGGACGGCACCTTGTGACCTATGCGCCTGACCCACGACTGCGCAACATAGTGGCGGTGGAGGAGCGCGAGCGATGGGTCGGAGAGGGTTGGGACCGAAAGGACGATTCCTCCAATCTGCGGGCCGCGTTCGCCGATTTCGCGCCGGAGGTCAGGCGATGGCTGGCGCGGGTCGACGATGTTCGGCTATGGGGACTGTTCCGGCACGAAGTCGCCGCGCGCTGGCATGACGGGCGTTTCGCGCTTGTGGGCGACGCCGCACATCCGACGCTTCCGTTCCTCGCGCAGGGCGCGAACCTCGCGCTTGAGGACGCCTGGGTTCTGGCTCGCTGCCTTGATCGCCTCCCGCAGCGCGACGCGCTTGCGGAATACCAGAAGCTACGCCACGGTCGAGCCGCGCGGGTGGTCGCCGCGGCAACGGCGAACTCACGGAATTTCCATCTTCGCGATCCGGTGTTAAGGAGTGTCGCCCATAACCTGCTCAGGATCGGAGGTGCCATAGCGCCAAATGCGGCGCTGAAGCGTCTCGAATGGCTATACGGTTTCGATGCGACGAGCGATTGACGCATCGGTCACACCGGTCGACTTCCGGTCACTTTCAGACGGTGATCTCGCCGCCGGAGCATCGATTCTACTGAATGGATAGATCGCTCATGCCGCCGCCTCAAGCGCAGAGACAATCGCGCCGAAATCGGTCGGATCCAACGATGCGCCGCCCACCAAGGCACCGTCGACATTGGAAACGCCGAAAATCTCTTCCGCGTTCGAAGGCTTTACCGAACCGCCGTACAGAAGACGGACTCCGTCGGCTGCGAACCCATCATCGCGCATCCGGAGTTGAGCGCGTATGAAGTCATGCACCTCGGCGATCTGCGCCAGCGTCGGGGTTCTCCCGGTTCCTATGGCCCAGATCGGTTCATAGGCAATTACGATCGCGTCTTCACTCGCACCCTCGGGTACGGATCCGATGATCTGCTCGCCGATGACCTCCAGCGTTCCGCCGCCTTTCCGCTGTTCCAGCGTTTCGCCGACGCAGATCACCGCGACGAGTCCGGCGGCGATCGCGGCGGACGACTTTGACTTTACCAGCGCATCGGTTTCGCCATAGGCCGTCCGGCGCTCCGAATGGCCCAGGATTATATACTCCGCTCCGGCATCCGCTAACATCCGAGCGGATATATCCCCGGTATGCGCTCCGTTCACGGCAAAGTGGCAGTCCTGGCCACCCAGTGCGATCGTTTTGTCCGCGGTCAAGGCCCGCACGCGGTCAAGCAGCGTTGCGGGCGGGCATACCAACACCTCGCATCCAGGGTTCGGGTAAGTGTCGATCAATTGCCTTAATTTGGCGAGGTCGGCCGATAACCCGTTCATCTTCCAGTTTCCGGCCGCGAGTTTACGTCTTTGGCTCATTGTTTCCTCGGGTGTGCCGATCGGGACTCTCCATCCCGATCCGGGTTGTCGTCGAATTCCGGGTCAGGGTAAACGCGTTATCGCAACTCCGGCCTGAAGTAATGCGCGGCTTGGGAGCCGGTCGCAAGTCCGGCGGTCACACGCCCGGTCGTTCCGGCGGTGGCATCGGGTCGCCGGGGTGATTACGTGGATGTCTTTCCCCATCGGCAGGGCGCGCAGGAAGCCC
>JAPOUP010000013.1 GCA_026708635.1 Rhodobacter sp.
TTTAGGAGAATCCAAAACGCGTCTGGACCGAAGCCGTCCCGGTATCGGGAAACGTCCGTCACTCCATCTCGACTAGCAGATCCTTCGCGTCTATCTGTGTTCCAGGCGTGACATGTACGGTTCCGATGATACCGTCGCGCTCCGCATGCAGTCCGGTTTCCATTTTCATAGCCTCGACGGTCAGCAGCAGTTCCCCCTTGGTAACCTTGGCGCCCGCCCTCACCGCGACCGACGCGACGACGCCCGGCATCGGCGCTCCGACATGTAATGGATTCCCGGCATCGGCTTTCGGACGGGCCACTGTCCCCGGACTGGCCTGGCGGTCGGAGATCCGCACGACGCGGGGCTGTCCATTGAGCTCGAAAAAGACCCTCACGTGTCCATCCTCATGGGTCTCGCCAACAGCCTGCAGCCGGATTTCAAGCGTTTTCCCGGGATCGATTTCGGCGGTGATCTCCTCACCGGGCTCCATTCCGTAGAAAAACGTACGTGTCGGTAGCGTCCGCACCGGACCATAGACCGAATGACGCTCCATATACTCCGTGAAAACCTTCGGATACATGAGATATCCGATCAGATCCTCGTCATCGATCCCGACACCGAGTTCCGCGGAGATCTCCTCCCGCCTGGCCTCCATGTTCTCCGGTGGTAGCAGCGCGCCCGGGCGTTCCGTCAACGGCTTCCGGCCCTTCAGCACTTTCCTGACCATGCCCGGTGGAAATCCACCCTTCGGTTTGCCGACCTGTCCCTCCATCATTTCGATCACGCTATGGGGGAAGCTCACCTCCGTTTCCGGATCCTCGACGTCTTTCCGTGTCAGACCTTGGCTGACCATCATCAATGCCATATCGCCCACCACCTTGGAAGTGGGAGTGACCTTTATGATGTCTCCGAGCATGCGATTGACATCGGCGTAGGCCTGCGCCACCTCGTGCCAGCGCTCCTCCAGTCCCATCGAGCGCGCCTGAGCCTTTAGATTAGTGAACTGCCCGCCGGGCATCTCGTGCAGATAGACTTCGGAAGCGGGTGCCTGAAGGCCTGACTCGAACGCCGCCAGGTGGTTCCGGACGGCTTCCCAGTAGTTCGAGATCCGCCGAACGGCGTTTATGTCGAGACCGGTGTCGCGGTCAGAGCGGCGCAGCGCCTCGATAACGGTTCCAAGAGGGGCCTGGCTTGTGTTGCCGGACAGGCTGTCCATGGCGCAGTCGACGATGTCGGCACCGGCCTCGCTCGCGGCGAGGATCGTGGCGCAGGCAATTCCCGCGGTGTCATGGGTATGTAGGTGTATGGGAAGTCCGGTCTCCTGTTTGAGTGTCCTGACCAGTACGTCGGCCGCCGCCGGCTTGAGAAGCCCCGCCATGTCCTTCAGACCGAGAATATGGGAGCCGGCGGCCTTCAGTTCCCTCGCCATACCAACATAGTACCGGAGATCATATCTGCAGCGTTCAGGATCCAGAACGTCTCCGGTGTAGCAGATCGAACCTTCAAGGAGTTTGCCCGATTCCAGCACCGCATCCATCGCGACCCGCATGTTCTCCACCCAGTTAAGGGGATCGAACACGCGGAATACATCGATTCCGGTCTCTGCCGCCCGTGCGACAAACGCTCGTACCAGATTGTCGGGATAGTTGGTGTAACCAACGCAGTTCGAGCCTCGTAGCAGCATCTGTGTCATCAGGTTCGGCATCGCCGAGCGCAGATCACGAAGTCTTTGCCACGGACACTCCAGAAGGAACCGGTACGCCACGTCGAATGTCGCGCCTCCCCAACATTCGACCGAGAACAGTTGCGGTAGGTCGGCGGAATAATTCGGCGCGATCCGTATCATGTCAAGTGATCGCATGCGCGTCGCGAGCAGCGATTGATGCCCATCACGCATGGTCGTGTCCGTGACCAACAGCTCCTTACGGTTCGCGAGCCATTCCACAATGGCTTCGGGCCCGTATTCGTCCAGGATCCGCTTCGCGCCCGTCGCGGGCCGATCGTTGGCGGGCGGCGGGGAAGTCGGAAGTTTCAGTCCGCGCGCCGGACACGGGCGGCCCGCGACGTCGGAATGCCCGTTCACAGTGACATCGGCGATGTAGGTCAGAATCCTCGTCGCCCGGTCGCGTCGCGGGGAGAACTCGAAGAGTTCAGGCGTTTGATCGATGAATCTGGTGTGGTATTCGTTCGAGAGAAATGTCGGATGCCGTAGCAGGTTCTCGACGAAATCTATGTTCGTGCTGACACCGCGAATCCTGAACTCGCGAAGGGCGCGTTCCATGCGGGCGATAGCCGCTTTCGGCGTTGGTGCCCAGGCGGTTACCTTCTCAAGAAGGGAATCATAGAAGCGCGTGATCACCGCACCTGAATAGGCTGTGCCGCCGTCAAGACGGATACCCATGCCGGTCGCGCCGCGGTAAGCCGTAATGCGTCCATAGTCGGGTATGAAGCTGTTGTTCGGATCCTCCGTGGTGATCCTGCACTGGATGGCATGTCCGTCCAGCTTGACGTCGTTCTGGGAAGAGATTCCCGTGGCCTCCGCCAGACTCTTGCCTTCAGTTACGAGGATCTGCGCCTGTACGATGTCGATTCCTGTGACTTCCTCGGTGACGGTGTGTTCCACCTGGATCCGCGGATTTACCTCGATGAAATGAAACTCACCGGTTTCCGTATCCATTAGGAATTCAACCGTCCCCGCGCATTCGTAATCCGCCGCCGCGGCCATCCTCCTGCCGAGTTCGCAAAGCCGTTCCCGCTGCGAATCGGTTAGATACGGGGCCGGGGCGCGTTCAACCACTTTCTGGTTGCGCCGCTGTACCGAACAGTCACGCTCCCACAGATGATAGATGTTTCCGTGACGATCGCCGAGAATCTGTACCTCGACATGCCGCGCGCGCCGGATCATTTTTTCCAGATATCCTTCGGAACTGCCGAAGGCGGCTTCCGCCTCGCGCCTTCCCTCAAGTATTCTGTCCGCCAGTTCGTCCGGATCGTAAATCGGGCGCATGCCTCGACCGCCGCCGCCCCAGGATGCCTTTAGCATCATGGGATAGCCGATTTCCTCGGCCTGTCGCCCGATCTCGTCCATATCGTCGCCAAGGATACCCGTCGCCGGGATAACCGGCAGACCGGACGCTATGGCGACTTTCCGGGCCGACGCCTTGTCGCCCAACGCTCTCATCGTCTCCGGTCTGGGCCCGATGAAGGCGATGCCGTTAACCTCACACGCTTCGGCAAAAGCGGGATTTTCCGACAGCAGACCGTATCCGGGATGGATCGCGTCCGCGTCGCAGGCCTTGGCGACACGGATGATCTCGTCTATCGACAGGTAGGCCGTGACCGGTCCCATGCCGTCGCCTATCAGGTAGGCCTCGTCCGCCTTGAAACGATGAAGGCTCAGCTTGTCCTCGGTGGCGTATACCGCGACGGTGCGTTTTCCCAGCTCATTCGCCGCGCGCATCACGCGAATGGCGATCTCGCCACGGTTGGCGACCAGGATCTTTCGGAATTCAGTCATCGGAGAAATCCCGGGAATGATGCATGGATCTGGAATCTAGGCATTCATAGCACCCGGGTAAAGCGGATAGATCCTGATAAAACGCGCGGAGCCTCCCATCTATATTACCGAAATGAAGCCCGATGCTGGAGTGCCGCCCCAATCGATCGCTCCCGGTTTCCCGAACTCGCGGGAGAGTGGTGCGCGGTACCGTCGCGCCATCTTGCCCGTGGGCGGTCAACCGCGAACCCGTAAGGTCAGGCCGTCGAATCCCTCCAGCCCCAGCTGTCCGAGGTTCGACAGGATATCCTCGCGCAGTAAATGTACCACATGCGCCGCTCCCCGTTGACCGAACGCCGCCAGGCCATAGAGAAACGCCCGACCCAGCATTACGAAATCCGCGCCTAGAGCCAAGGCTCGCAGGATATCGAGCCCGCCGGCGACGCCCCCGTCGAAGATAAGCGGATAGTCGGGACCGACCGCCGCCCGAATGTCCGGAAGTAGGTCGATTGATGCGGGAGCCGCGTCGAACTGCCGTCCCGCGTGGTTCGAAACCCATACCGCATCAACCCCGGACGCTTTCAGCCGAACGGCATCCGCGGCGACAAGCACTCCCTTTACCATGAGTGGCCCGTCCCAGTGGTCGCGAAGCCATTCAAGATATTCCCAGTCGGGTGATGTGCGGATCAGGTGGCCGATATGCCCGGTGGACGACATGGCGCCGCGGTTGCCGGTGTATTTCTCGATCGTCCGGAGTCTTGGAACGCCGGTCCTGAGCGTTGCCAGAGTCCAGGCTGGGCGCAGCGCGATCTGGCCAAGAATTCGGAGGCTGAGCTGCGGTGGCGTACTCATGCCGCCCCGCTGCTGCCGTTCCCTCCGGCTTGTAACGGGAACGTCGGCCGTCAGCACAAGCGCGCGAAAGCCGGCGTCCTTGAATCGTTTCAGCATATCCTTGCGGATCTCGAGGTCGCGTGGGGGATAGAGTTGGCACCACGCGTGGGGTCCGAGGTGTGGGCTGACGGTCTCGGGCGTCTGCGCGGCCACTGTGGAGAGCGTATACGGAATGCCCTCGTCGCGTCCGAGGCGCGCCAGAATACGTTCGGCATCCGGCCACACGACGCCTGACATTCCAACTGGCGCAATTCCAAAGGGTAGCGCAAATTCGTGCCCGAGAAAGCTCTGAGAGAGGTTCGCGTTCCGCTCGCCGGCGAGGATCGCGGGATCGAACAGGACCGCGTCCAGCCTCTCGCGGTTACGTCGCGTCGTGGCTTCGGTTCCGGTACCGCTGTCGAGATAGTCCCAGACAAAACGCGGCACCCGGCGCCGCGCGCGGGCCGCCAGGTCGGATATCGCCGGATAGGAGCGGTCAAGGTCCATTCAGACTGTCCTTAAGCCCGCAGCCCGAAATCGCAATGATTTTAACGGGATTTTCATTTCGGGCGAAGTCGTTCGTTGGTTTCGGTTCCGTGATCGGGTATTAATCGAGCGGTGCGCTCCGCATGATCGACGGAATCGCCCCCTCGCGGCCCTCGGGCCGTTCCGGCATGGCCCGTTCGATGCCGGGAACATTGAGTTCGGGTGTGTCCGGATTTTTCCCGCTCATTCGGTCCGGCACCAGTCGAGCGGGTCGGTCATCCGGTTGATCGGCGAGCGGCACCCCGGCGCCATGACGCCGTTGGCTTCCTTCATTGTCCGCGGGGCGCCGCCTTTCCTCACGCGCCCGCGGACCACCGATCCGCGGCCTCCCTCCATGACCCCGGATCCGACGGGCATGTCCCTTGCCCGGCATTCGCCGTAGCGCATGTCGTGGATGTTTTTGTGGAAGCACGCGAAGCGCTTCGCGACCTCCCCGAGCCTTTCCGCGTGCCCGCGACAGCCCGTGGATGACCGGTTCGACCCCACTCGCCCTGACAGGGACTTCAGCCGCCCGTAGCGCCGCTCCTCCGCCGAGGCCGGGGCAACGCCGCCACGGCCGCGCCATCGGGGACATCAAGACGGACCGGCATCACAAATTAAGACCGGAGTCGGAAATCCACGCGAAAATTCGGACAAACGCTTGATTGATTGAGTAAGCGGTGGCTTGATCCCGTGCGGCCTTCCACTATTATGGCCGGATGGGAGGATTGGATGAAACCGGAACCACCGGGAGCGGGCCGGAACTGCCGCTGTCGGCCCGGGCGAAGGAGATGCGTCCCGTCACCTATCTCGACGAGCTAAATCCGGCGCAGCGCGAGGCGGTCGAAACACTTGAGGGACCCGTGCTGATGCTGGCCGGAGCCGGCACCGGAAAGACGAAGGCCCTTACGTCACGGATCGCCCATCTCCTTAACACGGAAACGGCGCGACCGAACCAGATTCTCGCGGTCACTTTCACCAACAGGGCGGCGCGCGAGATGAAGCAGCGGGTGCAGCAGTTGCTCGGCATGACGGTCGAGGGTATGCCATGGCTTGGAACCTTTCACTCGATCTGCGCGAAACTGCTGCGGCGGCACGCCGAACTCGTCGGTCTGAAGTCGAATTACTGCATTCTCGACACCGATGACCAGAAAAGGCTCCTTAAACAAATCATAATCGCGGAGAACATTGACGAAAAGAAATGGTCAGCGCGGCTTCTGGCACATATCATCGATGAATGGAAGAACCGGGCCCTGACACCGGCAAATGTTCCATTGTCGGAGAGTGATGCGTTTAACCATCGCGCGGTACCGCTCTACGCCCTTTATCAGGAACGGCTTAAGACGCTCAATGCCGTGGATTTCGGCGATCTGTTGCTTCATATGCTGACGGTTCTGCAGGATCACGGTGACGTACTGGAGAACTATCGGCGGAGGTTCCGCTATATCCTCGTCGATGAATACCAGGACACCAACATCGCACAGTATCTCTGGTTGCGGCTTCTTTCGAGAGGTCACGGAAACGTCTGCTGCGTTGGTGATGACGACCAGTCGATCTACAGTTGGCGGGGTGCGAATGTAGGTAACATATTACGCTTCGAAAAGGACTTTCCCGGTGCGAAAGTGGTGCGGCTCGAGCAGAACTACAGATCGACGCCACATATTCTCGCCGCGGCGTCCGGCCTGATCGCGGCTAACAGGGATCGGCTGGGAAAGACACTATTCACCGAACTGGGTGACGGCGAGAAAGTGCGTCTGGCGAGTTTATGGGAAGGCGAGGATGAGGCCCGCTGGATCGGCGGGGAGATCGAGGCGATGCAGGGCGGCATACGGGGGTCGCGGACCTTCGGACTAGACGAAATCGCCATACTTGTGCGCGCGACACGCCAGATGCGGGCGTTCGAGGATCGGTTCCTCGCCATCGGGCTGCCATACCGCGTCATCGGAGGTCCCCGATTCTATGAGCGTCAGGAAATACGTGACGCTCTCGCCTATTTCCGTGTCGCGTGCTCACCGACCGACGATCTGGCGTTCGAGCGCATCGTCAACACACCCAGGCGCGGAGTGGGCGACAAGGCGCAGCAGGCCATCCAGCTTGCGGCGAGGTCCCGCGGGATATCGTTGCTGGAAAGCGCCCGTGCCCTGGCTTCAGGCGGCCAGCTGGCCGCGAGGGCTGGGAGTGCGATGACCGCCCTGGTCGAACGGTTCGACCGCTGGCACCGGATGGCGCTTAGCCCTTCCCTCAGCCATATCGAACTGGCGACGGAGATCCTGGACGAATCCGGCTATACCGAGATGTGGACGCTCGCCAAGACCCCCGACGCGTCTGGGCGCGTCGAGAATCTGAAGGAACTTGTCAGAGCGCTGGAGCAGTTCGAGAATCTTCAGGGCTTTCTGGAACATGTCGCACTCGTGATGGAAAACGAGTCCGAGAGTTCGGAGCGGAAAGTATCGATCATGACCCTTCATGCGGCCAAGGGTCTTGAATTTCCGGCGGTATTCCTTCCCGGCTGGGAAGAAGGCCTGTTCCCGCACCAGCTCTCACTGGATGAGAACGGGATCAAGGGTCTCGAGGAAGAGCGGAGGCTCGCCTATGTCGGAATCACCCGTGCCGAGGAGCTCTGCACGGTGAGTTTCGCGGAGAACCGTCTGGTCTACGGTCAATGGCAGGCGAACCTCCCATCCAGATTCATCGATGAGCTACCGGAAGCGCACGTTGACGTGCTGGCGGCACCCGGGCGTGGATGCGATGGAGGCGGCTGGTCAGAAACGGCGGATACAGGGGTCGCGGAGCGGGCGGCGAGCGCCGATGTCTATAACTCGCCCGGCTGGAAACGGCTGCAGGCCCGTAGCGCCACAAGCCGTCCCGTTCCCGGTAGGCGGACTGCGGTCGACCTCAATGCGACGGCCGAGTTCACCTGCGGTGACCGGGTGTTTCATGAGAAGTTCGGCTACGGTTACGTGATGGAGGTAACGGGAGACAAGCTCGACATCGAATTCGAGAGGGCTGGTGGCAAGAAGGTCATCGCCCGGTTCGTCGTTCCCGCGGAACGTGCCAGTTGACGCCTTCCGTCGCGTTTCGGCGAAGGCAGTGGCGCTCGGGTTCAATGCCCGCGAAGTCCGTTCCACCGTCCCCCGGCCTGGTCCACGAACTCCCTACGGCTGTCCGCCGTGACCGCGCGCGGCACCGCATCGCGGTCTAATCGGAGTTATTATTCTGGTATCCTCGGAAAATAT
>JAPOUP010000184.1 GCA_026708635.1 Rhodobacter sp.
AGGCCCAAATGCGCCTCTGACAGCGACATGTAGGTCAAGCGGGCCACGTTCCCGGAGGCTTCGGTCCGGCGACGGGAAAAGACCGGGGACCGAAGGTAAACCCCGGCGAAAGCGCTGATCCGATACGCTCCCCCGAAACATCGCGTGGGCGTCGGGACTTCCCGTTGTGGTTTCTCCACCTTCACTCCCCAATCCCTGAATGTCCGCATCGCCCTTGCGGGTTCGGAGAGTTTCATACCGGGCGAGCGAGAACGCGCGGAATCGATAGCCAGAGCGCGGTGTGTTCCGGCAAAACCCGCCGTTCGTCGTCCTTCCACGGCAATGTCACTCTCTGTCCCTCCACATCCACGACGTAATGGCCGTTTTCCCCGACGGCCTCGATGACGCGGGCCTGAAGGGAAAGCGCGGCATTCGACTTTCCCGGTGGATTTGTTGAAACCAGATATTCATTGCCCAGCAGCAACGCCCAGGTTTCGCCCGGCCGCCCCCGCCCCTTCACCTGAACCGAAACACCGCCGATCGCCAGTTCCAGACAGTTTCCCCGAACTTGGACGACCTGCCCCACTAGACGGGGTGCCGTTTCCGACCAACCGTCCAGTTCTCCATCGCGGATCCTGAGTATCCTGTCAGCGAGAAACGCCAATTCCTCCACGGAATGGCTGACGTAGAGCGCCGGAACCCCGAATTCGGAAACGGCGCGGGAGATATACGGCATCAATCCGGCCTTGCGGGCCTGGTCAAGACCCGCGAGCGGTTCGTCCATAAGCAGGATCCGGGGGCCGGAGGCAAGTGCGCGTCCGAGCGCGACCCGCTGCATTTCCCCACCCGAAAGGGTCGTCGGCATCCTGCGCAGGAGCGGACGCAGATCCAGAGCCTTGACTATGGCGTCAACCCGATCCGGGCCAACGCCACGACGAACGGCACCGTAACGCAGGTTTTCCGTAACATCGAGATGCGGAAAAAGCCTGGCGTCCTGAAAGACATAGCCGATTTTCCTGCTTCCCGCATCCAGCCCGCTCCATCTTTCGCCGGCGAAATAGACATGCCCTTCGACTGTCGGCTCCAACCCGGCAATCGCGCGTAGCAGCGTGGTCTTCCCGCTACCGGAGGGTCCGGACAGCGCCGTTATTCCAGTGAGTGGAATCTTTTCGGCGGCGTTCAGGACAAAGTCCCCCAACCGCAATGTCAGGCTGAACTCAAGGAGATCAGGCACCTGCCCACACCCCCCGCCCATTCATCCTGTACACGATGGTCAGCACGATAAAGCTGAACACCAGAAGTCCGCCGGAAAGCAGGTGCGCGCTTGCGTAGTCCAGTGTCTCGACGGCTGAATAGATCTCTATGGAGATCAGACGTGTCTGACCGGGGATGTTGCCTCCAACCATCAGGACAACACCGAACTCTCCGACCGTGTGCGCGAAACTCAGCACCGCGGCCGTCAAGACGCCGCGACGTGAGAGAGGCAGCGCCACACTCCTGAACGCATCCCAGCGGGACGCACCAAGCGTCGCGGCCGCCTCCATCATACCTCGACCAACCGACTGGAACGCCCCCTGGAGTGGCTGCACCGCGAAAGGCAGAGAATAAAACACCGACGCGATCACGAGGCCGGAAAAACTGAAAGTCAGTGACTCCCCGGTCAGCGTAACCCAGAACGCACCGACGGGGCTCGCCGGACTCATCAATATCAGAAGATAGAATCCGAGAACCGTCGGAGGAAGTACCAACGGCATGGCCGTAAGCGCCTCAACAGCCGGCTTGATCCGTGAGGCCGTACCTGCAAGCCACCAGGCGAGCGGTATGGAGATCACCACGAGAATAACCGTAGTGACACCCGCAAGCTGAAGCGTCAGCCAAACGGAACTCCAGAGGCTCAAGGAGGAACTCCGTATCCTGCCTCCGTCATGATCTCCACCGCGGTGGGGAGATCCAGGAATTCATAGAAGGCATGCGCCGCCCCGCTGACTTCCCGACGTATCATGAGAGCCGCATCCTGACGGATCGTTTCATGAAACGTAGCGGGCACTTCATGAAACGCTATCCGGTCCGCATGTTCAATTGCCAGAGAGAGCGCGACAAGCCCAATGTCGGCGTTGCCGGTGGCGACAAAGGCGAATGCTTGGGCGACGCTCTCACCGAGCACGATCCCGTTGCGCCAATCGCTTCCACGAACTGTCTCGATAACGGAGCGGGCCGCCCGCCCGTAGGGTGCCACAGCCGGATCCGCGACCGCGACACGCAGATCCTGCCGAGAAAGGATGTCCTGTATCGATCCCGTCATCGATGCGTCATTATATACGAGCGCCAGGCGGCCGACCGCATAAGGTTTGGGGCTGCCTTCGACCAGAAATCCACCACTGGCCAGCCGTGCCGGACGATCCGCATCGGCGCTTAGGAAGACGTCGTATGGCGCTCCAGCCACGATCTGCGCGTATAGCTTGCCGGTTGACCCGTGCACGAGGATCACTTCGTGACCTGTCTCATTCATGAACGCAGCCGAAATGTCCCGCGCCGTGGAGAGAAAGTTCGTGGCGACCGCAACCGTAGCCTCTTCGGACTGCGCCGCCGTGGAGAGAGTTGCCACCAGGCCGCTGAGTAGCAAAAGGATCCGAAAAGTCATGGCGTGAATTGGCCTAGGCAACGGACGTTTCGCAACCCCGTAATTGGCGGTCACTATCTTTATGGCCCGTTTTTGGGCCGAATCCGGCACGGCACCATCGACTCAGGACGGATTGATTCGCGGGGGAGTCCCGCGCTTCCCCGGCGCTATGGGGGCATTCGTAGCCAACCATCAAGATGGCCGAATACCGCTACCGGCATCTCAATGACCGTTACATAGCTCCATGACCCGGCGTGGGCGCAACCTCTCATCAATTCGGCCCGGGTGCGGCCATACGCGCGACATCTTCATTGCCGACAATGACAGCACCGCCGAAGAGAAGGCAGAAGCGGGAGTGTCCTTTATCATTGCGCTATGCAGTGTCCATCGACCCGCATCGCGGCCCGTTCGTTTACCATCCCGCAGTGGTGCCAATTGGGGTCACGGCCCGGGCCGTGAGTAAACGGAAATGAAGCCCTGTTTGGTCTTGCCGTCCAGTCATCGGCATCGGTTTTGACAAGAGGCGCTTCTGCCTGAGCCTCGGGTTTCCGATGCCGTTACATGGAAGGCGGTCAAGGTCTCCCGGATCGGTAGCGTGTCAAGCTTCGCCTCGGAGGGGTCATGGGTCCGTTTGAGAATCGTAAACGTGATGGGCGCAACGGCGACCGTCCGGTCGCCGTTGTCTGTCGGTGTCTATCTGACAAAAGACGTTCGCGCACCTTAATGGAACGGGCGAAACGCTTTTGCCTGGATCGCCCTGTCCGGGCTGTGACGAGAACCCGCCTGTAGGACTCAGGGAATCGGACGCGGATAGCCGAATCGGCAATAGGCCGGATGCCGCGATGCGGGCACGTCCGGTCTTGCGGAAGATCGGAAACGGCCTCTCCTGCCCGGCCCAGAGAACCGACGGACGGATCGCTCATGAAAAACGCGCTCTGCCGCCACAAACGTCTTGCGACACCATATGACCAAGGTTATGGGCATTCTAGGCGTTTCCGACAGGCCGTCAGATCCGGTTCATCTCGCCGTCCCGGGAATGTCGGCAAGTGACATGCATGAGGAAGTGAGATTGCCGTGAGTGTCTCGGAAGGTTGGGCCTACACGGAGGAGTGTTTGCCGCAGGTGGCGGACTCCATGGGCCATTTGCTGACAAGGATCCGGCCGCATGTTTCCAACCGCCTCATTGCCGGGCCGGGTTGGGTACGCCTGATCGACCGCGCTCGCGAAATTCCGGTAACGATGGCGGCGTTTCCGTTTGGGTTCGAGGTTCGGCTCGAAGACCCTGAGCCGAGAGCTGACTTCGGCGTTTCGCTGGTTGGCGACAGCCGAACGGCTGCGCATTACCAGAACGGGGATCGTGTGCAAGATCCATCGACTGCGGGCCCGGCGTGGTTCCTGAACGAGACCGACCGTGAAAGTTCGCTTCTCCGCAGCGTCGTAGGCAGGACGATGCTGCTCGAATACGATATCGAAGTCGCGGAGAACGGGACGAGACCGGATCCGGGGATATTCCTCTATCCCATCAACGACGCGTTGGCGTCCGGCGGAGGGCGGCTTCGTGAGTTGCATGCGGTTCATGACGCGCTGGTCATCGCCGGCGGATGGAGCCCGGACGCCGCGGAGCGCCGACAGGTTGATCGGCTGTACGGGGTGTTGGCGCCGAATACCATTATCAGGGCCTTTGGCACTTTCCCGTCACGGGAAAGGACGATGCGGTTCGCCGTGACGGGCTTCACGAAAGCTGAGGATGTGTCGGTGTTCCTGGACCGTGCGGGCTGGCCCGGGAACTCTTCAGCCGCTGGCGACGTCGTGTCGTTCTTCGACGAGCGTAAGGCCTTTGCCTATCTTGGACTGCATTTCGACATTACCGCGGACGGTGTGGGGCCGAACCTGGGACTGAGCTTCTTTGCTCACCAAAAGGAGTGGTTGAGGGACATAAGGCACTGGACTCCCGTTATAAGCGCTATCGGTGAACGGGGATTGGCCCTGCCCGGGAAACTGGCGGAATTTTCCAGGTGGTCAACCGGATCGGAGACCCTGCTTGCCAAATCAGGTCCCATCAGGCTTTTTCGGGGAATACACCACATCAAGCTCGCGATGACCGGGGACCAGATCGGATCGGTTAAGGGCTACGTCTTTTTCTTAATGATCGCCGATCAACCGAAACGCCGCGTTGCGTCGGGGTTGTAGGAAAGAGGATTAGAGCAATAGAGCATGAAGAGCGATATGCAGAAGAAGAGTCCATCAGGACCCGACGGAGGTGAGGTTGACCAATCCGCAGCGAATCATGAACTTTTGGCCGCGCGCTATTATGATGATGTAACCACAAACTTTTACGTGGCGTTTTGGCATTCGGAGCACATTCACTGGGGACTGTTCAAGTCCGGGGAATACCCTACCCTACGGAAAAAGGCGAAGCCTTCATCGTGGCGAGACGGGCGGGCGAACCTGACGCGCGGGCTGGAGCGCATGATCGAAGCTGTCGTCACTCCCGCCGGAATCACTAAAGACCATCATGTAGTGGATGCAGGCTGCGGATTAGGCGGGACGGCGCTCTATCTTGCGAGGACCCGAGGCTGTGAGGTCACGGGCGTTAACGTGAGCAATGTTCAGCTGGAAATCGCCCGGCAGAAGGCGAAGGATGCAGGACTGGAAAGCCGCGTCGGCTTCAAGTACGGGAATTGCTCTGTCCATTTGCCGTTCGACGATGCTTCAGTCGACGTCGTGGTCAACCTGGAAAGTGCCTGTCACTACAGCGATAGGGCGCAGTTCCTGAATGAAATTCACCGGATCCTGAGACCCGGCGGGCGCATCGCCGCCTCTGACTGGTTGGTCAGCGCGGGAACGTCCGCCGAGCAGTATGAGAAATATATCCAGCCGATATGCCATCATTGGGTTATTCCGGGTCTGGAAAGCCTGTCCAGTTATCAAGAGAAGCTGCGAGATGCGGAACTGACTGTACTGGAATGCAAGGGGTTCGAGGGCGGGGATATCGGCAACCCACGGCTCCTGGAGAATTATTGCCGGATCATGAAGGGACTGAAATTTTGTCACCTTCTACCGGCGAAGCTGCAGTCGCTAATGCCCGGCATTGAAGCTATTATCACAGCATGGGAACTCGGACACTACGAAGTTGGGCGCTATTGCGCCGCGAAGCCTGGCGGCGTGTGATCGTGTGTCACGATGTCTTGATAGCGTTCGCGCCGGTCCGACAGGAGACCGTCCATGCCGACTGACCGCTCCGCCGTGTCGCCGAAGCGTGTCCCGCCGCCCGATCAGATGTTTACCGGAAGGCAGACGCTGAGCGTCCCGAAAAATCTTGGCATGTTCCTCTCTCCTGCTGGCAATGCACTGGCGGTAGGCGATGATCCCTTGTGTGAGCTGAATACGGTTTGCGACGCGGTGCGGAGCGATTCGCTCCGTGCTCACGGGACTGGAGGCCGAGCATGATGAGGATGCTTCCTACTTGCATGCCTTCTGACCGCCGACACCGGACGCCTTATTGTGACGTAACGGGAAATGTCTCGGGCCCGGGGCCGGGAGCGGTTCCATCCGGCAGTGGGCAGAAGTGGCTGAATGGCATTCGATTCCGGAAGGCGCCTGCCGGCGGTGTTAACGAACGGAGCCATGCCCTCTCAGGTGAGCCGGAAAAGCTGGCCGAACGGTCTTACGACCAGATCTGGCCCAATCAAGCTCGCGCCGGCGTGCCCAGAAATATCAGACCAGGATTGCCCAGTGCAGGGTCGGGAAAGAGCGGCCTGTATCTTCTTTCTAACCTGCGCCCGGCTCGTTGGCATCGCAAAGTCGGGGCGGAAGGCATAACAGCCTGTGCCCTGGAGGCGCGCCGTGGAGGCGGACGGACGGGGGCTTGCCGGCATCCATGTGCCGGGTGGAATGCATGATCGCGCGTGCGCGTTCTCGACTGCCAAAGCTAGATGGATGCAATGACCTTCAATGACGAATGGGCAGCCAACGAAGATTCCCTTGTCAGGGAAGCGGGCTCCTTGGGAGACGTGTTTGACCGGATGGACAATACCTTCTCCCCGATGCTTTTTCGTGACCCGGAACTGAGTGATCTTAAGTCCTTTGCGCGCCATTTGCCGTCGACACTGGCTGGTTTTCCCCTATGGCTAGGGTTTCCGATCGACGGATCACTGTCTGCCGCCTGTCTGGGCGTGTCGTTACTGGGCGGCACCCGATCGGCAGCGCTCCTGAAGGAACAGCAACTCTCTGAAGATGCGGATCCGGTCGCAGCGGTCGCTACCAAACTCCTTGAGAGGATGGTCCCGCAGGGGTCTCGCCTGAGCCGCGTGGCAGGCAACAGGGTGCTGCTGCACTACAGGGTCGATGCGGGTCGACCTGGGCAGGTGGAGTCCAGTGCCTCGCTTTACCCCGCCCATGCGGCGCTGGCGGGCGGCGGCGAAGACGGGTGCCTAGAAGACTTCAGGCTGGCGATCGACGCGTTGGCCTCCGTCACGGGCCAACGGCCGGATGAGGAGCGACGCCGGCATCAGGAACGCGTGTTTCTGGCCATGGAGCCGGATACGCGCATCGGCGCAATCGGCGCTTTCCCGGCTGGGGGAGGCGCACTTCGCTTCACCGTGCTAGGATTCTCCAACGGGGAAGGCGTGATGTCATTCTTGAATCGCGTCGGCTGGAATGGCCGCACGGCGGCAGTCTTCGACCCGCTTAGGCGCCTTGAAACGCGAGGCTTTCTTGCCGGAATGCAACTTGGTGTCCAGTTGGACGTCACCGCCGCTGGCGTCGGGGTGCCGCTTGAAGTTCAGATTTTTTCAGCCGCCACAATCTATGATGACACAGGATGGTTCAAGGAAAAGGGCAGCTGGAGCAAGTTAATGGACGGCCTGCGTGAGGAGGGTTTTGCCGATCCCACGAAACTTCCGGAACTGAACAACTGGTCGTTTTCGGCCAAGCCCATTTTTGGCCGATCCGGAATCCTGCTGCTTCTTCAGCGGATTCACCATTTCGCGATTATGGTGAATGGTGAAGGCGTGCGCCGAATGAATGCCCATGTGTTTTTTCTGTTGTCGCGTTGGCCGCGCGATGCCAAAGGTTCCGGATAACCACTGTCCCGTTGATTTCACGGGGAAATCTCGTAACAAACCATGGAGCCTCTTGCACAATTATCGCGGTTCCGGCGGCCGTGGCCAGCCTCCGGCGTCCGCCGGGGCGCCTGAGCCGGGCGCGGCGGGCGTCCGGCGCTGCCGCTGGCGGGGTGTCAGACGTTGAGCCGCATCAGCCGGTGAACCGTCAGGGCCAGTATTCCGAAGAACGGGTGGCAGGCCACCTTGGCGTGCCCGCGCACGCGGACATGGCGTCCCCCGTAGGAGTCCTTCAGGGCGGAGTTGACCCGCTCCACGCCGGGCGCTGCCGGTGGCGCGCGCGGTCGTGGCGGACGTGGCCCGCCCTGCGCCGGGCCAAGGCCTCCCCGGCGAGGCGCGCCCTGAGCGCCGCGTCCCGGCGGGGGTTGGCGTCGATTATCGCCA
>JAPOUP010000197.1:0-2171 GCA_026708635.1 Rhodobacter sp.
TGAGGCCGAAGAGGGTGCGCGGGACGTCACCCGGGGACCAGCCCAACTGGGCGGCCAAGGTCGTGACCCCGACCGATACGCATGCGGACACTCCCGATAGAAGGGAACGCCACTTCCCGCCGTCCAGACCGGCGGCTCCGGCGATGACCGTGAGAACGCCCGGAGGGTCATCAAGAACCATCTCCGGGGAGAGATCCACAACACGCGGTGCCCCGGATCCATCTTTGGATTTGAGCGATCGACACTGCAGTTCGGCCAGAATCGAGCTCTTGCCCGCCCCGGGAGCGCCCTGAATGATACGGGTCGCCTTGGCGACTCCATGGGCGCCATCCGGTTTCCAGGCCCGCCGGGCGGTATCCTCGATGTCCTTGATGACGTCATGGCGTCCCGCGAGGACCGGCGGTGCGGCTCCCTCACCACCATCGATGAACGCCTCAAGACCGTCCCTGTCGAATGCCATTAAAGTTATCTCCCTGCCCGCCCATTATACACCCCCGGCGGCCACACAATAAGTGCGGGCCCTCACTCCAGATCTCCGCGGACGGCTTTGAGCGTCCGCCCGCCTCGGACGAAACCGGCGGACCCGGAGCCATCGGACACCCGGAATGATGACCCGATACCGCCCTTTCTCCGCACCATCATTCCATTCTTGGTATCCGAAGGCTGGAGACCTGTCACCGATACCGAAGATTCCGCGATGTCGACCCGGTTTCCTTCCATCACCCCAGGCCGATTAATGCGGCGACTCCAGCCGGTCGCGGCCGCCGGTGAGAAGGTCCTGACCGGAACGGGATATCGGGCATCGTGGCGAGCGGGCGGCGCGGGCGAACCCGCCCCGTTAACGGATGACCTCCCCTTCCATCGCCTTCAGCCAAGTTCCAGCGTCGCAACGGCGTAAAGAAAGGATGCCGGACGCGATGTATCGCCTCGGTACATCCGTGCGGTGCGAAAGCAGGGCGTCAAGCCGAATCGCCGGCAAAGCGCGTCCAGCGACGCGGACGTCGATGGCACGTCAATCATGATGTCGGTGTCGAAAACGGCCGCCGCGTGAGCGATCAGGCGCTCGGCGACGCCCGCGCTTTCCGAGACGAGCGGACCGATCTTCACCCCGGACCGGCAGCGCCGGACGGTGACGCATCCGGCAATGCGGCTTCCCGCTTCCAACACATAGGTGATTCGGGTGTCCGTCGGGCTGAACCAGGTCGACATATATGTCTCCTTGGCCCAGCCGCTCGCCGCCGCCTCGAGAACCACAAGCGTCTCGATGTCCGCCCCCTCCGCGCGCCGAACCGCGGGATCGACCCGTCCGGACACACGGCCGGAGTAACGGACGGTCGCGCCGGCGTGGGTGAAACCGGAACGCGCGTAGTTCTCCTGCTGGTCAGGCACGCCGTCCAGGCCAATCGTACGGCCACCGGCGCGCGCGATGGCCGTCCGCCACACTCCAAGGCCAATACCACGGCCCCGGTATTCCGGCTTACAGAGATAGAGTCCCAAAAAGGCGAAGCCGGGCGAGTGATTTACGACGGATATCGCCGCCGCGGGAGTTTCGCCGTCAAGTGCGATGACGAACCCGTCGGGGTCGGCCGCCCGGAAGGCCTCAGCGTCATCCAGCCCGGGATTCCAGCCCTCATCCGCCGCCCAGTCCAGTACGGTGCACAGTTCGACCAGAGACATGGTCCGATGACTTATCATCGTGTCCGCACCCCATCGATCAATGGCGCGATGACCTTTCGGTGGTACGGCCCAAAGCGCGGCATGAACTCAGGCGAATGCCATTGCATCGGCCGCCCGGCCGTATCGCGGGCATGTCCCTGCGGCAAAATCCGCGACACGAAATGAGCCCGGCGTCCACGCATGGCATCGCGTCGTCGGCCGACAGCGACGGCCTCACCCGTTCCGTTCCCGAACCGCTTCATTCCGTGAGGCATACGATGCCCGTGCATCGCTCCGGAGAGATCTTTGGCGATCGTCCCTTCCGTTGACAACCTATATGCGGGTGATCTCATCTCAAACGGCACATTTTCTCCCGACCGGAAAATGCCAGAACCCGGGGTCGGAGGCAAGAACGCGCCCGTTGCCGGCGTGCGCGCCGCCGGCCTGTCTGCGATACGCGCACCTCTGTTTGGCATCCGGCGGATTTCCCGCCCATATTCGCGTCACAATCCGAG
>JAPOUP010000197.1:2527-8040 GCA_026708635.1 Rhodobacter sp.
CATCTGAGCGTTATCGACAACGTCGCCTTCAGTCTCCGGATCAGGGGCGTTGACGCCGCGACCCGCGGACGCCGTGCGCTTGAAATGCTAGACCTCGTCGATATGAACCGGTTTGCCGATCGTTTGCCGTCCCAGCTTTCGGGTGGCCAGCAGCAGCGGGTCGCTCTCGCGCGCGCGCTAATCACGAAACCACAGGTCCTGCTTCTCGACGAACCCCTGTCGGCTCTGGATCCGTTCCTGCGCGTCCGGATGCGGGGTGAGCTGAAACGGCTGCAGCGCGAGCTTGGGATCACGTTCATCCATGTTACCCATGGTCAGGACGAGGCGCTGGCTCTGGCGGACGAGATCGTGGTCATGAACGAGGCGCGGATCGAGCAGGCGGGGTCGGCGCGTGAGGTGTTCGAGGCTCCAACGACCGCGTTCGTGGCGCGCTTCATCGGCGCGCACAACGTGATCGCCCTGCCGGAGGGAAAGATCGCGCTGCGGTCAGACGAACTGAAGCTGACCGTTCCCGAGGGCGCACGGCTGCAGGGCAGGATCACAGGGGTCGAGTACCAGGGAACGCATGTCGCGTTGACCGCCGCCATAGCTGGCGATCAGGAAGTCACGGCGCTTCTGACGGACAGGGATTTCTTCGGCGCGCCGAAGGATATGGGCGAGACGGTCGGTCTCGACTGGAACAGCGTGGCGGCGCATCCGCTGCGACGCTGACGAAACTTACGGTATCAGAAACAGGAGTCTGACATGAAGACAATCTCCAAAATCCGCTATTCGCGGCGGACAATGCTCAAGGCGGGCGGAGCCGCGGTCGCGGCCTCGGCCCTGCCGGCGCCGATGGTGTGGGGTCAGGAAACCAGGGACATCACATTGCGCCAGTTCGGCACCGGCGTGTCGAACCTCAACGAGGTCGCGCAGAAGGTTAGGGAAGATCTCGGTTTCACGCTTGAGATGACGGCGCTCGATTCCGACAGCGTGACGCAGCGCGCCGCGACCCAGCCGGATAGCTTCGACATCGCCGATATCGAGTACTGGATATGCAAGAAGATCTGGCCGACCGGCAACCTTCAGGCGATGGATACCTCGAAAATCGCGAACTATGACAGGATCGTGGGAATTTTCCGCGACGGTAAGCTGACACCTGAGTCCGTCATTGCGCAGGGTACCGCGCCGCATACCGTGGGCTTCGTGGATGGACCCGGAGGCACCAGCTTCGCCGGCGAGGAAACCGGCTGGATGACCTTGATTCCGACGATCTACAACGCCGACACGCTGGGCATCCGCCCCGACCTGATCGACAGGCCGATCAACAACTGGCACGAACTTCTGAACGCCGAGTTCAGGGGCAAGGCCTCGATTCTCGACATTTCCTCCATCGGGATCATGGATATGGCCATGGTGTGCGAATCTTTGGGCGAGATCACCTACGGCGACAAGGGCAACATGACCCGGGAGGAGATCGACAGAACGATCGAGATCTTCACGGACGCGAAGAAAGCGGGCCAGTTCCGCGCCTTCTGGAAGACCTTCGACGAGAGCGTGAACCTGATGGCCTCGGGTGAGGTGGTGATCCAGTCAATGTGGTCTCCGGCGATCACGGCCGTCCGCGCCCGCGGCATACCCTGCGTTTACCAGCCCCTGGAGGAGGGATACCGCTCATGGGGCGGCGGCATTGGCCTGTCGGCCTCACTGTCGGGCATGGAACTCGACGCGGCCTACGATTACATCAACTGGTACCTCTCGGGCTGGGTCGGCGGTTTCCTGATGCGTCAGGGCTACTACTCGGCGGTACCCGAGACCTCGAAGCTTTTCATGAGCGAGAACGAGTGGGGCTACTGGTTCGAAGGAAAGCCGGCGACCGATACCATCACGTCGCCCTTCGGCGATCCCCTGGCTGAGGCGGGAGCGGTCCGTGACGGCGGATCCTTCTTCGACCGCATGGGTGCGGTTGCCTGCTGGAACGCCGTCATGGACGAGAACCAGTACATGGTCCGCAAATGGAACGAGTTCATCGCCGCGTGACGCCGTCCCGAGGCTGAACCCCGACGCCCCGTCCGCCGTCCGCGGCCGGGGCGTCAAGCGGTACCGTGAACACCCGTATGACCGATCAGGCCATGCCCCCGACCGCCGCGCCGGAACCCGGCGCCATACCCGTTCATGGCGACCGGGCGCGGCATCTGTCCGGCTGGCTCCTGGCCGCGCCGCTGGCATCGGTACTCGCCGTATTCCTGGTGCTACCCGTCGTGATGATCGTCATCGTGAGCTTCTGGGGCGCGACGGAGTTCTCAATCTACCCGGATTTCCGGTGGGACAACTACGAATTCCTGCTCACTTCCGAAGTCACCTACCGGGTCTTCCTGAATACATTCAAATACGCGGCGATCACATGGGCCTTCACGCTGGTGATCGGCTTCACGATAGCCTATTTCCTGGCTTTCCATATCCGCACGCTCGGCTGGCAGGTCGCGCTCTTCCTGCTCTGCACCATCCCTTTCTGGACGTCCAACATCATTCGCATGATATCCTGGATCCCGTTTCTGGGACGGAACGGGCTTGCAAACTCGACGCTTGTCTCCTGGGGAGTGGTGGACGAGCCACTGGAATGGCTACTCTTCAGCGATTTCAGCGTGATCCTGGCTTTCGTACACCTCTACACGCTGTTCATGGTGGTGCCGATCTTCAACACGATGATGCGGATCGACCGATCCCTGCTCGAAGCCGCGAGCGACGCGGGCGCGAGCGGCTGGCAGACGCTGTGGCACATCGTCATTCCGCTCACCAAGCCGGGCATAATGATCGGCACGATCTTCGTGGTGACCCTGGTGATGGGAGATTTCATCACCGTCAGGTTCATGTCCGGTTCGCAGTCGGCGAACGTCGGACGGCTTATTTCCAATGACATCGGGCTTCTGCAGTACCCGTCAGCCTCCGCCACGGCCGTCGTCCTGCTGGTCACCGTGCTGATGGTGATCGGGATTCTCCTGCGCTTCGTCGACATCCGAAAGGAGCTCTGATGGATCCGCGCCCGCGTTCCTTCTACTTCCTGGCGGCCTTCTTCGCGCTGTTCCTGATTTTTCTCTACGGTCCTACGCTGACCATCGCGATCCTGTCCTTTCAGGGACCGCAGGGCGGACTGACCTTTCCGATGAACGGGGTCTCGCTGCACTGGTTCGGCGATCTTTTCCGGGAACAGGCGGTGGGTGACATCTGGGGATCGTTCAGGCGTTCGTTCGCGCTGGGACTTCTGGTCATGGTCACCACCATCGTCGTCTCGGTGATGGGCGGGCTGGCGTTCCGCAGGCGCTTCGCCGGATCGACGGTGCTGTTCTACCTGATCGTCACCTCACTGGTGATCCCCTCCATCCTTATCTCGCTGGGGGTCGGACTGATCTTCACGCAGTCGGGGCTGAGGATACACTGGGCGACCAGCGGTTACGGCGCGCAGCTTACCTGGACGCTGCCCTTCGGCCTCCTGATCATGCTCGCCGTCTTCAACCGGTTCGACCCGGCCTACGAGGAGGCCGCCCGCGACCTTGGCGCGTCACCGTGGCAGACGGTCCGCCATGTCGTGCTGCCGATCATAGCGCCCTCCCTTATCGGCGTGGCCCTCTTCGGCTTCACGCTCAGCTACGACGAATTCGCCCGAACGCTTCTGACCGCAGGTAGCTATAACACCCTGCCACTCGAGATTTTCGGCATGACCACCAACGTCACGACACCGGTGATCTTCGCGCTCGGCACCATGACCACCGCGTTTTCCCTCGTGGTGATCGGCGTCTTCTTCTCGGTTCTATGGCTGAGCGGCCGCCGCCGCGTCCGGCAGGGCTCCGATGCCGGAAAGGGGATGGTCTGAACCTTGGCCGTCGTGATCATCAACCCCAACAGCACGGAGGCGATGACCGACGCCATGCTGGCGACGGCGCGCGCCACCGTACCATCGCTGGAGTTCGAGGGCTGGACCTCGTTTGACGGCCCGCCGTCGATCCAGGGAGCGGAGGACGGAAGCGCCGCCGCCGGACCGCTCCTGAAACTGGTCGGCAGGGCAGTGGATGCCGGCGCGGGCGGGATCGTGATCGGCTGTTTCGACGATACCGCCCTTGAGGAGGCCGCCGCCCTCGCCCCCTGCCCGGTCATCGGCATCGGCCAGGCCGCCTTTCACCTCTGCGCCCTTCGCCAGTGGCGTTTCAGCGTGGTGACCACACTGTCGGTTTCTGTGCCGGTGATCGAAAGCAATATCGCGGGCTACGGCCTGAAAAGGTTTGTCGGACGCGTCCGCGCGTCGGAGGTGCCCGTCCTGGATCTTGACCGATCTCCCGAAGACGCCATCCCGCCAATACTCCGGGAGGCGGAGACGGCTGTGGCGGAAGATGGCATAGGCGCGATCGTGCTCGGCTGCGCCGGGATGGTTCGCGTCGTATCGTCACTGCGGGCCACACTACCGGTTACCGTTGTCGATCCGGTCGAGGCCGCCGCCGCGGGCATTGCGTGGCTGGGCGCGTCCGCGGTCCGGCCGCCCCGGTGAGGGTGGAGACGAAGGCGCGGGGCTGATCCGGAAGGCCGCCGCGCGGATCTCAGCATCCGCCGACGAGACCCTCCGCCCTGGCCCAGCGATAGGTCTTGTCAATCGCGGCCCACGCCCGCTCAACCAGTGTGTCGATTTCGTCCGGCGTCACGACCAGCGGCGGACATATGACCATCCGGTCCCCCACATGCCGCATCACCAGCCCGTCGGCGAAGGACGCCTCCCGGCACCGAAGTCCGACCACTCCCCTCGGCGCGTCGAACTCCGCACGCCTGGCCTTGTCGGGTGTCAGCGCGAGGCTCGCCATCAGTCCCAGGCTTCCGGCCTCCCCGACCATGGGATGTTCGGCCAGTTCCGACCATTTCGCCTTGAGATAGGGCGCCGCCACACCGCTCACATACCCGATAAGGCCTTCCTCCTCGATGATTCGAAGATTCTCCAGAGCGACAGCGCAGGCCACCGGGTGACCGCTATAGGTATAACCATGGGCGAACTCGCCGGCATCGTTCACCACATCCGCCACTTCCGTCGAGACGATGGAACCTCCCAGGGGTAGGTAGCCGCTGGTCACGCCTTTCGCTATCGTCATTATCTGCGGACGGATGCGCATGGTATCGCAACCGAACCATTCGCCGGTCCTGCCGAAGCCGCAGATCACCTCGTCGGCGATGAGCAGGATTTCATGATCGTCGCATATCCTCTGGATTTCGGGCCAGTAGGTCCTGGGCGGGATGATGACCCCTCCGGCACCCTGGACGGGCTCCGCGATGAAGGCCGCCACCCGATCCTCGCCAAGCTCGGCGATCTTTCGCTCCAGTTCCCCCGCGCACGCGATACCGAACTCATCGGGCTCGGAATCGCCACCCAGCGCGTACCAGTTGGGTTCGCGGATGTGCGCGACTCCCGGGATAGGAAGTCCGCCCTGTGCGTGCATCGCGGCCATACCACCCAGACTCGCCGAACCTACGGAGGAGCCGTGATAGGCGTTTTCCCT
>JAPOUP010000042.1 GCA_026708635.1 Rhodobacter sp.
CCGTGCCGCAAGCCCGCAATGGACACGATCCCCGGAAAGCGCACCGCCAGAGTGCGCACGACGCTCGACAAGAGAAGCGTGGAGTGCACCGAGGGAGTGTTGCGGGGCAAAGCGGCTTGCCGCCGGTTTCCCGCACATCGAAAGGGCTGCCAACGCTCCGTGCGAGCGGCAGCAGGGCCGGGCCAAGGCGTGTTTACGCATTCATCATGCATGTCCCGAACTACTCGGTCAGCGGGGTCGAACCCGGGAAGAGCCCGCGAAAGAACGGAATGCTCGCGGCGCCGACCGGGCCGCAAAGGTCGCCAAGGCCCGTCGGGCGCAAGGGGGCGGCCGCCAGTCCACGCGAAGGCCCTTCGACCCCTTCGCACGCGATTTCCGCAGCGATGACGTCACTCAGGAACGACGGGAGCATTCCGCCCATCACGATTACCTCGGGATCGAACATTCCGCTTACCAGCCGGACCGCCGACTTGATCTGCTCCTTGGCCCGGTTCTTCCATGCCGCGAGTTCAGGCGAGAGAACCGAGGCGCCTCTTTCGGCGGCAAACACGGAGGACGGTTCGAGCGAAAGGTCCCGGAGATGTTCCTCCAGGTCGTGAAGGGTTGGGCGAGGCCGTCCGTACGGGAATAGGGCACCCGGCAGGCACGCGTTCCCGTTGTGCCCACGATAGGGGCGCCCGTGCAGAACCGCGCCGCCGCCGAATCCGACGCCGATGTGGAGCATGAAGAGGGTGTCGGCATCGTGGCCGCCGAACAGGTATTCCCCGAGAGCCGCGGACGTACCGTCGTTTTCCAGGAAGACCGGCCACTCTCCATAGTTCAGGAGCGCGTTCTGGATCGCCGTTCCGTCCAGGCCCAGAAACGCCTCATGGGCCTCTACGGACTTCCCGAAGGACCCGAAGTTGCCCGGGAGGCTGAGACCCGCCCCCAAGAAGACGCGCTGGCTGCCACGGACCGTCGGCAGCAGTTCCTCCGTGAGCGCCTGCATGGCCTCCACGACGTTTTCGGCGGAGCCCTTTCCCAACGGCCTGCTTTCCTGCGCGATCACCGTGCCGCCAAGGTCGATGAGCACTGCCTGGATCCTGTCGGTGAACAGGTAGAAGCCCTGTGAGCAGAACCGTTGCCGCCGGATCTCGAGGAGCTTCTTGGGCTGGCCGCGAGCGCCGTCCTTGAGGGTCGTTTCCGAGAACAGGCCGAGCCTCATCAAGCCCGCCACCAGCCTTGTCACGCTGGCCGGGGTCAGGTCTGCGGCCGCCGCCAGATCGACCCTGGCCATCCGATCGTGACGGAACACCAGCTCGACCAGCCGGCGTTCGTTCAGCGACAGTTCCCTGGGCATCAGCTTCATGAGTCTTCTCCCCGAATCCCCGGGACATACAGTGCCACAAAATTATTACTTTACACAATGTAATTTATTGTGCAGGCTGATCTCACTCGGAGAACCTCACGCAAAGGGTGCGTGGGAAAACATGCAAAGCACAAGGAGGAACCTCAAATGACAAGGAATCACTTGCTGGCCGGCGCGATGACATTGCTGTCCCTTCTGGGAACCTCGGCAGCGACCGCGGAACCGCTCGTCATATACTCCCCGCAAGGCGACGAGCGCGCCGTGTGGATCGCCGAGCGGGCCGACGCCGCCGGACACGACGTAACGATCCTGACGTCCGGCGGCGGGGAGCTTTTCGACCGCATCCTCGCCGAGCGGGCGAACCCGCAGGCGGACGTCGTTCTTGGCCTGATAGACGCGGCAATGGCCACGCTGAAGGCGGAGGGACTGTTCCAGCCGTATGTCCCGAATTGGGCCGAAGGCCTGCCCGAAGTCTACCGCGACGACACCGACCGGATGGTCTACAAGTTCTGGCAGACTCCGGTCGTGATCGCGTACAATTCGGACATGCTGGCGGAGGAAGACGCCCCCACAAGCTGGCTGGAGCTTGTCGAGGACCGCTATGCGGGAAAGTACGTCATCGGGCCCACGATCTGGCAGACGACGAAGACCTATCTGATCGGGATGCTGCTTCGCTTCGCCGATGAAAGCGGCGAGATATCGGACGAGGGCTGGGACTTCATGCAAAGTCTCTACGACAACGCCATCGTCGTCGACAGCGCCGATGCCAAGACCGCGGCTTTCGTCAACAAGGAGGCCGTGATAGATCTCAACTGGTTCGGCGGCGTCGGGCGCCTGGCCGACGACGTCGGCTACAGGGCCGTCATGGTGGATACGGAGGGCGGAACGCCCTTCATCGCCGAGGGAATCGCCATCATGGAAGGGACGGATCAGCTTGACGACGCCAAGGCATTCGTGGACTGGTTCGGATCCGCGGAGTTCATGTCCGCCTATGCCGCACGGTTCGGCCAGGTTCCGGTGCACCCCGACGCGATCGCGGCGGCACCGGACACGGTCAAGAGAAACGCGACCCTGCTCCGGCCACAGCCGATCGACTGGGACGTCGTAGCGCCCCGGGTCGATGGCTGGATCCAGCGCATCGAGCTCGACATCAAGTGAATTCGCTGCGCCCCGGATGACCTGGCGCCGTTCCTCCCGCGCTGCCCGGCCGTCAGCCGGCGCAAGGCGGGGCTCGCCCATGATTGAGCTTGACGAGGTCAGCGTTCGGTACGGGTCGCACGAAGCCGTGAGGCCGATGAACCTCAAAATCGAGACCGGAGAGTTCTTCACCCTGCTCGGCCCCTCCGGATGCGGCAAGACCACCATCCTGCGCGCCATAGCGGGATTCGTGCCGGTAGCGTCCGGAAGGATCACGATAGACGGCAGGGACGTGACCGAAATCCCCGCGGAAAGGCGCGGCGTGGGCATGGTATTCCAGAACTACGCATTGTTCCCGCACATGACGGTTGCCGAAAACGTCGCCTTCGGCCTGAAGGTGGCGCGCAAGTCCGGAAAGGAGATCTCTCTCGCCGTCAATGCCGTGCTGGAAGCCACCGGCATCGAACGGCACGGCCGGAAGAAGCCCGCTGAACTCTCAGGCGGACAGCAGCAGCGAGTGGCCATCGCGAGGTCCCTGGTCATGGGCACCCGCGTCCTGCTGTTCGATGAGCCGCTCTCGAACCTTGACGCGAAAGTCCGGGAAGACATGCGGCACGAGATCAAGCGGCTGCAGAGGGACGTGGGGTTCACGTCCGTGTTCGTCACGCATGATCAGGAAGAGGCGCTCTCGATGTCAGACAGGTTGCTGGTGATCAACGCAGGGCGCGCAGAACAGTCCGGGACCGCACGGGAACTCTATCATTCACCGGCAACACCTTTCGTCTGCCAGTTCGTGGGAGCCGCGAACGAGATCGGCCGGAACCTCGCGCAGGCCCTGGGCCTCGACACGGCAAGACGGCATTTCGTGCGACCGGAACACGTGGCGTTGGCGAGAGAAGGCGATCCGCACGGCGTGGACGCGACGGTCGCGGACGTGGACTATCTCGGGTCTATGACGCGAGTGTTCCTGGAGGCGCTCGGCGAACCGCTGCAATGCCAGGTCCTGAGCGATCCCTCCGTCGACCAGCTGGCGGCAGGGATGAGCGTGAAGGTGAACCTGTCCTGCGAACGGATCCTCAGCTTCGACGGACCGTCATGAGACCGTCCGGCATCAGCCGCTTTCCGCTGGTGCGTTCGGCCCTGCTCGTTGTCGTGGTCTGGTGCGCGGCCAGCTTCATCTACGCACCCATTTTCTCGGTCCTCCGGTTCGCGTTCGCGCCCGGAGGAGACATCGGCCTCGGAGCGATCGGCGAACTGGCCGGTTCGCGCCGTGTCCGAACCGCCATCGTCAACACGTTTGTCGTCACCGGCCTGTCAATAATCACGGTGAACGTGATCGGGATCTTCCAGGTCGCGGTCCTCGAATACCTCAAGGTCGGCGGCAGGGGATTCCTCCGGTTTGCCTATTCGACGCCGCTGATTTTCGTTTCCGTGGCCGCGGCAACCGGCTACGGCTTTGTCTACGGCCAGAACGGTACGCTCACCAAGTTGCTGCAGTCCGTCTGGCCCGCATTGCCAAACGACTGGTTCACGGGCACCCTGGCGGTCGTCTTCGCGCACACTTTCCTCCTTACGAGCTTTCATTTCCTGTTCCTGAGGGCGGCGATTCGACGTGTCGACTACTCGACCGTAGAGGCGGCTAGAGGCCTCGGTGCCTCCAGCATGGAAGCCTTCGTCAGGGTCGTGCTGCCCGTCCTGCTGCCGACGATCTTCGCGACGACCCTGCTTGTCACCTACAAGTCTCTGGGCTCATTCGCGATTCCGTCGGTCCTGGGCGGGCGCCGGTTCGACATGGTCACGGAGCTGATCCTGACGCTGAACTCGCTCAGGCGGCCGGACATGGCCGCCATGCTGTCGATCGGGCTCGGGCTTGCCGTGATTCTCTGCATCGCCGCAATGCAGTACGTGGAGCGGCGGGGCAGCTACGTCGGGGGATCGAAGACGCCCGTTCCCATAGAACGCATCCGTATCGCCAGTCCCGTCGTGAACCTGGCGGTTCACGCGGCCGCTTATGCCATCGCGGTCATCCAGCTGGTCCCGATCGCGCTGGTCGTTCTCTTCTCGTTTGCACCCGCCAGGTCCATCGCGACGGAGGTGCTGCCCAGCAGCTTCACCTTGCAGAACTATGTCACCGTGTTCTCGCAGAGCACGGCGTTCGTCCCGCTCAAGAACAGCCTGCTCATGGGAGCAAGCGCCACTATGGCCGGGCTCATGATCAGCCTGTTCGTCGTCAACCTTGCGCACAGGCACACCAACGTCGGCACGACCTCGCTTGATCTCTCCTTCATGGCACCATGGATCCTGCCCGTGCCCTTCATCGCGATCGGGCTGATCCTGACCTACGACGAGCCGAACCTGCTTGTCGCAAACCGCGTTCTCCTGGGAGGCTTCTGGATCCTGCCGATCGGCTATGCAGTCGTGAGCATTCCCATCATGATGCGTTTCCTGAGGGCGGCGTTCTTCTCCCTCGATCCCGCCCTCAACGAGGCCGCGCAGTCACTGGGCGCGCCCGCGTTCTACAGGTTCCTGCGGGTGACCGTTCCACTGGTGCTGCCGGTCATGATCCTCATCACGGGAATGACGCTGAACGTAATCCTGAGCGAGTACTCCATGTCGGCGTTCCTGTTCAACGTGAACAACAAGCCGCTGTCCATCGCGCTGTTCGAAGGCGCCCGGTCGGCGAACCCGGAGCAGGCCGCGATCAACCTGGTCTACATCTCGCTCATCATGGCGTTCTCGCTCGGCATAATCACGCTTGCCGACAGGTACGGACTGGGCGGCGGGAAATGAACGGAGAGAGAGCCTTGCAGAATCCGTCAACCAGCCTGGCGGACCGCTTCCGCAACCCGAACGGCAACCCCGGCGAAGTGTTCGTGATGGCGCACCGCGGCGCTTTCCTTGACGAAGGCCGCGTCATCCTTCCCGAGAACTCGGCGCCGGCGATCGAGCGTGCCCGCCGGATCGGTTGCGGCCTCGTCGAGATCGACGTGCGGTTCACTTCCGACGGCACCGCCATTGTCATGCACGACACGACCCTGGACCGCACGACGGCAGCCCGGGGCGAAGTCGCGTCATGGAGACATTCGGATCTCAGGGAGGTTCCGCTCGTCCATCCGCAGACCCGACAGGAATTCGCCGCAAGAGTTCCAACTCTCGAGGAGGCGTTCCTGGCCCTAGGCGATGAGATGCTCGTCAACGTGGAACTGAAGACCGGAATCGAGGCGATCCCGGAAATCGCGCGAATCGCCGCCGCCGCCGGCGTTTCCGGCCAGCTCACGGTCAAGTCGAATCCGGGAGACGCAACCCGGTTCGAACGCGTTGCGGAGATCGTTTCGCGGACCCCGCATCCGGTGGATTTCATTCCCGTTTTGATCGACAGCCGGGACTGCCTTGAAGTCATGAGGGCCGCCTGCGAAATCCTGTCCCCGAATTGCGTCGAGTGCATCGTGGACTACGGGTTTGGCAAGGACGCCGGCTACAACCTCCTGGCCCGCAGGGGCATGACGATCGATGGCGGCCCCCTGTTCTCGCTTGAAGCGCGCAGGATCGCGGCCGACAGGAACCTACGCCTCCTCGTGAACACGCTTTTCGTCAATCCGCACATTCCCGGGCACCATCAATGGAACGGGGGGCGAAGCTGCGAACTCGGGAGAATCACCCCGGACAGCGTCTACGGTTTCTGGATAGCTCACGGCGCCACCGTGATCCAGACGGACGATGCACCGTTCGTTCTGAGCTGGCTGAAGGCTTCGGGGTTCCGCTAATGCTGACCGGTCCGCAAAGTACCGCCGGGCGGAAGGACATCGATACGGTTCTGGCGATCCTGGATGCCGCGGGAAAGCAGGCGCTCGGCATGTTTCACCAGATCGACAAGCGACGCATCCGGGAAAAGTCGCCCGGGGACTTCGTCTCGGATGCGGACCGGGCGCTGGAGATTGCGTTGTGCGAGCGGCTGCGCCTGGCCTTTCCCGGTGACGGCCTCTGCGGGGAGGAGTTCGGTGGAAGGCCAGTCGGAACATACTGGATGATCGACCCTATCGACGGAACGTCAAACTTCCTTTCCGGGCTGCCGCTCTGGTGCATTTCCATTGCCCGGATGACGAATGACGTGCCGCATCTTGGCGCCATTAATGCCCCGGCCCTCGGACTGTCCGCAGCCGGCGGACCCGGAATCGGATTCAAGGTCCGCGGAACGACCGCCTTGCCGTGCGAGCGGTCGCGCCCCTGCTTTGGCGTCGGGCGCAATGCGAACTGGAGCGGCACCGAGCGAGCGTTGCTGGAAAGCAGGATCGAATCCCGGGGATTCAACATCGTGTCGCTCGGTTCGTGCGCGGTTTCCCTTCTCTTCGTCGCACTCGGGCGGCTGTCGGGATACCTCGAGATCGGCTGCGACGGCATCTGGGACCCCGCCGGCGGCATCGCGCTTTGCCGCGCGAACGGGATTCGGGCCGATTTCCGGATTGCGCGGGATTCGACCGTCGACGTGAAGGCGGGACTGTCAGCGGAATTTCCAGACGATGTCCGAACTTCTCCCGTTCAAGGTAAACATTCGGCAGGCAAGCCGTGGAAGATGTCCGCGAGACTGGACACGCAGCGCTTCGACAGCGAGGATTCTACCTATTGAGGATGCGTTGCCCATCTTTCCGGAGATCCCGGAGCCAGACATTTACAGTGCCTGCATGACTGCCTGCACGATAATGCCTGTGTGAACACCCCAGACGGTCCCGAACAGGAACCCGCCTAGTGTCTTGACCTGATTAAATTGACAGCCCCTCGAATCCACGGAAAATCTCGTGAACGTCAGTGATAGCCCCGGATCAAGGATTGAAAAAGGCGTTCGGGAATCATCCGAAGGCGGGGCGGGGGACGCACACGAGCGGATTTGCGGGTTTTGTTTTCCTTTAAGGGATACTATATTGTTTTTAGGTAGAGATAATTACGATAAAGGATAATATATTGATCTTTAAATTTGAATCCTCGACTCCCGGTTCGGTGCAGGACAAGATTCGCATGTCCGCTCGCGGTCTGCGTCTGGCTTATAATATGACACAGCAGGCTTTGGCCGAAAAATCTGGCGTACCGCTGTCGACGCTCAAACGGTTTGAGCAAAGCGGCGAGATTTCACTGGCGGCACTTTTGGCGATTGCCGGGGCGTTGGAGGCGCTGGACGCATTTGAAAATCTGTTCCCGCAGCCTGCGGCTACGTCATTGGAGGAGTTGGAATCCGCAAGGGCTGATCGCAAACGGGCCGGAAAAGGCAGGACTGATGGCTGAACGTCTGAACATCGAACTGGACTTTGGCGATCATCGGCGCGTGGTCGGACAGGTGGCCTGGGTCAAGGACCAGCGACGTGCCGCCATTGAATGGGCCCCAGAGTTCGTTGCAAACCCTTTACCGATTTCGCCATATGCGATCCGATCCTGGCAGGGACTGCATTTTGG
>JAPOUP010000009.1 GCA_026708635.1 Rhodobacter sp.
GCGGCCATTCACCAATCCCTTAGGCGTCGGCGCGAGCGCCTCGAAAGCGAGCTTGGCGCAGCGAGGCGTTCCGCAAAGTTCCGTGCGGCGGGGCTTCATGCCGCGGACGACAGGGAGGAGACACTAACGCATATCGACGAATACGAACAGAGGGAGATCGACGATCTCGAGGACCTGATCGTGACCAGAGCCACGACGGCCGCGACGGTTGAACAGCTGGGGCAGGAGGTCGAAACGCTCAAGGCCATTGAAAAGCGGGCGCTCGACGTGCTGCATTCGGGCCAGGACACGAAGTGGTCGGAACTGGACCGGATCCTCGATGACCCTTTGATGATCGATGCGGACGGAAACCGCCGCAAACTGGTTATTTTCACGGAGCCCAAGGACACACTGCACTACCTGCGGGACAGGATCCAGGCACGGCTCGGCACGCCTGACGCCGTCGCGGTCATTCACGGCGGCGTGACACGCGAGGAACGTCGCAACGTCGTCGAGCGGTTTATGCAGGACCGTGGCCTGCTGGTGCTCGTCGCGAATGACGCGGCTGGCGAGGGCGTAAATCTCCAGCGCGGCCATTTGATGGTGAATTACGACCTGCCCTGGAATCCGAACAGGATTGAGCAGCGGTTCGGACGTATTCACCGCATCGGTCAGACCGAGGTTTGTCATCTCTGGAATCTGGTTGCTGACGGCACTCGCGAGGGTGAGGTTTACGCGCGGCTCCTCGACAAGCTGGAGACCGCCCGGAAAGCGCTGGGCGGGCGCGTCTACGATGTATTGGGCGAACTCTTTGAGGGAAGGCCACTGAAGGATCTGCTCGTCGAGGCGATCCAATACGGCGAGAGCGACGATGTCAGGGCAAGGCTCTTCGAACGGGTCGACGGTGCGGTCGATCAGGAACATCTTATGGCGCTCCTGCGGAACCGTGCGCTGACTAAGGACACGATGCCCGAAGCCCAGGTCGAGGAGCTTCGCCTCAGCATGGAGCGCGCCGAAGCGCAGCGGCTTCAGCCTTGCCATGTGCAAAGCTTTTTCGTGGAGGCGTTCCAGCAGCTCGGCGGGCATCTCAAGCCGCGTGAGGAAGGCCGCTGGGAGATAACACATGTTCCCGCAATATTGAGGGAACGGGATCGCCAGATCGGTACAGGCACGGCGGTCCAGACCCGTTACGAGCGTATCTGTTTCGAGAAGAACCTGATCCATCGACAGCCTGTGGCCGCATTCGTCTATCCGGGTCATCCGCTTCTGGAAGCTGTCATCGGCGTCGTGCGAGAGAAATACGGTTACCTAATGAAGAAGGGAGCGGTATATGTTGACGATTCCGATCACGGCGAGGCGCTATCGGTTGTCGTGCTGCTGGAACATGACGTGCGCGACGGCAGGACGGTTAGTACGGGAAGGCCCCACATCGTCTCCAAGCGACTGCAGTTCGCGGCGGTCGGCCCGGAACTCAGGGCGACCGATGCCGGCATCGCGCCACACCTGAATCTGCGCCCGGCACATGCCAAGGAAATCGCGCTTGTCGAAGATCTTCTCGCCGAGCCGTGGCTGAGGGATGATCTGGAACGGGCGGCGGTGGAATTCGCGACGGTCGATTTGGCGCGGGCGCATGTCACTGAAGTGAGAGCACGGAGACTGCGGGAGATAGAGAAGGTCGAGCGGGAGGTCGATGCCCGTCTCACTAATGAGATCAACCACTGGGATTTACAGGCTTTCGACCTGAAGGAAAGGCAGGCGGCAGGCGAGAAGGTTCGGCTGAATTGGGAAAACGCAGAGCGCAGGGCATCGGAACTGGCCGAGCGCCGGAAGCGACGCATGGCGTTGCTGGAACGGGAGAAACACATCTCGTCCCTTCCCCCACGCGTGCGAGGTGGTATGGTCGTCATTCCCCGTGGTCTCCTGGATGCGCGGGCGGGAACGTCGCCAACAGGGTTTTCGCGGGATGCAGCGGCAAGAGCGCGGATCGAGATCGCGGCCATGGAGGCCGTGATGCGAACGGAGCGGGATCTCGGTAACTCTCCCGAAGACGTGTCGGCCAGGAAGATCGGCTACGATGTGGAATCCTACGATCCCGACACCGGCCGCTACCGGCTCATCGAAGTCAAGGGACGCGTGGAAGGCGCTGAATCCATAATGATAACGCGTCAGGAGATTATCACGTCCCTTCACGAGCCGGAAAGGTACATTCTTGCCTTCGTCGAGGTCAGCGATGACCTTGCCGGCACGCCCCGCTATGTTCGGGGTGCGATGGATGCGCGCGAACCGCCCTTTGATCAGGACGCCATCCAGTTCAACCTCAAGCGGTTGCTGGAGCGAGCGGAGGAGCCGTCATGAGCCAGAAATTCGGAAGGTCACCCCTTGATATCGGATGCCCTGCGACCGGCATAAGGCGACCGAACGGCAAAGTGGGCCCGTTCATGGAGGAAATCTCATGAATGAACAGCTTGACCGGGGCTCCATTGGCCTCGAGGTTTCGAACTTCGGGCCCATTGTCGAAGCCGATGTGGATCTGCGCCCGCTGACCGTGCTTGTCGGGCCGAGCAACACCGGCAAGTCCTACCTAGCGATACTGATTTACGCACTGCACCGGTACTTCGGCGGTGGCGGTGGGCCCGCTCGCCGCCGTATACCGGCAAGGTTTGCGATGTTTCGCGGCCCAAAAGACCAAGAACTGCCAAGGAAAGCCATCGATTCGACGGTCGAACTTGCGGAACGACTATTGGGTGACGAAGAGACGCGGTCATCGGAAGCTGGCATCATCCTGCCTGAATGGGTTGTGGAACTCATTCGTTCCGGATTGAGCAAACAAGGCACCTACATTGGCAACGAGATAGGTCGATGTTTCGGCGTCAAGACGATCGGAGCGCTGATCCGTAAGGAGACCAAGGGCAAAGGTGCCGCAGTAATTGGTTTTCGCGTACATGGCGAGAATGGGCAGGAACCCATCGACCACCGGCTTACGATCACTCCTCATGCGAGCCAGTTAGAAACAATCATCGCCAAAGCAACGCAGATGCGAATTCCGATCGAGGATGCCGCGGTTCGCGGCAGATATCTCCGCAACATGGCGCTTCGCATGATCTCTGCAGGCGATCAGGGAGAAGAAGGGCTCGACTTTTACGCCCGGGAACTTCTGCAGGAACTGGCTGGATACGTTCATCCCCAGATCGTTGGCCCGCTGCACCTTCCCTCGTTCTATCTTCCCGCAGACCGAACCGGCGTCATGCACGCGCACAACGTGGTCGTCAGCGCCTTGATCGAAAGCGCGGCAATGACCGGGTTGCGCCCGGCGGCACGCACGCCAATGCTCTCGGGCGTCCTAGCGGACTTTCTCGAACAGTTGATCGACCTCGACCGTTCGACGTTTCGGAGACGCCAACGTCGAGAGGACCTAGGCAAGCCGATCGAGGAGGCCATTCTCGCTGGATCGGTGGAGATCGACCGATCGGAAGCGATCGACTACCCGCACTTCACCTACAGGCCCAATGGATGGAGAGACAACCTGCCCTTGATGAGCGCATCATCCATGGTCTCGGAACTCGCGCCGGTGGTGCTGTATTTACGCCACATGGTTGGGCCCGGCAATGTGCTGATCGTTGAAGAGCCGGAATCGCATTTGCATCCGGCCATGCAGGTCGAATTCACCCGCCAGCTTGCGCATCTCGTCAACGCGGGCATCAGGGTGATCGTCACCACGCATAGCGAATGGGTACTTGAGGAGCTGGCCAACATCGTCCGGCGCTCGGAGATATCGAAGACCAGGCGGCGAGAGGCCGTTGGCCAGCGTGTCGCGCTTCGTCCCGATCAAGTGGGCGCGTGGCTGTTCCAGCAGAAGCGGCGTCCCCGAGGATCCGTAGTGAAGGAACTGAAACTTGACGATGAAACCGGCCTGTATCCAGCAGATTATGACATTGTCAGCGAAGCGCTGTACAATGACAGCGCAAGCATCTTCAATGAAACACGAATCGATATAAGGTGATGGGATCGGTCGCAGAAATATCCGATAGGGTTCCCGATTGCTGCAAAGCGGAGCGATGCAATAGAGACGGCTGCAAAATTCGTCTGAATGGGGTGCCGGCTAGCCGCGTCATAATTGACATGGATTGCGGGAAACTCGGAATCGACAGTGAGAAACGGTGCGACTACCTGTTCGTGGGCGAGGAGGGAGCAGTGACATGGATAGCGCCTATCGAACTGAAAGGCGGTAAGGTTGGCAGCGTCACGAAGGTGGCGGATCAGATCAGGGGTGGCGTCAAGTTGGCGGACAGGTTGCTTCCGACGGGCCGGAAGTTCCGGCTTGTTCCCGTCCTGGCGCATGAAAAGCCGATACACAGACACGACCGCAGGCAGCTTAGGAGAGAGAAGGTCAGCCTGCGAGGCTCCAGGAAACTGATCAAAATCGTTAGGTGCGGTGACCAATTGGTCAAGGCGCTAAACAGTGACTGACACCACCAACAAGAAACTCATAGAGGTCGCGATCCCGCTGGATGCGATCAACGCCGCCTCGGCGCGGGAGAAGTCCATTCGGCACGGACATCCCTCCACGCTACACCTGTGGTGGGCCCGGCGACCTCTGGCGGCGTGCCGCGCGGTGCTGTTCGCCCAATTGGTCGACGATCCGTCCTGCCATCCGGAGCAGTTTCCGACGGAAGAAGCCGTGGACCGGGAACGCAAACGGCTGTTCCAGATCATCAAGGATCTGGTGATCTGGGAAAACTCCACCAATGAGGCGGTACTGGAGCGCGCGAGAGCCGAGATCCGCAGAAGCTGCAACGGTGAGCTTCCACCGGTTTACGACCCGTTCTCCGGCGGATGTTCAATTCCGCTGGAAGCGCAGCGCCTCGGCCTTCAGGCTTATGGCAGCGATCTCAATCCAGTCGCCGTGATGATCGGCAAGGCGATGATCGAGATTCCACCCAGATTCAGGAATCGGGAGCCGGTGCATCCAGATGCCAGGAGCCGCAACCATTACCGCAATGCCGATGGACTCGCGGAGGACGTGAGACAATATGGAGAATGGATACGAGAGCGGGCGTTTGAAAGCATTGGGCACCTCTACCCGCAGGCGGACCTTCCACAGGAACACGGCGGTGGAAAGGCGACGGTAATCGCCTGGATCTGGGCGCGAACCGTGCCAAGTCCGGATCCCGCGTTCGCCGATATCCACGTACCGATAGCCTCAAGTTTCCTGTTGAGTTCCAAGGCGGGACGGGAGGCGTGGGTCGAGCCCATTGTTGACAGGGTTGGAAAAACCATCACCTATCGCATCCGCAAAGGAGGTACAAAAGAGGAGATCGAGACAGCGAGAAAGGGAACTAAAGCGGGAAGAGCGGTATTCAAATGTCTATTGTCGGAAGCGGTGATCACTCCAGACTTTGTCAAAACCAAGGGCAACAGAGACGAAATAGGTCAGACATTGATCGCGATTGTAGTGGAGGGGAAAAGCGGTCGAATCTATGTCGCACCCCACGAGGAGCATATCGCCATCGCCATCTCATCTAAAGTTAGCGAAACCGCTGAATTCTGTCGTGACACGTTTCTCTCCGGTGAGACCCCAGCGAAACTTACCGGTGGAACCTGTTACGGATACGGCCTGAATAAATGGGGTAAATTATTCACCGACCGACAGCTTGTAGCCCTGACAACCTTCAGCGACCTGGTTAGCGAGGCCCGGGATGAAATCGAACGTGACGCGCTGGCAATGGGGTTTTCAGACGACCCGACACCGCTCCAAGAAGGCGGCAAAGGCGCCAAAGCCTACTCCGAAGCGGTAACTGTATATCTGGCCTTCGCTTTGGACAAGTGCAGCGATTACTGGTCTTCGATCTGCACTTGGCACTCCTCCGGCCAAAAAATGCGAAACACATTCGGACGTCAGGCCATTCCCATGGTCTGGGATTACGCCGAAGCCAATCCATTTTGCTCTTCGACCGGTAACTGGTCGGCCATGTGTAACTGGGTGTGGAAAGCCATCGAAGTATTTGTCCCGTCCTTGAACGGTACCGTAATTCAGCATGACGCGCGGAGAATTCAATTCCCCGCGGGATCGGTCGTCTCCACGGACCCGCCTTATTACGACAACATAGGTTATGCTGATCTTTCCGATTTTTTCTACTGCTGGATGAAACCCCTCTTACAGCCAAGCTATCCCGAACTGTTCAGTGTGTTGGCCACGCCCAAATCTGAGGAACTCGTTGCGATACCTTATCGCCATGGCGACAAAGCGTCGGCGGAATCCTTCTTTCTTGAAGGGATGACCGATACTTTCGCCAACATGGCGCATCAGGTTTCATCGGATTATCCGATGACGGTCTATTACGCTTTCAAGCAAAGTGAGATCTCTGAGGCGGGTGTGAGTTCCAAAGGATGGGCGACTTTTCTGCAAGCGGTAATCGAAACCGGCTATGCGGTTGTCGGCACGTGGCCAATGCGCACTGAATTGGCAAACCGTATGATTGCCTCCGGCACAAACGCGCTCGCCAACTCGGTCGTTCTCGTTTGCCGCAAAAGGGAAACCAGCGCTGAGATCATCAGCCGTGCCGGGTTCATCCAAGCGTTGAAGCGGGAACTTCCCACCGCCATCGGGGATCTACAGAAAGCCAACATTTCGCCGGCCGACATGCCGCAGTCGGCGATCGGTCCGGGAATGCGCATCTTTAGCCGCTACCAGGCCGTGCTCGAGGCTGACGACAGCCAGATGTCCGTGAAGACCGCGTTGCAACTCATCAACCGCGAGCTTGACGAGTATCTAGGCGGCATCCAGGGCGAGTTCGACAGTGAAACCCGCTTTGCCATCACATGGTTCGAACAGAACGGCTTGACGGTCGGTGACTACGGAACCGCGAACAGCATCGCCACGGCACGGGGCATTTCGGTCGAGGGCGTCAAGCACGCCGGGATCATCGAAAGTGCTGGCGGCAAAGTCCGGATTCTCACACGCGAAGAGATTGACCGGAACTGGGAGCCTGAATCCGACAGACACCTCACAGTCTGGGAATGCTGCCAGCACCTCGTCCGCGCGCTCGAACAGGGAGGGGAGCGGGCAGCCGCGCTCCTGCTCCGGAAAATTGGCTCTGACCATGCGAACGCCGCTAAAGACCTCGCCTACTGCCTTTACGACATCTGCGCCGTCAAGCGACGTGATGCCGCCGAGGCGGCCGCCTACAACGGCCTCATCGCCGTCTGGCCGGAACTGACCCTTCAGGCGGCGGCCATCCGCGACCCGGACGGGGACCGGCAGTGGGTAATGGATCTATAGCGGCATGGCGAGATACCGCACCGAAGAGATTGAGAGCAGGTTGCGCTATGGCGAGGATAGTGACTGGGAATTCAAGCAGGTGGAATTCTCCGGCGATCGTCCAAAGAGCCCGACCCGCGGTGACTGGGCGGACGAAATCGCCGCCTTCGCCAACGTGTCGGGTGGCGCGCTGCTCGCGGGAGTCTCTGACGACGGCACGGTCATCGGCATGTCGCGCGGGCAAATCGCGAACCTCGACGCCCTTCTCGTGGAGACCGCCACCGACACGATCAAACCGCCCGTCCGGATCCAAACCCATCATGCGGAAATTTTCGATGGCAGGCTGGTGCTGCTGGTCGAGGTTCCGGAGTCCGATTACGTCCACGAGAGTCCTGGCGGAACGTACATCCGGGTCGGCGCCACGAAACGGCTTCTGGGCGGTGACGAGCGGCTGCGCCTGGCCCAGCGGCGCTCCCAATCCAGATTTCTTTGGTTCGACAAGCAGCCGGTTCCGGAAAGCGGATTCGGAACCCTGTCCGATACTCTATGGAAACCCCTGCTGAGCGCCGAGGGTGCCACGGAGCCGGAAGCGGCGCTCGGCAAAATGGCGCTCCTGGAGAACGACGGCAGCGGGCAGGTTCGCGCCACGGTGGCTGGCATACTGCTGTGCACGCGCAATCCCGA
>JAPOUP010000085.1 GCA_026708635.1 Rhodobacter sp.
GTTGGAGGTTCGGCGTAGTGTGGATTTGGAAGAAATCGTCATTCCGTCCGTTTGGGTCCGACCGCAGGATCCGGGTTTCCGCCGGAACAGGGATCGGTGCGGAGCGGTCGCGGTAGCAACCGGACCCGTCCGCCCGGTTTGATCCAGTGCCGCGTTTACGTGGCCTCGCGCCAGACCTTTGAAGTCCCGAGGATGGTTAAGGGTGGAAGTCATGAAATTCGCTTTATGGACGGTGCTGACCCTATGGACGTTGTCCACATCAGCTGCCGCCGACCCGATTCTCGGACTCTACGAAACGGGCCCGGGAGATCAGGGAGGCTATGCGCATGTGGAGATTTACCGATGCGACACGGAAATCTGCGGTGTGATCCGGAAAACCTTCGACGGCACGGGCAGGCAGGTTGACAGCGAAGAGGTGGGCAAACGTATGATCTGGGGGATGCGCCCGGTGGGTGAGGGCAAATACGCCAGAGGCAAAATCTGGGCACCGGACCGCGATCGGACCTATGGCGCCAGAATGGAGCTGACGGGCACGACGCTGAAAGTTTCGGGCTGCATCCTCGGGATATGCCGCGGACAGTCATGGAACCGTCTCGAATGATCCCGGAAGCGTGTCGGTGGTCTCGTCCCCGTGAAAGAGATGGATCCATGTTCCATGTAAAGGAAGGGAATGATCCGTCGCCGGATTTCCTCTACCCGCTCCCATGCCATAAGGTCCGGAGGTTTCGCCCGATGACGGAGCTTCCGTCCGCCCAGGCCGGCGGACGGTTCGCGGGGCCAATGGGGTCGGTGCGGACCTCGCCAGGGGTTTACCCGAGCGTTTCCTTAACGGACGGTCCGCACCGGTGACCACGTCACTTCGGCTCTTCCGTCAGATTGATTGAAACATCGATGAATTGACGGCCGGGAAACTCACCTGAGCAGTGTGAAACGAGGCAAATGCATCTACTTGCCGCAACACCGGGATCGATAGATGACGGCATGGGACCGGTCGATCTCGGCCAGACCCCGGCCGACATCGTATTTATTTCCGCCGCCGATACCGAGCTTGCGGCAATGAGCGATGCCCGGACTGAACTGCGTAAGCCACCCTCGCTTCGGCTTGCGTCGCTGAATCACCTGATCCATCCAATGTCGGTCGACCTTCATGTCGAGAACTGCGCATTGAGATCCGGGTTGGTCATCGCCCGTGTTCTCGGTGGTTTGGGTTATTGGCGTTACGGGGCCGAACAGTATGCCGCCCGACTTGCGGAAGCGGGAGTGCCATTCACATTGCTTCCCGGTGACGACCGGCCCGATCCCGAGCTGCGCGGGCTGAGCACGACGTCGGACCGGGACTACGATACCCTCTGGTCATACCTGGTTGAAGGTGGTCCCGAAAACATCGCCAACTTTCTGCGATACGCCCGCTGGATGCTGTCCTCTCACCGGGGAAAGCGCCACCCCCGCCACAGGCCGGTTCCATGCCGACCAATTCTCCGGGCGGGTCCATATTGGCCGGGAGCGGGTGAGTCCGATCTGGATACGTTGCGCGGTTCCTGGTCCCCCGAAGCGCCGGTGATCCCCGTCGTCTTCTACCGTGCGCTGGTGCAGGGTGCCGGTCTCAGTCCGATAAACCGATTGATCAGAAGCCTGTTGCGCCGCGGTCTCAATCCGTTGCCGGTATTCGTCGCTTCCCTCAAGGATCCGGTCAGCGCCGCAACGCTCGAACGCCTGTTCCACGAAGCCCCGCCCTCGGCAATTCTTAACTGCACCAGTTTTGCGGTCGCCTCGTCCGATGGCGACGGCTCCCGGGAAAATCCCCTGCGCTCGGATGCGGCCAACGGATCTCCGGTCTTCCAGGTGATGTTGTCATCGTCTTCCGAGGAGGTTTGGGAACAGGGCCTTAAGGGCGCTTCGGCACGAGACATAGCCATGAACGTGGCGTTGCCTGAAGTCGACGGCCGCGTGTTTACCCGCGCCGTAAGCTTCAAGGGGAAGGCGTTCTTTGACGAAGCCACCGAGTGCCCGATCACGTCCTATCGCGCCCGCGGCGATCGAATCGATTTCGTCGCCCGGCTCATTGAGAACTGGGCGACACTGCGTAGATGCCGACCGGAGAACCGCAAGGTCGCCATCGTCCTCGCGAACTACCCAAACCGGGATGGCAGGCTGGCGAACGGCGTTGGCCTGGACAGCCCGGCCGCCACCGTCGCCGTGCTCAAAGCATTGGCTGGCCATGGGTATCATGTCCGCGGCGCTCCGGCGGATTCCGATGCGCTTATGCGAAAAATCCTGGCCGGGCCCACCAACTGGCTCACCGACCGTGCCGACCGCTGTGGAGGTGAGGCTCTTCCGGTCGAGGTCTACCGGCGGCATTACTCGGATCTTCCGGTGGAGGTGAAAGAAAGAATCGAGGCGCGCTGGGGCGCGCCCGAGGAGGATCCATTTTTCGTTCCGGGTGCGGGTCACCGCGGAGAACCGGATAGCGATGGGGCATTCAGGCTGTCCATTCTGGAATTCGGAAATATCGTCGTTGGGATTCAGCCCACCCGTGGCTACAATATGGATCCGACCGAAACCTATCACTCTCCGGATCTGGTTCCCCCCCACAGCTACCTGGCGTTCTATTTCTGGCTACGCCTGCACTGGGGTGCCCACGCCGTTGTGCATATGGGCAAGCACGGCAACCTGGAGTGGTTGCCGGGTAAATCGCTGGCGCTTTCCGATTGCTGTCTTCCGGAGGTCGCTCTGGGACCCGTGCCCCACATCTACCCCTTCATCGTAAACGATCCCGGCGAGGGCACGCAGGCGAAGCGTCGCGCCCAAGCGGTGATCATCGACCATCTCACTCCCCCGCTGACCCGGGCGGAATCGTATGGACCGCTTCGTGATCTCGAAGCCCTTGTCGATGAGTATTTCGAAGCCGCGGGTCTCGATCCGCGCCGTGTAGAACATCTCCGGCGTGAAATCCTTACGCTGACCGCCACGACCGGCCTCGACGCTGATGTCGGAATGGCGGGTGACGATAAAGAGGCGGACCTCGGCAAACTTGATGCCTACCTCTGCGAGCTAAAGGAGGCGCAGATACGGGACGGTCTGCATGTTTTTGGAACCTCGCCGAACGGTAGTAACGCCCGTGACCTTCTTATCGCCCTCGCGCGCGTGCCCCGTGGAGATGGCAAGGGAAGGAACGCGTCCCTGCTGCGCGCCATGGCCGGGGATCTCGGCCTGTCCATTGATCCGCTTGACTGCGATATGTCCGCTCCGGCTTCGGAAAAACCCCAGTGCCTGGCCGAACTGACCGCCGATCCGTGGCGCAGCAATGGAGATACGGTGGAACGTCTGGAGCTTCTGGCCCAGCAAGTCGTTCGGAGCGGCGGGCGGAAGGACCGGCGCCTTGGCGGGGAGGCGACGATGGTACTGGATGAGGTGGAGGAGGTGTTCGCTCCGGCGATCGCGGGTTGCGGAACTTCTGAGATGAACGGTCTTCTGGAGGCTCTTTCGGGGAGAGCCGTGATGCCGGGTCCTTCCGGAGCGCCGACGCGTGGCCGTCCGGACGTCCTGCCGACGGGCAGGAATTTCTATTCGGTCGATAGCCGCTCGGTTCCTACGTCCGCCGCCTGGGCCCTTGGCTGGAAGTCGGCGAACCTTCTGATCGACAGGCATCTGCAGATCCACGGGGAATGGCCGCGTGCGGTGCTGGTAACCGCCTGGGGCACCGCCAACATGCGGACGGGCGGAGACGACATCGCCCAATGCCTCGCTCTCATGGGAGTCCGCCCGCGGTGGGAGGGTATGAGTCGGCGCGTTGCGGGATTCGAGATCATTCCGGCCAATGCTCTTGGCCGTCCCCGCGTCGACGTCACCCTTAGGGTCTCGGGTTTTTTCCGTGACGCGTTTCCCCAGCAGATGGCGTTGGTCGACAGCGCCGCCCGCGCGGTTATGGGGCTGGACGAGCCATCGGATCTAAACCCGGCGGCATCATGCGCGAAGGCGGGCGAGTCCACCGCGCGCGTCTTTGGCTCAATGCCCGGCGCCTATGGAGCCGGACTTCAGGCAGTGATCGACGAGCGGCTCTGGAGCGACGTAACGGATCTCGCCGACGCCTATCTCGACTGGGGTGGGTACGCTTACGTCGCCGGCGAGGAGGGTCGCAGGGACCGTGCGGCATTCGAAGCCCGTCTCAGCCGGGTGGAAGCCATCGTCCAGAATCAGGACAACCGCGAGCACGACCTTCTTGATTCGGATGACTATTACCAGTTTGAAGGAGGTGCGGCGGCCGCTATCAAGGCACTTCAGGGTAGGGACAGGCCAGTTTACCACAACGATCATTCACGCCCGGAACGCCCGATCATCCGCACGCTTGACGACGAAATAGGGCGGGTTGTGAGGAGCCGTGTGGTCAATCCGAAGTGGATAGCGGGTGTCAAGCGCCATGGCTATAGGGGCGCTTTCGAAATCGCGGCCACGGTAGACTACCTTTTTGCATTCGCCGCAACCACCGGATCCGTGCGCGGACACCACTTCGATCTCGTTCATGCCGCGTTTCTGGAAGACGGGGAAACCAGGGAGTTTATCGAGACCCACAACCCGTCCGCGCTATACGAGATCGCTGAAAGGCTTTCGGAAGCGATTGGCCGGGGGTTGTGGACGCCTCGTTCGAACTCGGCCCGCACGCTGATCGACCGGTTATGCGGTCTCGGTAACCGGCGTGATAACGGGTTACCGACCAACCAGAAGACCCGATAGGTCTATGGGAACCGGACCTCCCCTGAGACGCGCGCGATAGACGATCACACTTTCGGCGACACGCATCACGTAATTTCGGGTTTCGCGATATGGAATGTGTTCGATCCAGTCGATGACATCGATCCGGGATCCCCGCGGATCTCCGATGTCCTGAAGCCAGCGCATGGTGCGGCCCGGGCCAGCGTTGTAACCGGCGGCGACCAGTGCGACACCCGTACCGAATTTCCCGATCAGTTCATTCAGATAGGCACTGCCCAACACAAGGTTGTATGCCGGATCGGACGTCAGCCGTCCTTTGTTGTAAGGTATTCCGATGTCCGCCGCCATTTCCTTTGCCGTCGTTGGCAGTACCTGCATCATTCCACGCGCGTCGGCGTGACTAATTCCATCAGGGTAGAATTCGCTTTCCTGACGCGCGATCGCTAGGACGAGTTCCTGCGGAACCGAAAGCCGGTCCGAACGCAGGTCAGGCAACGGGAAAAGCGCCTTTAGAGACGTAACTCCCTGGCTGGCCGCCTGTTTGCCGACCCGGACGGCGATGTAGGGATCGCGGAGTGAAGCGGCGTATTCCGTTAGTGCCTTGAGTTCGTCCGGTCCCATGCTCTCGGCGAGATGCCGCAGAAACCACGAAGGTTCCCATCCCTGGCCCGCCTGCCGAAAGAGCGTGGCCGCCTTTAGGACCGGATTCCTCAGGAAATCATGTTCCCGCCAGCGTGTATCTCCGGAGCGCCCGGCCAGCCTGCCGTCCATCGGGATGCCTGCGGTTTCCGCCGCAAGCAGCCCGTAAAAGCTCGTTTGGTAAGATCGCGCCGTCTCGACATATACTTTATGCGCCGCCTGGGCGTTTCCGGCGGCATCGAGGGCCCGGGCTTCCCAATATCCCGCCTTCCCTAGGCTGATTGCGCTGCTCACGGCCCCCCGGAAGTTCCTGAAATGCTCTCGCGCTTTCGATGGACTTTCGAGAAAGCGCAGGGCGAGATAGCCGGAGAGCCACTCCAGGTCGGCGTAGGTCGATCCACGGTCGAGATGATGGGTACTCGCCAGCCGGTAGGCGCGTCTGCCGTTGCCATCGCGCATTTCCTGGCGCACGAGGCGACGCCGCCTATCGGCCCAGGCATCGGGTCGACCGAGCGATGCCCTGCTGGCGCTACTGTCGAGCATTATTCCGACAGCGGCTTCGCGTTGACCCCGCGCGATGTGCCATTCCATTCTGTCCCGCGCCAGTCCCGGGGCGGTTGCGGACCTGCCCGGGAGCGCTCCCGCCATTTCGGCGGCGTTCGCTGCCCCGCTCTGGAACGCCAGCCTTGCCTTGGCCAGGGCACGGTCGCTTGCGTTGACGCGGGACAGCATCCGCTTGGCTGACTTGCTGTCCCTCCGCCACAGCGTTCGGTCGAGTCGCGCGGCGTGGTGAGGCCGCACGGTCGTTGCGTGGTTCGCAAGAATGGCCGCTTCCTCCTCGCCGGTCATATTCAGAGATTTCCAGGCCCGCGCCAGTTCGGCCCGCGCCTTGTCACGCTCTCCTGTCCTGGCGTAGGCCTCCGATAGCCGCAGCGCGCCATGTCCGGTCTGTGGTGGTTGCGGCCTGAAATATCGAATTACGTCGTGGGCCGGGGATCTGCCGGAGATCGATGCCTCGCCCTTCCTGCGCAATAGTTTCAGGCCGGGCCAGTCCGCGTTTTTGTCAAGGAACCGCAGGTAGTCCGGAAAGTCCGCGTCGCCCTCACGCAGGCGCTGCCACTCGATGATCCTCATTGCGGTTTCGCCGGCGCCGCTCGCCGCCGAGAACGCGCGCTCCCAGTCACCGTTCCCCGCCGCGCGAAGTGCCAGCCGCATCGCGCGGCCCTCCACAATACCATCCGGCCTCGGAACGGGAGTTCTGGAAACCCTCACCGCCAGGCTGGATCGGGCATCGCCGTATCCGGTTTGGGCATAGGAAATTTGATGGTTGGCCGGTGCGCCCAGCACCAGCAAACCCAGAAGAACGACCCGCACGGTCTGCTACCCGCATTGCCTCACGGACACAGACTAACGGGATATGGACGCGAATGAAACACATAACGTTGGCAATTTCCCCAACGCTGGATAAAGTGTATCCATTCCAGGTCGGGCCGTTAGGAGTGGAGCTTACATGATTGGGGGCGCATGATGATCAAGGGGTCTTTGCCGGCATTGGTGACACCGTTCAGAAACGGCGATCTGGACATAGAGTCCCTGGGTCGGCTTGTCGAATGGCAGATTGAAAGTGGCAGTAACGGCCTTGTTCCCGTAGGAACAACCGGGGAAAGCCCGACGTTAAGCCATGAGGAGCATGATCTTGTCGTCGAGACGGTGGTGAATGCCGCGGCTGGACGGGTTCCGGTGGTGGCGGGTGCTGGCAGCAACAGCACGGCGGAAGCCGTTCGGCTGGCGCGGGCGGCGGAACGGGCTGGCGCGGACGCGGTCCTGGTAGTGACTCCATATTACAACAAGCCCACCCAGTTCGGTCTCGTCGCGCACTTCGCCGCCGTGCATGACGCCTGCGGTCTTCCGATCATCATCTACAACATTCCGCCCCGCTCGGTGGTCGACATGATCCCGGATACGATGGGGCAGCTAGCGAAACTGCCCCGCATCGTGGGCGTGAAGGATGCCACGGGTGACCTGGCGAGAGTGTCGATGCAGCGCATGGCCTGCGGCGGGGACTTTATCCAGCTGTCCGGTGAGGATGCCACCGCACATGGGTTCAACGCCCAGGGTGGTGTTGGATGCATCTCGGTGACGGCGAATATCGCTCCGGCGCTCTGCGCCGAGCTGCAGGACGCCTGCTCCAGAGGCGATTACGCCCGAGCGCTTGAGTTGCAGGATCTCCTGATGCCGCTTCACGTGGCCATATTCACCGAACCCGGAGTCTGTGGAGCGAAATACGGGTTGTCGCTGCTGGGGAGATGCGCCGACACCGTTCGGTCGCCCCTTACGACCCTAACCGACGCAACCAAGGAACTGGTTCGCCGGGCGATGGTCCATGCCGGAATTCTGGAGTGACGCGGTTTGGTTACTCTCGGGACCGCGAAATATACCCTCTCGCGAGGTGTGCCCGCTGTCGGGACGATCCCCCGACGGGCCGGGCCGTTTAGG
>JAPOUP010000006.1:0-37137 GCA_026708635.1 Rhodobacter sp.
AGCCGGCAACCGCGCGAAACCCCGCCAGGACGCCCGAACCGGCGAACCGGGGGATTTCTCGCGCATCGGTCTGAATTTGGTATGGACCGGCTCTTCATTCATCCGGCTCACGTCGTTGGATATGGATGCATATGGGGGTCGACCGCTATCGGTTGAGCGCTCGTGAAATTGTTCCCAAGCGTGGCCGTATCGCTTATCTCGGTTGCGGACGTGCCCGAAAGGACGATACGGGCTTTGCCACGGTGCGCGCAGTGGGGTAACCGGTAGCCGCGGTTTGGAAGCATGACGCGGATCCCGGCGCTCCCGTCGGATCGGACACGGAAGGTGCCGGCCACGAAGTCCCGATAGCTCTCCGGTCCCGGCGATGCCCGGGCCCGGACGGGCGCGGAAAGAGGCCAGTGCCCGGTGACCGATCGGTTGCCGGATTCAGGAGCATCGTATAATGGAGGTGCCGTGACAAAGCAGATGACCGCCGCCGAGGCCGTTGCCCGTATCGCCGACGGGGCCACGGTCGCGGTGAATTCATCGAGTGGGCTGTGCTGCCCTGACGCGGTACTGGAGGCGCTTGGCGAGAGGTATGGGACCGAGGGAAGGCCGCGTCGGCTAACCATGGTGCATCCGATCGCGGCCGGTGATTTCTTCGGCACCAAAGGGGTGGACCATGTCGCCAGGCCAGGCTGTATCTCCAGGATCATCGGTGGAAGCTATCCCTCCGGGCCCACAAAGGCCGACCCGCCACTTATCTGGCGGATGATCACCGAAAATCGGATCAAGGCCTACAACGTGCCTTCCGGAATCGTCTTCGACATGCTGCGGGAAGGAGCCGGAAAGCGACCGGGCGTGCTTACCAAGGTCGGAATGGAGACGTTCGTCGATCCTGACCTTGACGGTTGCGCCATGAACGATGCCGCCCGCGCCGAACCAATCGTACGGCGGGAGGTGTTTGACGGCGATGAATGGCTATACTTTCCGGCGATCCGGCCCGATGTGGCGCTCATCCGCGCGACCACCTCGGATGGGCGCGGGAACCTGAGTTTCGAGGACGAGGGGGCCTATCTCGGAGCCATGGAACTGGCGCTTGCCGCGCATAATTCCGGCGGTTTCGTAATCGCGCAGGTTCGTCGCATCGCCGCGAATGGATCGATACCCCCAAAGAACGTGCATGTGCCGGGTATTCTGGTTGACGCGCTGGTCGAGGCGCCCGGGATGCTGCAGACGACCGCAACTCCATATGATCCGGCCATATCGGGAGAGCTTATCCGCCCGCTCGACAGTTTCAGCCTGATGGAATTCGGTGTGCCAAAGGTCATCGCCCGCCGGGTGGCGCGGGAGCTGCGCGGCGGATGGGCGGTGAACGTCGGATTCGGCGTTTCGGCCAACGTGCCCCGCGTCTTTCTGGAGGAGGGCCGGCATGGGGCCGTTACCTGGGTGATAGAGCAGGGAGCGGTTGGAGGAGTCCCGCTTCTGGATTTCAAGTTCGGATGCGCCTCTAACGCCGAAGCCTTTGTCGCGTCGCCACATCAGTTCTGTTACTTTCAGGCGGGCGGCTTCGATGCCTCGCTTCTCTCGTTTCTTGAGATTGACTCCGAAGGGTCGGTCAATGTGTCCCGCCTCGCGGCCACGCCGCACCGGACCGCGGGCGCGGGCGGCTTCGTTGACATTACGGCTCGGGCCAGACGGATCGTCTTCTCGGGCACGTTCAGTGTCGGCGCCAGAATGCGGGTGGAGAGTGGACGGTTGGCAATCGATCGGGAAGGTGAAATCGCGAAGATCGTTCCGAAAGTCGATCAGGTGTCATTCTCGGGACCCCGCGCCCTCGCCCAGGGTCAGGATGTCTCCTTCATTACCGAGCGCTGCGTGATCGAGCTTCGTCGAGAGGGGCTCACCGTCACTGAAATCGCTCCCGGGCTGGATCTGCGCCGTGACGTTCTTGAGCGGGCGGCCACTCCGCTTCAGGTTGCCGACGACATGCGCGTAATGGAGCCAGCCCTCTTCGTGGAAGCGCCGATCGGACTGGATCCATGACCGAAGCCCGCATCCGGCTCTCCAGTTCGGGAGGGATCGCGAAACTCCTTCTCGCACGTCCCGACAGACTGAACGCGCTCGACACGGAGATGGTTACGGAACTTTCGCGGCGCTGCGCCGAAATCGAACGTCGCGCCGAGATCCGGGTCGTGATCCTGTCCGGAGAGGGCAGGGCGTTCTGTGCGGGCGGTGACATCGAGTCCTGGTCCGGAGAAAGCCCTGAGGCATTCGGTCGGCATTGGATCAGGGAAGGTCATGCCGCCTTCGACTCCCTGGCCCGACTGCGACAGCCGGTGATCGCCGTGCTGGACGGTCATGCGTTGGGCGGCGGTCTGGAACTCGCGGCCTGCGCGGACTTCCGGATCGCGGAGGCGCAGGTCAGGATCGGCCAACCCGAGACGGGATTGGGAATCATTCCAGGTTGGTCCGGTACCCAGCGTGCCGTGCGCCGGTTCGGTGCGCAGACCGTTCGGCGGATGGCGCTGTTTGGAGAATCCTTCACCGCGAAGGAGGCTTTGGGTCTCGGTCTGGTCGACAGGGTTGTCAAGGTGGGACTCGGGATGTCCGAGGCGGAGGCGCTGGCCGGATCGGTACTTGCCCGAGGACCGCGGGCAACGGAACTTGTGAAGCAGATGATCGCGGCTGCGGAAGGTGAGGAGCGTGAGCGGGTGGTCGAATCGCTCGCCGGTGCGCTGGCCGCGGGATCCGCCGATCTCGAAGAGGGTCTCGCGGCGTTCCGTGAGAAGCGTGATCCGGTGTTCGGGGTTGGCCAGCGCTGAACGGCATTAAACGCTGGCCACGGGCCGGACGGGTTCCGTCGTCGATACCCGCCGGGCATTGGTTTAAGCCGGTACCGACGTCGTAATCTGCTTCCCGATCGCTTCGCGCCATTCGGACGCGGATTCGTCAGGTTCCGGAACACGGTTCCCCGATCGCCGAACGTCGCGGTGCCCGCGGGCTTTTTCCGGAACGCGCGGTACGGGGCCGATCATGCGATGTTCGTGGCGGTAATCGACACCGCCGGAAGACACGGCAGGCGTCCCGAGTTGAACCCGGGCTGAATGGTTGCTTCCCATCGCGGAATTCCGGCCCGCCCGTCCATGCGGCGTAGTGTTGGGGTGGTTTGACCGCACGGCTTTCTTCCTGCGGTAACCCGTGTAGACCGCCGGCCACGTACGGGGGATGGACCACAGGGGCGAAGCGGCGAGACGCGCCATGATCTGGCGGACGTTGAAAGGAGCGCTCATAAGAGCTTGCGAGGGCCGGGAAACCGGTTCCGGCCTCGGCCGGTCACCCCGGTATCCCCGCGATATGTCAACATACGTCTTTGCGAACCAGTGGCCGGTCAAACATTGTAAATACGCTGAAAAAATAATCATTCGCATAATTTTGCGCCATAATTTTGCGAGTCGGGTGATTTCCGGAAAAGTCGACAGGGTCAATTCTTGCCGCAGCGCGGCATCGCGGGTCCTGTGCCCCGGTGGCTCACGGTTCGCCGGGCGGACCGCGCCAGTTGGGGAAATGCCATGGCTTTAAATCGAAGCGTTCGTCAGACAGTTGGGCAGTTGGGATTCGACGGAACCGTCCTTGACCTAACGGACGGGGAAACGGCTTTCCGGACGGTCATCCGGCGAACCCGTGCCTGAAACGGAAGACGGCACCAAGCCGCCTTTCAGCGCGGCGGAAGCGGTGACCGAAAGCATCCCCACGGCGGCAGGGTCACCCGATCCAACGCGCCGAACGCGTTTCGGACGGTTCCGCCAGGTCACGCGCATCGAAATGTGAGAAGAGGACAACCACATGAAAAACCGCACTCTCTGTTGCATGGCAGTGTTGGCGGCATCCGCACCAACGATAGGAATTGCCCAGGAATCCGGGCCGGATATCAATCCCTACATATTTACGACGCTGCTTTTTCTGGTCGGAGGATTTCTGGTCTTCTGGATGGCCGCCGGTTTTGCGATGCTGGAAGCCGGTTTCGTTCGATCAAAGAACGTAACGATGCAGCTTACCAAGAACGTGTCACTCTTCGCGATCGCGTCGGTAATGTACTGGCTCATCGGATTCAACCTGATGTACCCGGCCGATGCCTGGACGGTTCCGGGTTGGCTTGGCATCCTCGTTTCCCCCGCCGCGCTTGAACCGGTGGGTCTGGAACCCGCGGCCGCATCGCTGGACTACGCGTCGGTCGGATCCGATTTCTTCTTTCAGCTGATGTTCTGCGCGACCACCGCCTCGATCGTCTCGGGCACTCTGGCCGAACGCATCAAGCTGTGGCCGTTCCTGATATTCGTCGCCGTATTGACCGGTGTGATCTATCCGATAGAGGCGTCATGGCAATGGGGCGGTGGATGGCTGTCCGAGGCCGGCTTCAGTGACTTCGCCGGTTCCACACTGGTTCATTCGGCGGGCGGGTTCGCCGCGCTGGCCGGCGCGATCGTTCTCGGGCCGCGCCTCGGCAAATACAAAAACGGAAAGGTCAACCCGATTCCCGGGTCAAACCTCGCGCTGGCGACACTCGGTACGCTGATCCTGTGGCTGGGCTGGTTCGGATTTAACGGTGGGTCGCAGCTGGCCGCGGGCACTGTAGGCGACATTTCCGACGTAAGCCGCATATTCGCCAATACCAATATGGCGGCCGCTTCAGGCGCGATGGCCGCACTCGTCCTGACGCAGTTGATTTACGGAAAGGTCGACCTGACCATGGTACTGAACGGGGCGCTGGCCGGCCTCGTTTCGATCACCGCGGAGCCTTTGGCTCCCACGCTCTTCGGCGCGCTCTGGATCGGTGCCGTAGGTGGCGTGATCGTCGTACTGGTCGTCCCGCTTCTTGACCGGCTGGGAATTGATGACGTTGTCGGTGCCATACCCGTGCACCTGATCGCCGGCGTCTGGGGCACGCTCGTGGTCCCCGTCTATAACGGCGACGCGAACTACGCTTCCCAGATACTCGGGATTGTCGCCATAGGAGCGTTCACTTTCGTCGTATCCTACATCATCTGGATGATCCTGAAATTCACGGTGGGTATCCGTGTCGGAGAGGAAGTCGAAATGAACGGGCTTGATATCTCGGAGCTCGGAGCCGAGGCATATCCCGAATTCTCGAAACACTGATTAGACGGTTCCGGCCGGATCATCGGGGTAAATCGGGACGATCGACGGGACGGTGGCTCCGGACAGGACCGGAACCGCCGTCCTGGCATTCGCGGACTCAAATGTGGCCCTTCATCCCGGCGCCGCCTCCGGCAGGGTTAGGTAGCTGAGGCCCGTCAGCCGGAATGCGTATCCCCGCCGTTTCCATGGTCCGGGCTTCCGGCGAACGACGGCACCCTGGCGGCAGGGCTTGTGCCGACGGGACACCGAACCCGGGCCAATGGGCGGGCGGTCACGGATTCACCGGGAAACTCCAGGTTGTGGGGGAACCCACCGACGCGCATCGGGCCGGATGCCCGGCGGACCCGGCCCGCGAAACGCCCCTTCGTCCGGAATGGACTCAAAACGAAACGGGACGCCAATGAACGCCTGCCGCGTAACGCGACAGACCCGACCGGATATCGCGGGGTCCGGCTCCAGCCATGACCGCAGGGTTTCCGGTCCGTGTATGGCCGGGGTTCCGGCGCTTTCATGAAGGTGTGGGCGCGTCCTCGCGAAGCAATCCCTCGGATTTGAGTTCGGACCAGAACGCGGCGGGTATCGGATGTTCGAACCACGCGAGATTCCGTTCGATCTGCCCGACGGTGCGCGTGCCGGCGATGAAGGAGGGTATCGCCGGATGGGCGACGACGAACTGCAACGCCGCGGCCGGCAGGGGAACCGAATGCGCGGAACAGACCGCCTCGATTCTCCGAACCCGTTCGATTATTTCGGGAGGGGCCGGAGCGTAATTGTATTTCGCGCCTTTCACGGCGCCGGTTGCAAGGATGCCGGAGTTAAAGCCGCCGCCGATAACGACCGCCGCCCCGCGTTCCTCGCAAAGCGGCAGGAAACCGTCAAGGGATTCCTGCTCGAGAAGGGTGTAGCGGCCGGCCAGAAGGAAGCAGTCGAAGTCACGCGCCTGAAGCGCTTCGTGGCAAACTTCCCATTCATTGACGCCAACCCCGATCGCCTTGACCGCGCCCTGATCGCGTAGGTCACTCAGCGCTTTCCAGCAGCCGTCCATCGCCTGCGCGAACACCTCGGGCTGCTCGTCGCCCCGCGTAAAGCGATCGATGTCATGGATGAAGCAGATGTCCATCCGCTCCAGATTCAACCGCTGCAGACTGTCCTCGAAGCTGCGCATTGTACCGTCGTAGCTATAGTCGAAATCCATCCGGAATCGACCGGCGTTGGCCCACGGCTCATAATTGATGTCCTGTCTGCGGGCGGGCGTGAGCACGCGCCCGACCTTGGATGATAGCGTGAAGTCATCGCGTTCCTTCCAGCGTAGGGAGTGGCCGGTCCGAAGTTCGCTCAGGCCATGCCCATACATCGGCGCCGTGTCGTAGTAGCGCACGCCCGCACGCCAGGCGCATTCGAACATTGCTTCGGAAGTCGCCTCGTCGACCTCGCGGAATATGTTGCCGACCGGAGCGGTGCCGAACCCGAAGGCGGTGACCTCCAGATCCACGCGGCCGAACTTCATTTTCTGGCTGGGTTTCATGTCGCGCACTCCTTAAGTAACCAATCAGTCACTTATCCGGAACGCCGGCGTCCGGCAAGCCCGATTCCCCCAACGGAGTCGCCATGCCGGAAATTCACCGCCTTCGACGGAAGACTTGACCCGCCGGCCGGATCGGCTTAGGTAACCATACGGTTACAGTCGGTGGGCGATGTATCTTTCGGAAACCCATATCCAGTTACGAAACATGGCGCGCGATTTCGCCAACGAGGTCATTCGGCCGGTGGCTGGCGAGCTGGATCGCGAGGAGCGTTTCCCCGCCGAGATTTATGGACAGATGGCCGAACTTGGCCTGTTCGGGATATGCGTGCCCGAAACCATGGGTGGTTCCGGATTCGATACGCTCGCCTATGCGGTCGTGATGGAGGAGCTCTCGCGCGGCTATTCGTCCGTTGCCGATCAGTGCGGGCTTGTGGAGTTGGTTTCCACATTGCTTGTAAGGCATGGAACCCGGCGGCAAAGCGACCGATTGCTTCCCGATATCACAGCGGCGCGAACGCCGGTCGCTTACTGTGTCACGGAAGCCGGGGCGGGCACGGACGTATCCGGAATTCGCACGGAAGCCGTAAGGGACGGCGATGGATGGATCCTGAATGGCGGAAAGATCTGGATCCACAACGCGCCGGTCGCCGATCTCGGGTTCGTGCTCGCCCGAACGGACCGCGCCGCGGGTCACAGGGGCATGTCCGTCTTCATCGTCGACCTGCATGCCGCAGGCGTCGAGCGTGGACAAAGGGAGCACAAGATGGGACAGCGGGCAAGCCAGGTTGGCGAACTGGCGTTCAGGGACGTAAGATTGCCCGCCGATGCCATTCTCGGTCGGGAGGGGAGGGGTTTCCATATCATGATGGATGTTCTCGACAAAGGGCGTGTCGGGATCGCCGCGCTTGCCGTCGGGATTGTCCAGGCGGCACTGGAGGCGGCAGCGGGTTACGCCGGAACGCGCCGCCAGTTCGGCAGGCCGATCTCGGATTTCCAGGGAATTCAGTGGCTGGTCGCCGATATGGCGAAGGATCTGGAGGCCGCGCGATTACTGACCCATTCGGCCGCCCTGAAGCTTGATCGGGGCGAACCGGCGACGAAGGAATGCTCGATGGCGAAGTGTTTCGCGAGTGACGCGGCCGTCGCGCGTACGTCCGACGCGGTGCAGGTGTTCGGAGGTTCCGGATATATTCGTGGCTTCGAGGTGGAACGGCTTTACCGGGACGCGAAAATCACCCAGATTTACGAGGGTACCAACCAGATCCAGCGCATGATCATCGCCCGCGAGATCCTGAAGAACGGAGCGGAGGCGTGAGTCGTCAGGTAGCGCTTGTCACGGGATCCGGCCGGGGCATCGGTCTGGCGACCGCCCGCGCCCTCTCATTGGAGGGATTTGCCGTAGCGATCAATGACACCGAGGATTCCGACGATCTGGCCGATGCGCTGGAAACGCTTCGCGCCGAAGGCTTCCAGGTCGCATCGAATCCCTTTGACGTGACCGACCTGGCCGGTCACGAGGCGGCCCTGGCCAGGACAGAGGACATGCTTGGGCCTCTCACCACGCTGGTGAACAACGCGGGTGTGGGAGTCATGCGGCGCGGCGACCCCCTGGATGTCAGCGCCGAAAGCTGGGACCGGTGCGTCGCCGTCAACGCCAGGGCCATGTTCTTCCTCATACAGGCGTTCTCGCGGCGCCTGCTCGCGAGAGAGAGGGACGGATCGCTGTTCCATGCGGTTGTGAACGTCACGTCAGCCAACGCCGTCGCGGTGGCGGTTCCGCGCGCGGAATATTGCGCGTCGAAAGCCGCCGCGGCGATGGTCTCAAAGGTCTGGGCGGCGCGGTTGGGTGCCGAAGACATCGCCGTATATGACGTACGGCCCGGACTCATCGACACGGCGATGACCGCGTCGGTGATCGATGGCTACCGGCGGCGGGCGGCTGAGGGCCTGACCCTTTTCCCGAGGGTTGGTCAGCCAGGGGACGTCGGAACCGTGATCGCGTCGCTCGCGTCCGGACGACTGCCCTATACAACCGGCCAAGCCATATCCGTCGATGCCGGTATGCTCGTTCCGCGCTTCTGAGGTCAAGGATGAAGATTTCGCTGCCAGACGCCAAAGGCATTTTGAGGGAACACACGCTCTCCGGCACGCCGGTCGAGCCGGTTCCGGTTGGGACTGACCCGGTGCGCACCGTCATTTCCGCGGCCCATGTGGTCGCCGACCCGCTGGCGGACCGCGATCCGTCCGGGTCGGTCCCGGTTGACTGGGAAGCGACAATGGCTTTCCGAAGGCATCTGGCCGGGCTGGGTCTGGGAATCGCCGAAGCCATGGATACGGCCCAGCGTGGCATGGGACTTGACTGGCCGGCGTCGCTGGAACTGATCGAAAGGACCGGGTCGGAACTGCCGCGGGCCCTGGTGTTCAACGGCTGCGGTACCGACCAACTGGACCCATCGGACGCCAGGGATCTCGACGACGTGCGTCGCGCGTATTTCGAGCAGCTGGAAGCCGTGCAGAGAATCGGGGGCCGCGTGATCGTGATGGCAAGCCGCGCGCTCGCGAGAGTGGCCAACACACCGGATGACTACATCAAGGTCTATCGTGATGTTCTTGATGCCTGCGATAGACCCGCGATCCTGCACTGGCTTGGAGATATGTTCGATCCGAGCCTGGCCGGCTACTGGGGCGCTGAGGAGTGCGAGCGCGCTATGGACACGGTACATGCTATTATCCGGGAAAATGCCCGGAAGGTCGATGGCATAAAGCTCTCGTTGCTCGACAGTGAAAGGGAGATTCTGATGCGTCGGCGGCTGCCCGCCGGGGTGCGGATGTACACCGGAGACGACTTCAGCTACCCGGAACTGATCGCGGGTGACGGCGAAGGGTTCTCCCACGCGCTACTGGGAATTTTCGATCCGCTCGCCGATATAGTCGGCGCGGCGCTCCAGCGACTCGAAACCGGTGACGTTCGTGGGTTCCGGGCCATGCTCGACCCCACCGTATCCCTGGCCAAAGTGATTTTCCGCGCACCCACGCGACACTACAAGACCGGCGTCGTGTTCCTCGCCTGGCTCAACGGTCATCAGGACCACTTCGTGATGCTTGGGGGTGCGCAGTCCATGCGTCCGCTGCCTTATTTCGTGGAGTGCTTCAGGCTCGCCGACGGGAATGGTCTACTGAGGGATCCGGATCTCGCCGTTCACCGCATGAAGACACTGCTCGCGCTTCATGGCTTTGGGTGACGGCGTTCCGGGTCCCCGCCGTGGCCTTGCCCTGAACACGGCTACGCTGGGGCATAACCTCGACGGATACGGCGCCGGATGGTCGGCGGAACGGATCATCGATGCCTGCGCGGAACGCGGGTTGGCGGGCATCGTGTTCTGGCGGCGCGAGATCGGCGCGAGGGCCCACGAAATCGGCCAGCGCGTACGCGCGGCAGGAATGGAGGTCATCGGCCTGTGCCGCACGCCTTACATAACCGGGCCGGAAGCCGGAACGGACGACGAGGTGAAGGCTTCCATTGAAATGGCGGCGGCTCTCGGCGCTCCGGTCATCACGATAGTCACCGGTGGTACCGAGCCGGGTACTAAAGGCGTTCTGGAAAGTCAGAGGTTACTCGCTGACCGCGTCGGGCGGATCGCCGATTACGCGGCCGATCTGGGCGTCTGCCTGGCGCTGGAGCCTCTCAACCCGATGTTCGGCGGAAACCGGACGGTCCTGATGAGCGTCGGTGACGCCCTGCGCGTCTGTAACTGGATCGATTCCCCGAACGTTGGTATCGCCGTTGATGTCTATCATGTGTGGTGGGACACCGGGTTGTCGGACGCCTGCAGGGCGGCCGGAGGGCGCGTCGTTAGCTATCATCTATGCGATTGGCTGGAGAACACGGAGGACATGCTTCTGGACAGAGGCATGATGGGTGACGGCGTGGCTGACCTGAAGGGAATCAGCGACGCGGTCGAACGGGCAGGTTATCGCGGCGTGTGCGAAGTCGAGGTGTTCTCCGCGGGAAACTGGTGGCTAAGGGACCCTGATGAGGTTCTGGACATCATGTTAGAGCGGTTCAGAACGCTATGCTGAACCGCTTGCAATCACCGGTCGGCGGTTAATTGCCGCCGCATCGGGAAACACGCGGGCAAGCCGCGTGTCTGTGGAAACAACACATCAGGGAGACTGACAGGATGAGTTTGAGAACAAGAACAGCCGCGCTTCTGGCGGCGACCGGGCTGTCCGCGGGCGCGGCGGCGGCGGGCGATGTGGAGGTGCTTCATTGGTGGACGTCAGGCGGTGAGGCCGCGGCGCTGAACGTACTGAAGCAGGATCTGGAGAGCCAGGGCATAGGTTGGCTGGACATGCCGGTCGCTGGCGGCGGCGGCGGGAACGCGATGACCGTGCTGCGTGCGCGTGTCACGGCGGGCAATGCGCCGACGGCGGTGCAGATGCTCGGTTTCGACATTCTGGACTGGGCCAGGGAAGGCGCTCTCGCCGATCTCAACGAAATCGCGGCGATGGAAGGTTGGGACGACGTGGTGCCGGAGGCCCTGCAGGCGTTTGCCAAACACGATGGCAAATGGATTTCCGCGCCCGTGAATGTGCACTCCACCAACTGGGTCTGGGCGAACAAGGCCCTTCTCGATCAAAACGGAATCGAGATTCCGACGACCTGGGACGAATTCACGACCGCGGTCGAGAAGCTCGCGGCTGCCGGGGTGACCCCGATCGCCCATGGCGGCGAGGCATGGCAAGAGGCGACCGTGTTTGACGCGATTGCCATGTCCGCCGGCGGGCCGGACTTCTACAGGTCGGCGTTCATTGATCTTGATGAAAGCGCGCTGGGCTCCGAAACGATGAGGGAGGCGTTCGATCGCATGGCGTTCATCCGCGGCCATGTGGACGAGAACTTCTCCGGCCGTTCGTGGAATCTGGCGACAGCCATGGTCATCAATGGCGAGGCCGCGTTCCAGATGATGGGTGACTGGGCGAAAGGGGAGTTCCTGAACGCCGGCCAGACCCCGGGCGAGGAATTCCTGTGCTTCCGCTTCCCGGGTACGGTGGAGCAGGTGACGTTCAACGCGGACCAGTTCGCGATGTTCGATCAGGGTGGGGCGGTGTCACCCGAACAGGCGGCGCTGGCAAGCGCAATTCTTTCGCCGTCCTTCCAGTCGGCCTTCAACGTCGTCAAGGGTTCGGTGCCCGCCCGTACCGATGTGTCGGACGCGGATTTCGACGCCTGCGGCAGGCAGGGCATGAAGGATCTGGCCGCCGCTTCGTCGTCCGGTAACCTGTTCGGCTCGATGGCCCATGGCCATGCGGCACCAGCGTCGGTGAGAAACGCGATCTACGACGTCGTGACCGCGCATTTCAACGGCGAGTACGACAGTTCCACCGCCGTGCGGGAACTCGTCGACGCGGTAGAGCTCGCGAAATAGCTGGTTCGGCGGCCCCGGGCCTGAACCCGGGGCCGCGCCGGTTTACGCAATGGTTCCGGAACGCGACTATCGCACGCGCCTGCAGGTCTGGCTGCCCAAGCTGGTCCTGTCGCCATCGGTCGCGCTGATCGCCGTATTCGTCTATGGTTTTATCCTGTTTACCGTGTATCTCAGTTTCACGGACAGCAGGATTCTTCCAAGTTTCGGCCTGGTTGGCTGGTCGAATTACGAAAAGCTTTTTCGCCTCAGCCACTGGGAAATCTCGATCGCAAATCTTGGCGTCTTTTCCGTCCTGTACATAGGCATCTGCACCGTCATTGGCCTGGCGTTGGCCATCTTTCTTGACCAGAAAATCCGCGGAGAGGGCGTGCTCCGTCCGATCTACCTGTACCCGATGGCGCTCAGCTTCATCGTGACCGGTACGGCGTGGAAGTGGCTTCTGGATCCGGGTATCGGCCTGGAAAACACAATGCATGACTGGGGCTGGGAGTCGTTCAGCTTCAACTGGATAAAGGACCGTGACTACGCGCTTTACTGCGTGGTTCTCGCGGCCGTCTGGCAGACGAGCGGGTTCGTGATGGCGATGTTTCTCGCGGGTCTGCGCGGCATTGACAACGAGATGCTGAAAGCCGCGCAGATCGACGGAGCGTCGAACTTCAGCCTATATCGCCGCATCGTTATCCCGCAGCTCCGGCCGGCGTTTCTGAGCGCGTTCGTCATCCTCGGCCATCTCGCGATCAAGTCCTACGACCTTGTGATCGCGCTGACCGGCGGAGGGCCGGGAAGGGCGACCGAACTGCCGGCGACCTTCATGTATTCCTACACGTTCACCCGGAACCAGATGGCGATCGGTGCGTCCTCCGCCGTCATAATGCTTATGACAATCGCCGCGATCATGGTTCCGTATCTATACTCGGAACTGAGAGAGCAAAAACAGTGACCTCAGGGGACATGGATACGGCGGTTCGCACTGGGAACGTGGCGCGAACGTTCATTTACCTGACGCTTCTGCTGTTCGCGCTGTTCTACATGCTGCCACTATTCGTGATGCTGGTGAACTCGGTCAAGCCGCTATCCGAGATCACCGGCGGTAACATGATGAGTTTTCCCGAGGTCTGGACCCTTGATCCCTGGCGGGACGCCTGGTCGAAGGCCCAGGTCGGCGTGCAGGCCACGGGCCTAAGGCCATACTTCTGGAATTCGATTAAGATGGTGGTTCCCGCGGTCGCGATCTCGACCGTCATGGGAGCGCTAAACGGCTATGTTTTGACGAAGTGGCGCTTCCGCTACGACACAATACTCTTTGGTTTCATGCTGTTCGCCTGTTTCATCCCGTTCCAGATCGTCCTGATTCCCATGGCGCGGGTCCTTGGCCTGGCCGGAATCGCGGGAACCACCTCCGGTCTTGTCCTAGTCCACGTGGTCTATGGTCTCGGTTTCACGACTCTCTATTTTCGAAACTACTATGCGGCGTTCCCCACCGAACTGGTTCGGGCGGCGCAGATCGACGGGGCCGGGTTTTTCCGGATATTCTGGCGCATCCTGTTACCCAGTTCCGGACCGATTATCGTCGTGAGCGTTATCTGGCAGTTCACGAATATCTGGAACGACTTTCTGTTTGGAGCGAGTTTCGCCGATTTCGATAGCCAACCGATGACTGTGGCGCTGAATAACCTTGTCCAGTCGTCGACCGGCGTGCAGGAATACAACGTCCATTTCGCCGGTGCGATATACGCGGCTCTCCCGACGCTGCTCGTCTATGTCGTCGCGGGACGCTATTTCGTACGTGGCCTTATGGCAGGATCCGTGAAAGGCTGATCTATGGGATTCCTTGAAATCCGCAACGCCACCAAGTCCTACGGCTCGGTAGAGGTACTGCACGAGATCGACATTTCGGTGGAAAAAGGGGAATTTCTGGTGCTTGTTGGTCCGTCCGGCTGCGGTAAGTCGACCCTGCTTAACATGATCGCGGGTCTGGAAGGGATCACCGGCGGCGAGATCTCCATACGCGGCAACATAATGAATGGAGTACATCCGTCCCGCCGCAACATCGCGATGGTGTTCCAGTCATACGCGCTGTATCCCAACATGACCGTAGCGCAGAACATCACCTTCGGCCTGGAGATGCATGGCGTCGCCAAGAGCGAGCGTGAGCGGGCCTTGCGGGACGTCGCGCGGCTGCTGCAGATAGAACAGCTTCTGAAGCGCAAGCCCGCGCAGCTTTCCGGCGGTCAGCGACAAAGGGTGGCTATGGGTCGTGCGTTGGTGCGTGATCCGGACGTTTTTCTTTTCGATGAACCGCTATCCAACCTTGACGCCAAGCTGCGTGTGGACATGCGAACCGAAATCAAGAAGCTGCACCAGGATCTCGGTGCCACGATCGTCTATGTCACCCATGACCAGATCGAGGCGATGACGCTTTCGACCCGAATCGCCGTGATGAACGCCGGTCGCATCCAGCAACTCGGAACTCCCAGGGAAATTTACGATACGCCTTCGAACGTATTTGTCGCCACATTCATGGGCTCGCCCTCCATGAATCTCGTTCCGGTCACCGTGCGGGTTGACGGCGCCAACGTTATCGCCGAGGTGGCCCAGCGGGAGGGAAAAAGGATTGGTCTCAAGTTCTTCAGGCCCTGCGAGGCGCTCCGGGCCCGTGACGGCCGGGCGGTGACGCTCGGTATCCGGCCCGAGGCATTGACCGACGTTGAGGGCGCCGACCAGCGCTCCATCCATGTGGAACGTATGGAAAGCGTCGTTGGCGTCGCCGAGCCGGCGGGCTCCGACACCTTCGTAACGACGAGAATAGGCGGCGTGGACTGCGTGGCGCGGATGAGGGCGGATGCGGAGGTGGCTCCCGGAAGCAACGCGGAGTTCGCACTCAACATGGAAAAGGCGGTGGCGTTCGACCCGGAAACCGGACTGAGGATCGTCTGAGTCCCGGCGTCTCGGGAGGCTGGAGACGCGGTCCGCCGGCGCGGCGTGACTCCATCCCCATCGACGCGGGGCCCGGAGGCCCGAACCGCGCGGTCCGGAGTTTTTTCACTTCCGGCCGCCGTTACGCGCACCCGCCACGTCGGTATCCATTTCCCGACGCGTGTCCTCGGCGGTGAAGCCTGCAGGACGCTGGTGGAGCCTAGGGGATTTGAACCCCTGACCTCTTGCATGCCATGCAAGCGCTCTCCCAACTGAGCTAAGGCCCCAGCAATAATGGTCAGCCTTTGGACCACCATTAATCTATATGGACCGGGGCGCGATAGTTCAAGGAAGAATGAAGAATATCGGCGATTTCCGGTAACTTCGCCTCCCACGGGGCGGCGGCGGTTCCCCGCGGCCATCGCTCTCGGCCGGGCGGACTGCCCGCTTTTCGGTAGCCTCCCGACAGGCCGCGCATCCTGTTCTGGATCCGTGTCCGTTCCTCGCTCCGGTGCCCGGAATCTGCCGTTCCGCCGTAGGCGACCGAGGGACGTCCCGTTCCAGCACCCCGGCCGTGACCGTGCGGTTCCCCGAGCGCATGGCGAAACCGGTCGGTTCTGGCATTGCCGATCCCGTGAATTCCCTTTCCGGCACCTACACGAGGCGCGGGGTACAGTGGTCCGAAATGCTATATGCCACCGTAGGGCCCGGTGGCCGCGCTCCTAGTTTTCGTCCTCGTCGGCCGCTACGTCGGCGATCTCGTCAAGTGAGACATTGTCCTCATCGTCGTCTTCCAGAAGTTCGTCCTCGATCTGGACACCGCCCTTGCCGGCGCTTTCCGCGCTATCGTCGCCGTCGTCCACCAGAGTCAGGGCGTCATCGTCTGAATGGTCTGACTTTACGGAAACCGCCACGCGGGTTTTCACGCCGGCATCGAGTTCCACGACTTCCCCCGTGTATGGGCTGATTACCGGGTCCCTCCCCAGATCATAGAATCGCCTGCCCGTCTCTGGACAGACCCGCTTGGTTCCCCATTCCGCTTTGGGCATATAGACAATCCCTTCAGTTTTTTGCCAGTCAGTCAAGCCTGCGCCATCTGCCACAGCGGATGGACACTGTCAAAGCGATTGAGCCCGAAAGGCTTCAAGGGTTTAAGGTGGCAGAAATCACGGGAACGCCGTGGCGTGGCGAAGGGAGGTTAGGGATCCGGAGAATGGGGCGGGTAGTATTGAAGAGCGATCCTTCCATCGAGATCACATTGCGCCGGTCGCCGCGCGCCAAAAGGATTTCGCTGCGAGTCTCCGAACTTGATGGAAGGGTGACATTGACGGTTTCCAGGGCATCCGATGTCAGTAGGGCGCTGGATTTCGCCGAGGAAAAGTCCGAGTGGATCCATAGACAGCTGTCACGCCGGATCCCGCCGATCGAGGTTCGGGTCGGCGCAACGATTCCGGTAGGGGGTCGGCAGACCGTGATTGAACCGGGCCCTGTCAGGAAGGCGGCGCTAGAGAACGGTATACTGGTTGTTCCCCATCGCCCGGATATGGTCGCCGCCCATGTGAAAGCGTTTCTGAAGATCTCGGCGCGCTCGGAGTACACCGAGGCTTGCCGACGTTACAGCGACAGGCTCTCCCTACGCTTCGGGAGGATAACATTGCGCGATACGAGGTCTAGGTGGGGTTCGTGCTCTTCCCGGGGCGATCTGATGTTTTCCTGGCGCCTTGCAATGGCACCACGCGACGTGCTTGACTATGTCGCCGCCCATGAGGTGGCCCATCTGGCCGAGATGAACCATTCATCCGAGTTTTGGGCGATCGTCGCACGATTGTGCCCCGGGTACGAAGGACCACGCGCCTGGTTAAGGGTTGACGGTCGGGCCCTCCATAGGTATCGGTTCTAGGCTTTTCGGAACAGCGGGCCTTGAGGTGCCGTTGGCAGTGTCGGTTTGAGTATTGGCAGGTCGTCGACCGCGAGCATCACCGGCCGTCCGCTCTCCGTCAGGGCGGCAAAAATCGCGTCCCCATTTTGCGGCCAATTGCCCGCGTCGATCCCGGCCCGCAGCTTCACCTTCAGATCCGCAACCGACAGTTCCTCGATCCGGCCGCCGGCGCTTCTCACCAAGTTGGCGAAGCCGGTCGTGATCCTGTCCAGCGCCGTCACCGCAATCCGGGCGATGCGGGATTGGGAAGGAAACGGAACGGAGGGAGAGGACACGGAGTCAAGTGTGTTAGATTGATAGGCGCGGTGCCGGTCAGCTTGGGTGCCGCGCCCATCCGGACCGACGCGTTCTTTCAGCGCCTCGGTCCATGCGTGGCGCGAAGCTCTATGCGTGTATGGCACCGTCGCCGCATGCGAGGGCGGCTTCCCGCACGGCCTCCGAATATGTCGGATGCGCGTGGCAGGTGCGTGCCAGATCCTCCGCCGCGGCCCCGAATTCCATCGCCACACAGACTTCGTGAATCAAGTCGCCAGCGGCCGGGCCAATGATGTGACAGCCCAGAATCCGGTCAGTCCCGGCGTCAGCCAGCAGTTTCACCAATCCGTCACTGGAGAAAGTGGCCTTGGCGCGACCGTTGCCCATGAAACTGAACCTGCCCGCCTTATAGGCCCGTCCCCGTTCCTTGAGACTCTCCTCCGTCTCGCCGACGCTCGCCACTTCGGGGTGGGTATAGATAACGCCCGGAATTACGTCATGGTTCACATGACCCGCCTGGCCCGCGAGGTTTTCGGCCACGGCCATGCCCTCGTCTTCGGCCTTGTGCGCCAGCATCGGGCCGTCAACGCAGTCGCCGATCGCGTATATTCCATCGACATTCGTGGCGTAACGGGAGTCGGTGACTATCTGACCCCCCTTTGAGCAATTGACGCCAAGCCTGTCCAGTTCCAGGCCGCGCGTGAAAGGTCTGCGCCCAGTCGCGACCAGCACCGTATCGGTTTCGAGCGTTGCCTCCTCATTGGAACCGTGCGGTCCGTAGGTGGTCCTGGCCCCCGTCTCCGTCGCGTCGACTTTCCGCACCGCCGCCCCGGTGATGAATTTCAGGCCCTGCTTCCCCAGGATTTTCCGGAAAGTCCCGGCTATCTCGCCGTCGGCTCCCGGTAGGATGCGATCCTGGAATTCGATGACCGTGACCTCCGATCCCAGCCGGCTGTAGACGGAGCCGAGCTCAAGGCCGATCACGCCGGCGCCAATCACGAGAAGTTTTCCGGGAATCTTCTGGAGTTCCAGCGCGCCGGTTGAGGAAACGACGGTTCGCTCGTCTATCTCGACCCCGGGAATCGTCGCGCTGTCCGAACCTGTGGCGATTACGATGGCCCTCGCCTCGTGCGTCTGTCCGGCGACCGACACCTGACCTGCGGCGGGGATCGAAGCCCAGCCTTTCAGCCAATCAACCTTGTTCTTTCTGAACAGAAACTCAATGCCCTTCGTGTTCTGGCTGATGGCGTCGTCCTTGTATGCGAGCATGGCATCCCATTCGACTTTCGGTGCCGTGGTTTTCAGGCCCATTCTGGCGAAGTTATGCGTTGCCTCGTATAGTGAGTGGCTTGCGTGCAGCAGTGCCTTGGAGGGAATGCAGCCGGCGTTCAGGCAGGTGCCGCCAAGCGTTTCCCGACCTTCGGCGCATGCGGTCTTCAGGCCGAGCTGGGCGCAGCGTATGGCGCAGACATAACCGCCGGGGCCGGCGCCGATTACGATGACGTCATAAGTGGACATTATCCTCTCCCTGGCGGACCCGGTTGGAGTGTCTGAATCCGTCACCGGCGCGTCAAGAACGCGTTTTCGCCGTCATGCCGGGATTCCCGATCCATATATGGATCCCGAAACGGCACCTGACGGCTGGCGCGTAACGTGGCACCGCTACAGATCCATCAACAGGCGCCTTGGATCCTCAAGCGCCTCCTTGACACGGACAAGGAAGGTCACGGCACCCTTCCCGTCGACGATGCGGTGGTCATAGGATAGCGCGAGATACATCATCGGACGTGCCACGATATCGCCGCTGACGACCATCGGACGCTGTTGGATCTTGTGCATTCCGAGAATGCCGGACTGAGGTGGGTTCAGGATCGGCGAGGACATCAGCGAACCGTATACGCCGCCGTTGGACAGGGTGAACGTTCCGCCCTGAAGCTCCGCCATGGTGAGCTTGCCGTCCCTGGCGCGCGCTCCCAGTTCGGCGATTCTCTTCTCTATGTCGGCGAAGCCGAGACTGTCGGCGTCGCGCACCACCGGCACGACAAGGCCGTTCGGCGTGCCCACCGCGACTCCCATATGAACGAAATTCCTGTAGATGATGTCCGTTCCGTCGATCTCGGCGTTCACCTCCGGAACTTCCCTGAGGGCGTGGCAGCAGGCTTTGGTGAAGAACGACATGAAACCCATTTTCACGCCGTGCTTTCGTTCGAACAGTTCCTTGTATTCGCTACGGATGTCCATGACGGTGCCCATGTCGACCTCGTTGTAGGTCGTTAGCATCGCGGCGGTGTTCTGGGCGTCCTTGAGTCGGCGGGCGATGGTTTGGCGCAGGCGCGTCATCGGCACGCGCTCCTCCCGGGCGGTCTCCCCGGCCGCGGCCGGCGGACGCGTGGAGGTTTCCGGTGGATGCGGAGTCGCCCGCGCGGCGTCCGGGGCCGGGGCGGCTAGGACGGCGTTTACGTCTTCCTTCATGATCCTGCCGTCCCGTCCGGTGCCTTTCACCGCGTCCCGCGCCAGATCGTGTTCGGCCATCAGTTTTCGGGCGGATGGCGCGTTCTCCACATCCCTGTCAGCCGCGGGCTTTGCTGACGGGACCGGATCGTTGCCGGGTTGGACGACCGCGGTATCGGCGTCATCGATCGTCGCGAGCAGCGCGTTGACTTCAACGGAGCTTCCCTCGCCAGCTACGATCTCGCCTAGACGGCCGGACGCGGGTGACCGGATTTCCACCGTCACTTTGTCGGTTTCCAGCTCACACAGTACTTCGTCAGAGGCGACGGTCTCCCCCGATCCCTTCAGCCAGGTCGCCACCGTCCCCTCGGTGACGCTTTCTCCAAGGGCGGGCACACGGATTTCGATACTCATGGTGAATTCATCCATTCAGGTCTAGCGCGGCGTTGACCAGCGCCTGTTGCTGTGCTTGGTGAGCGGAGGCAAGGCCCGTCGCGGGAGAGGCCGAAGCGGGACGTCCGGCATAGACCGGGCGCGTGTGCCTGGCCTTGACCCGCTTCAGGGTCCATTCGATGTTGGGTTCGATGAACGACCACGCGCCTTGGTTCTTCGGCTCTTCCTGACACCAGACCATCTCCGCCTGCTTGAAGCGTCCGATCTCCTTCACCAGGCTCAGGGCGGGGAACGGGTAGAACTGTTCGATCCGCAGGAGATATATGTCGTCGATCCCTTCGGCGTCCCGTCTGTCGAGTAAGTCGAAATAGACCTTTCCGGAGCACATGACCACCCGCCGGATCTCTCCGTCGCTTACGAGCTCCGTGCTGGAGTTGCCCATCTGGGCATCGTCCCAGAGGACCCTGTGAAACGAGCTCCCCTTGACGAAGCCCGACGCTTCGGAGACGCAGAGCCTGTGTCGCAGAAGTGATTTGGGGGCCATGAGGACCAGCGGCTTTCGGAAGCTTCGGTGCAGTTGCCGGCGCAGTACGTGAAAGTAGTTGGCGGGCGTGGTGCAATTGGCGACGATCCAGTTTTCCTCCGCGCAAAGCTGCAGGAACCGTTCCAGCCGGGCGGAACTGTGTTCCGGCCCTTGACCCTCAAAACCGTGCGGAAGCAGCATGACGAGACCTGACATCCGTAGCCACTTGCGCTCGCCGGAACTGATGAACTGGTCGAACATTATCTGGGCGCCATTGGCGAAGTCGCCGAACTGCGCCTCCCAAAGCGTCAGGGCGTTCGGTTCGGCGAGCGAGTAGCCGTATTCGAACCCGAGTATGGCATATTCCGAGAGCATCGAATCAATGACCTCGTACTTCGCCTGGCCATCACGGATTTCGTTCAGGGGATAGTGCCGCTCCTCCGTCTCCTGGTCAATGAACGCCGAATGGCGTTGGCTGAATGTGCCGCGCGTCGAATCCTGGCCCGAAAGCCGGACCGGATACCCCTCGAGCAGCAGGGAGCCGAAAGCGAGCGCTTCCGCGGTCGCCCAGTCGAATCCCCGCCCGGTTTTGAACATCCGGCGCTTGGCCTCGATGAGCCGCCCCACCGTTCGGTGAAGCGGATAGTCGTTCGGTACCCTAGTGAGCGCGGCACCGATTTCCTCCATGGTTTTCTTCGTGATCGCGGTCTTGCCGCGCTGGTATTCCTTGCTGTCGGAATCAAGATGGCTCCACTGTCCGTCCAGCCAGTCAGCCTTGTTCGGCCGGTAGTTCTTTCCGTTCTCGAACTCCTCGTCCAGGTGGGTCCGGAACACGGCTTTCATGTCCTTGATCTCGCCTTCGGGAATCAGGCCGTCGTTCACGAGTCGTTCGGTGTATAGGCTGAGCGTGGTTCGGTGCCCCTTGATCCGGTTATACATTATCGGATTCGTGAACATCGGCTCGTCGCCCTCGTTGTGACCGAACCGGCGGTAGCAGAAAATGTCGATGACGACGTCCTTCTGGAATTTCTGCCGGAATTCGGTGGCGACCTTGGCGGCGTGCACCACGGCCTCGGGATCGTCGCCGTTGACGTGGAAGATGGGCGCCTCGACCATCAGGGCGATGTCCGTCGGGTAGGGACTGGACCGCGAGAAATGCGGCGCGGTGGTGAACCCGATCTGGTTGTTGACGATCAGATGGATCGTACCGCCCGTCCTGTGGCCCCGCAGCCCCGAGAGGCCGAAGCATTCCGCGACGACTCCCTGGCCCGCGAACGCCGCGTCACCGTGCAGCAGGACCGGGAGGACGGTGACGCGGCAATCGTCGCCAAGCTGGTCCTGCTTCGCGCGCACCTTGCCGAGAACGACCGGGTTGACCGCCTCCAGGTGACTTGGGTTCGCGGTCAGGCTGAGGTGCACCGTGTTTCCGTCGAATTCACGGTCCGATGAGGCGCCGAGGTGGTATTTGACGTCACCGGAGCCGTCCACCTCGTCAGGCTTGAAGTTTCCGCCCTGGAATTCGCTGAAAATCGCCCGGTAGGGCTTGCCCATCACGTTCGCGAGCACGCTGAGGCGTCCGCGGTGCGGCATGCCGATGACGATGTCTTTCACTCCCAGCGCGCCGCCACGCTTGATGATCTGTTCCATCGCCGGAATCAGCGCCTCGCCGCCGTCAAGACCGAACCGCTTCGTTCCCGGGTATTTCACGTGCAGGAACTTCTCGAAGCCTTCGGCCTCGACGAGTTTGTTGAGAATCGCCCTCCGCCCGTTCCGCGTGAAGGCGATTTCCTTGCCGTAACCCTCTATGCGTTCCTTCAGCCAGGCGGCTTCATCGGGATTGGAGATATGCATGTACTGAAGGGCGAAAGTGCCGCAGTAGGTGCGTTTGACGATGTCCAGGATCTGGCGAAGGGAAGCGAATTCCAGGCCCAGGACATGGTCGAGGAAAATTTTCCTGTCCATGTCGGTTTCCGAGAAACCGTAGGATTGGGGATCCAGTTCCGGGTGTGGGGTTTCGCTGCGCATGCCGAGCGGATCGAGTTCGGCGACGAGGTGGCCGCGGATTCGGTAGGAGCGGATCAGCATGAGCGCGCGCACGCTGTCCATAACCGCCTGCCGGATCCGCCCGTCCGTGACTTCCACGCCTTCGGTTTGGGCCGCCGCCCTGATCCTGTCCTCGATATGCCCGGGCCCGCCGTCCGGCCATTGTCCGTCAAGCGCCGCCGTCAGCTCGTCCACGGGCCGCGGTGGCCAGTCAGCGCGTGCCCAGGAAGGGCCCACCTCGCCCCCCCCGTTGGGGCGGTCGTCCCGCATCTGGTGGAAAAACCGCTGCCAGGTGTCCGCGACCGCGTTAGGGTCGTTCACGAAACGGTTGTATAGCCGTTCCAGATATTCGGCGTTCTGTCCCTGCAGAAAGGAGAGCCCGTGAAAGGCGTCGCCGGGGATATTTTCGGTCATGGCAGGTTACCGCTAGTGGAGGAATGGTATCCGGTTGACGGGCCACGGGGCCCGGTAATGCCCGGGTGCGGGATCGCCGTCGCGCCAGCACGCGGGGCGCCGTCCGCCGGCGCGGTCTCGCGCGGTCTCGCGTTATCCGATGGCATCGATCACGGCCTCCCCCAATGCCGCGGGGCTTTCGGCGACAACGATGCCCGCGGACCGCATCGCCTCTATCTTGTCCTCGGCTCCGCCCTTGCCGCCGGCGACGATTGCGCCGGCATGCCCCATGCGGCGCCCCGGCGGCGCGGTGCGGCCCGCTATGAAACCGGCAACCGGTTTGCCGCGTCCTTTCCGGGCCTCGTCCTTGAGGAACTGGGCGGCGTCCTCCTCGGCGCTTCCGCCGATTTCGCCGATCATGATGATCGACCTAGTCTCGTCATCGGCGAGAAACAGGCCGAGCGCGTCGATATGTTCGGTGCCCTTGATCGGGTCGCCACCGATGCCAATGCAGGTTGACTGGCCCAAACCGACGTCGGTCGTCTGCTTGACCGCCTCGTAGGTCAGGGTTCCCGAGCGGCTGACGACGCCAACCGAACCCCGCCTGTGGATATGGCCCGGCATGATGCCGATCTTGCAGGCACCGGGGGTGATGATGCCGGGACAGTTGGGACCGATGAGACGGCTGGTCGAGCGGTCGAGCGCGCGTTTCACCTTCACCATATCCAGAACCGGAATCCCTTCGGTGATACAGACGATCAGTTCAATCCCGGCGTCTATGGCCTCAAGTATCGAATCGGCCGCGAAGGGAGGTGGCACGTAAATCGCCGAGGCGGTGGCGTCGGTCGCCTCCACCGCCTCGTGGACGGTGTCGAAGACCGGCAGGCCAAGATGCTCCATCCCGCCCTTGCCCGGCGTCACCCCTCCCACCATGCGGGTACCGTAGGCGATCGCCTGGTCGGAGTGGAACGTCCCCTGGCTTCCGGTGAAACCCTGACACAGAACCTTGGTGTTTTCGTCCACGAGTACCGCCATTACAGGTATCTCCCGTCACGTATGCCGCGGCCGCGGCGGTTCATCACCCGGACTTCCGATGGATGCGTCTGGCGCCCCCGCGACCCGGCCAACATGTGCCCGCGTTTCATCCCCTGACCGCCCTGACGATCTTTTCCGCTCCGTCCCTGAGGTTATCGGCGGCGATAACGTCGAGATCCGATTGGTTGATTATGCGTTTGCCCTCGTCAACATTGGTCCCCTCGAGCCGTACGACCAGCGGAACGCCTAGACCGGCTTCCTTTACCGCGCTTACCACGCCGTCCGCGATGATGTCACAGCGCATGATGCCGCCGAAGATGTTGACGAGGATCCCCTTGACGTTCGGATCGGAGGTGATGATCTTGAAAGCCGCCTTCACCTTTTCTTTCGTCGCGCCTCCGCCGACGTCCAGGAAGTTGGCGGGCTCGGCGCCATAGAGCTTGATGATGTCCATTGTCGCCATGGCCAGGCCGGCTCCATTGACCATGCAGCCGATCTCTCCATCCAGGGCAATGTAGTTCAGGTCGAATTTCGACGCTTCCAGTTCCTTTGGGTCCTCTTCGTAGATGTCACGCAGTTCGGCGATGTCGGGATGCCTGTGCACCGCATTGCCGTCGAAACCCATCTTGGCGTCCAGGCACTGAAGGTCCCCGCCGTCAGTGACGACCAGGGGATTTATCTCGATCATCTCGAGGTCCTTCTCGACGAAGAGTTTATAGAGTATGCCCGTCAGATTGACGCACTGCCTGATCTGCTTGCCCTCCAACCCGAGCGCGAAGGCTATGCGGCGACCGTGGAATCCCTGGTAACCGGTCGCGGGATCGACGTTCAGCGTGAGGATCCTCTCCGGTGTCTCCGCCGCGACCTCCTCGATGTCCATCCCGCCCTCCGTGGAGCAGACGAAGCCGATGCGCCCGGTGCCACGGTCGACGAGCATGGCGAGATACAGCTCACGATCGATGGCGCATCCATTCTCTATATATATCCGGTTGACCTGCTTTCCCGCCGGTCCGGTCTGGCGGGTCACCAGCGTTCGTCCAAGCATCCTTTTCGCTTCGGCCTCGGCCTCTTCGACCGAACTTGCGAGTCTTACGCCTCCCCCGCTTCCGGCCTCCGTTTCCCTGAACCGGCCCTTTCCGCGTCCACCCGCGTGGATTTGCGCCTTGACCACCCAGGTCGGACCGTCAAGCGCGCTGGCGGCCGATTTGGCTTCCTCCGAGCGCAGCACGGCGCGGCCATCGCTCACCGGGGCGCCGAAAGCCTGCAGGAGCGCCTTGGCCTGGTATTCGTGAATGTTCATCGTTTCCTACCCTCGACCGTGCCGTCGGACAGTTCCCGCGCCGCTTCTGACCGTTTCGCATGGGTTGCCCACGGAAATAAATCCCAAATTTGGCGTGGGAGGGGAATCCGGGCGAGAATTCCGCGTTCGCCGCCGCGCGGGGGTCCGCATGGCCACGATTCCGGACTTGCCGGCAAATGGCGGGGTAACCCAGGGGCGGTTCGGGCACGATCGCCCTGACGTGCCGGTGTCCATTCCCGGGCGGCGGAGCCGGAACTGTCCGGCGGTATGTTCCCCAAGGGGCGCGCGCGGCTCATTTCTCCAATATCCGGGGATCAACTCAGCCCGGGATCGATTTCCCCGCAGGCCGACACCAGGCCTCGAACGGCGTCCACGGATTTGTCGAACATCATCCTCTCGTCCCTGTTCAGGTTGATTTCGATGACTTTCTCGATGCCGCCGTCGCCGATCACCGTGGGTACCCCGACGTAAATGCCGTCCAGCCCATAGGCGCCCCTGACGTATGCCGCGCTTGGAAGCACGCGCTTCTGGTCTCGCAGATACGCCTCCGCCATCTCGATTGCGGAGGTGGCCGGCGCGTAATACGCGCTTCCGGTCTTGAGCAGGCTGACGATCTCCGCACCGCCGTCACGGGTGCGTTGGACGATCGCGTCCAGCCTGTCCTGGCTGGTCCAGCCCATTTCCACGAGATCCGGCAGCGGAATGCCCGCAACCGTGGAATAGCGGGCGAGAGGCACCATTGTATCTCCGTGACCGCCTAGGACAAAGGCCGTGACGTCCCTCATCGAGACTCCGAACTCGAGGCTGAGGAAGTGGCGGAAGCGGGCGGAGTCCAGCACGCCGGCCATACCGCAGACCATTTCGCACGGGAGGCCGCTGTACTCCCGCAATGCCCAGACCATGGCGTCCAGCGGGTTGGTGATGCATATGACGAAAGCGTTCGGGGCGTGGTCCCTGATTCCCTCGCCGACGGCTTTCATCACCTTCAGGTTGATGCCCAGAAGGTCGTCGCGGCTCATCCCGGGTTTGCGCGCAACGCCCGCGGTGACGATGCAGACGTCGGCTCCGGCGATTTCGGCGTAGTCATTCGCGCCCGATAGCGCGGCGTCGAAGCCTTCCGGAGGCCCACTCTCGGCGATGTCCAGCGCCTTGCCTTGCGGCACGCCCTCCATGATATCGAGGAGAACGATGTCTCCAAGCTCTTTCATGGCCGCGAGATGGGCCAGGGTTCCTCCGATCTGTCCGGATCCGATGAGTGCGATTTTGGGTCTGGCCATATATCCGTTCCTCGGTCAGGTTGCGCGATGCCTTTTGGGTAGTCCCATAGACGGCCTGACGCAAGTCCGGACCGGCGGGCGAAACCCGGACGGCGCGCTTTCCGGAACCGGACGGCATGGCCCGGATCCCGCCGGGCGCTTTCCGGAGGCGGTCGGCCGGGGTTCACCGCCTGCCGTAATAAAAGCCAACGACATGCTCCGCTTCCGCGAAGAACAGCCAACGTAGAACGAATACTCCCGCGACATGCGCACATATGGCCGCCGCCCATATGGCCTGACCGTAGGCCGAGGCGGCCGACAGTAGGGCGACCGGTAGGAGAAAGCTTAGCAGGAATGCGGTGCGCCGAAGTTTCCGGGAGTGCCTGCGGGCGATAACGTGTATCATCTCCCGCGTCAGGTAGCTGTCACCGGTATGGGGGGGTTCGAACGAGCGCACCGCGCCGGAACCGCCGAGACCGGTCGCCGTGGCCGACGTCGTGCCGCTTGCCCGCAGCCGGGAATCGCCGATCCTCCAGGCGTAGCATTGGACCAGGCCGGTCCCGGCCAGCAGCGTGACGGCTGTCCATGTCATTGCGGACAGTAGGGCGCCTCCGCAGAAAGCCAGGAGCAGGAAGAGCGCGGTCGTGGTCCAGTGGTTCCAGCGCGGTACCGTCTTGAGCTGGGCATAGATCATCGACGTGGCGGTCAGGGTGATGACGCACAGTACGGCGCCGAGCCAGGCAAGTGGAGGAACCCGTATTCCGGCGAACACGGCGAAAGCGGCGTTCGCTCCCGTGACCGCGAGCGTCGCGCACGCCAGCCAGCCCTCACGTGACAGCCATGAACTTCGCCACTGGGTGAACGCTTTGAGGGCGCGTTCCGGATGGCCAAGGTGGAATGCCGAGGCCATCAGGCCCGCGCCGGCGAGCGCCAGGCCCGAAGCGAATCCGGCCACCGCCCCCCAACCGGTAACGGGTGACGGGCCGACGCAAAGGAACGCGAGAAACCCGAAGCCGAGGCCGGAGAGGGTGGTGAAAAGAATGATCGACTTCGCGGGATGCATCAGAGCCGTTCCAGAGCGCTGTCTAGCCAGGCCATGAATCCTTTGGGTTCCTCGGCCACGGGCTCGAGGAACGGGGCGAGAACGTCCAGCTCTCCGTCTTTCCCGCGTGGCGGCAGGTAGCGGTTGACCGGCTTGGTGTCCTGTTCCGGCATCAATTCGATACCCCCCCGTTCCGCGACGAGCTTCGACACGTCGGAGGAAGGATCGGAAAGATCGCCGAAGTGACGCGCTCCCGTCGGGCAGGTTCTTACACAGGCTGGCTCGCGATCCTCCTCCGGCAGATTTTCGTTATAGATTCTGTCCACGCAAAGGGTGCATTTCTTCATCACCCCCTCGACCAGGTCCATTTCGCGCGCTCCGTAAGGACAGGCCCAGGCACAGAGGCCGCAGCCGATGCAGTCGCTCTCGTTGACGAGGACGATTCCGTCCTCTGACCTTTTGTAGCTCGCGCCGGTGGGACAGACCGTGACGCAGGGCGCGTCCTCGCAGTGGAGACATGACTTGGGAAAGTGAACCAGCCGGGCCGGAGCGTCGCCATCGGGCTGGACCTCGAAGGAGTGGACGCGGTTCAGGAAACTGCCGACCGGGTTCGCGCCATAGGCATCGCTGTCGGCCAATGGAGCGCCGTAGTGCTCGGTATTCCAGCCCTTGCAGGCAACGACGCAGGCATGACAGCCAACGCAGGTGTCCAGGTCGATGACAAGGCCGAGACTGCGCTCGGTGAAGGCGGGAAGGTCCGTCACGTCCGCGGATCCGCGCTGTGCCGGACCGGGCGCGGTGTCGGTCCATCTTCCGTCATGGTTTGGCCTTTCCTCCGACATCGCGGGGTGCCCGCGGTACCGGCGAGTTGACGGGAGGGAACGACGGCTCGGAGTGCCGCGGCGTGCCCGAGTCGACCCTTTCGATCCGGACCCTGAGGTCGAACCAGGCGGCCTGCCCGGTGACCGGATCGGAATTGGCCCAGCGCGGTCCGTGGCGCCTCGCCGGTAGCAGTTCGTCGATCAGGTGATTCAGGATGAAGCCCTCGTTCGCCTCGGTGGCGTCGCTGTCGAGCGCCCATGCCCCCTTGCGCTTTCCGATCGCGTTCCAGGTCCAGACCGTATGCTCGTTCAGTGCCGCCATGTGCGCGACCGGGACGGTGATCTGTCCGCTGGGGGATGTCACCCGGGCCCAGTCGCCCTCGGTGAACCCATGCCGCCGCCAGATCGCCGTTGGAAGGTAAAGCGGGTTCCTGCCGTGAATCTGGCGCAACCATGCGTTCTGGGATCCCCATGAATGGTACATCGCCATCGGACGCTGCGTCAGGGCGTGAACGGGATATTCGGACGTATCCGCCACGCTATCGAGTAAAGGCCGATACCATATCGGGAGCGGGTCCATGGTCTTCCCCACGCGTTCGCGCAGTTCGTCCGGCGGCTGTCGATGGCCATGTCCGGCGGCCGCGAGCTGGAACCGTCGCATCGGTTCAAGATATAGCTGGAAAAGATAGGGGAGGGGAGTGTCGTAAAGGCCGGTCTCGACCGCCCAGTCCTGGTACGCGGCGTTCCATGGCTTGAAAAACGCGGCATCGGGCGGCACGGTCCTGTGCCAGAAGCCTCCATGTTCGATGTAACGGCGCAACTGCCCGGGATTTGGCCGCCCCCGCCCGGCCCCGCCGTCTTCGGGTGTCGCGCCATCTCCGTCCAGGCGCCAGCCCGCCAGGGGGCCGATTCCCGGCCGACGCTCGTGGGTCGTGATGTAATCGGCGTAATCCCGGTATTTCGCGCCGCCGTTTCGGTCAACGAAGCCCGGTAGTCCAAGACGCGCGCCCAGTTCGCAGAGCACTGACTGAAAGCACCGGACGTCCCGATCGGGTTCGACGACTGGCCAGCGGATCGCGTCGGATGCGGCGTCCGCCTCGCTTATCGGGCGGTCGAGAAGGGAAATGCAGTCGTGACGTTCCAGGTAGGTGGTGTCCGGAAGCACCAGGTCGGCGTAGGCCACCATTTCCGACGCGTAGGCGTCAGAATAGATTATGCGTGGAATTACGTAGTCGCCGTCGCTGTCGCGGTCGGTCAGCATTCGCGCGACGTTGGGAGTGTTCATGGAGGAATTCCAAGCCATGTTGGCCATGTACATGAACAGGGTATCGATCCTGTACGGGTCCCCGGCGTGGGCGTTCGCGATGACCATGTGCATCAGCCCGTGCGCGCTCATCGGATTTTCCCATGAGAACGCCTTGTCGATGCGCGCGGGACTACCGTCATCCCGGAGGGCGAGGTCCTCGGGACCGTGAACGAAACCGAGATGCGGGCCGTCAAGTGGTTGGCCGGGACGGACGCCGCAATGCGGTCTTGGATGCGCGTTGGACGGTTTGGGGTAGGGAGGCTTGAAACGGAAGCCGCCGGGGGTTTCGACCGCGCCAAGGAGTATCTGCAGCAGGTGCAGGGCGCGGCAGGTCTGGAATCCATTGGAATGGGCGGAAATCCCGCGCATGGCGTGAATGCTGACCGGGCGGCCGATCATTCTTTCATGCCGGACCCCGCGCAGATCGGTCCACGGCCGGTCGATGGAGATCTCCCCATCGAAAGCCGCTTCCGCCAGTTGTGCCGCGATCCGGCGGATCCGACCCGCCGGGACGCCGGTCGGGCCCGCGGCGGCTTCCGGGGAGTATTCCGGACCGATGTATCGCTCGGCCATAAGGTGGAAGACCGGCCGGTGCGTTACGCCCGCCCGCGGCAGGACGCCGGAGAGGTCCGGTTCGACCCCGGCGGCGGTCGCCGGCGCGGCATGTCCTGTCCTGCGGTCGATGACCAGTTCGCGGCCTTTGGAATCCCTTAGGAAAAGTCCGTGATTCGGACTGTCGGGGTCGGAATCCAGCAGAACCGGAGCGTTGGTGTAGCGCGCTAGGTATTCGAGATCGATTTTGCCCGCCCGCAGAAGTTCATGGACAAGCGCGAGGATCAGCAGGCCGTCGGTACCCGGCGTTATGCCCACCCATTCGTCCGCGATCGCGTTGTATCCGGTGCGTATCGGGTTTACGGCGATCACTTTCGCTCCGCGCGCCTTCAGCTTGCCGAGGCCGATCTTGATCGGGTTGCTGTCGTGGTCCTCGGCCACGCCGAAGAGCATGAGTAGTTTGGTTCTGTCCCAGTCGGGCTGGCCGAACTCCCAGAAGGCTCCGCCCATGGTGTAGATTCCGGCGGCCGCCATGTTGACCGAGCAGAAGCCGCCATGCGCGGCGTAGTTCGGGGTTCCGAATCCCTGCGCCCAGTAGCCCGTGAACGACTGGGACTGGTCCCGCCCCGTGAAAAAGGCGAGCCTTTCCGGATGGTTGGCGCGAAGCGGCGCGAGCCAGTCGACGGCGGTCCGCAGGGCTTCCTCCCAGGAGATCTCCTCGAATTCGCCCGTGCCTCGGGGGCCCTTCCGTCTCAGCGGCCCGCGCAGTCGCGACGGTGCCGTGACCTGCATGATTCCCGCGGAGCCTTTCGCGCAAAGAACGCCACGGTTCACGGGATGGTCACGGTTGCCCTCGATATAGGCGATCCGGCCGTTTTTCATATGCACGTCGATGCCGCAACGGCATGCGCACATGTAGCATGTGGTGCTGCGGATCTCATCCGATACCTTGGGGGACGTATCAAGGGCGGGATCTCGAACCATCGAACGCGTGTCCTTCCAGGTGAATGCGATCCCAATGGATATTCGCCATCAGGGCAAACGCTAACCGGTTTTGGCCTGTCTGCACAACAACCGAGGCAAGTCAATGCGCCGCGATCATCCTGAGGCGATTCCCGGATGGCCGGCTTTCCGAATTTCACGCGTTTCGATGAGATTCGCGCGGTCGCCTCGGCGGCTGCCGGACCGCGCGTCGTCTCGGGCGTGGGCTTTTGCGGAATTGCGGGAACGGCCCCGACACGAGGGGCATCGCTACCGATGCGCGAACGCCATTTCCAGGTAAACGGGACAGTAACCGGAAACGCGATGCGGAAGCGATGTTCAATGCATGGCTTTCCCGCAGGTCGGGGCCGCCATGCGGGAATCCACCGTGAGCTCGCACCTTCCATGGCACCCGGAACCGATCTGGGCGCGGCTACACCGGCTCTGCATGGGGGTCCGTCCTCCATCTGTAGGCAACTATTTGGAAAACCTACATATATTAAGGGTCACCGCCCTATGTAACCAGATATGGTGAGATATCCCGGCTAGCGGCTCGGATTCCGGGTAGGACTCGACTCAGGTGAAATTATGTGATAGCTTAATTGGACTGAATCGAAGAGCGATTCCTGTTTCGTCAATGGCTGGAGAGCATCGTGCGACCGGTTTCCCCGCTATATGCAGCTGGTTTGGCCCTGATTATCGGCTTTGCCCACCCGGCGGCTTCCGAAGCGCCGCTGACGGGCAAAGGGCAAGCCGTTGCCAGGGTCGGCACCGGGCCGGACGGCCATTCCGGAAATATTCATTCCGACTTCCACGGAATGCGCGCATCGCCCCGTTCTTCGGATCAATACGTGTCGGTTACCGTTGACTGGCTTGACTCGCAACCGCCAATGACCGGTGACGCCGACTGGACGTGCCTTGCCGAAGCGATCTATTTCGAAGCGCGCAGCGAAAGTATCGAGGGACAGCTGGCCGTGGCGGAGGTGATCCTCAATCGCGTTGACAGGGACGATTTCCCGAATTCCGTCTGTGATGTCGTTCGGCAGGGAACGGATCAGCTGTTTAAGTGCCAGTTCACCTATTTCTGCGACGGACAGAGCGAGAGCATTAACGAACCCGTTCCATACGAGCGTGCGGGCAAGATCGCGCACCTTATGCTGGACTTGATCGAAAGAGGCCTCACGGGGGGCGCGACGCATTACCATTACATCGGTGTCAACCCTTCGTGGTCCAAGGTCTTCAGACACACCGTGACCATCGGCAGACACAAATTCTATCGTATGACTGTCGGTCATGCGCATGGATCCGCCGAAATTCTGGTTGCGGAAGACAGCCAGTGATTTTCCGTACCGAGTGAACCGCGGCCGGCTCTCACGGCCCTGAAGGGAGACCGTGATGAGCGAAATTCCCGCCCATGCCTCCATGAATTCCGAAATGCGCTCCGCCGCGGATCCGCTCGACAGGATCAGTCTGCGCGGCTACGTCGCCAGGGTTGACATCGGCGCGTTCCAGATAGAGCGGGGCAAGCGTCAGCGAGTTGAGTTCAACCTGGTGGCCGAGGTGGCGCCACGTGGGGATGCGGATGAGGATCTCGATCGCATACTGAGTTATGACCGGCTCATTGAGGCGATCAGGAATGAGCTGGCGCTGGAGCGCGTCAATCTTCTCGAGACGTTGGCGGAGAGGATTGCGAACCGCATTCTTCGCGAACCCCGGGCGGTGCGGGTTTCGGTGCGCATAGAAAAGCTCGATCGTGGCCCGGGCGCGCTCGGGGTCGAAATCGTACGGTCACGTGGTCGGTCGTGTCCGCGTCCGGCGGCGACGTCCGGGATACGGGCTATCCGCCCGACGGTGATTTATCTGACCGAAACGGTGGTTCTCTCCGCCAGACCGGTCGCCGTCATCGATCGGCTGGAAAAAATCGGGCGGCCGCCCGCCATCATCTGTGTGGGCTTGACCGGGACCGCCGTACCGCCTTCGGAGGATCCGCTGGTATGCCGACGCGTCGGTCTTCTCATGATCGAGCAGACCGCTTGGCGTCTTTCCGCGCATGATCCCCGCTTTGTCGTCTCCGACACGCGCACGGAGATGGATTGGGCGCTGGAGAACGGCAGAATTCCGATCTGGGCGCCTTCGAGAATGGTTCTCGGAGCCGTCAGGGCTCCGGTAGTGGACTGGAATGACCCACTCGGGTTCGCCGTCTGGTTCGCGGACGAGATGGATGCGGTCGAGCTATTGACCGTTGGCGTCGCGCCTCCCGCGGATATCGGTCTGCCAACCCGTGAATTGGCCGTGGAGAGCGTGGAATGATTCGCCGTTGTCACCCCGTCCCCCGGACGGGTCGGGACGCCCGGTTTGGAGTGATGCGGGACACCGCCCTGCCTTTGGCGGGCAGCGATCATGTCTGGTTCGATAGCGCCAACGTCTGGACCCGTTCGGAAGGATGGCGGTTTATGTCGGCGGGCGAACTCCATGCCGGGGACCGAAGTCGCCTGAGCGTCGGGCGGGCGGCTATCTGCGGGGTCAGCTTGAAGCGTCCGGCGATCATGGGAATTGTCAATGTAACACCGGACAGCTTTTCGGACGGCGGTGACCGGATGGCGCCGGAGGACGCGCTCGCCGCGATCAGGTCCATGAGGGATGCCGATATCATCGACGTTGGTGGCGAAAGCACCCGGCCGGGGGCGGAAACGGTTCCGGTTTCCGTGGAGATCGCCCGCGTGGTGCCCGTGATCAAGGCCGCGCGCGGCGAGGGGATCGCCGTTCCGATATCGATTGACACCCGAAAGGCCGCGGTCGCTGAAGCGGCTCTCGACGCGGGCGCGAATCTGGTCAACGATGTGTCCGCGTTGACGTTTGATCCCGCTATGGCCGGTTTGGTGGCCGAGCGTGAGGTGCACGTTTGCCTGATGCATGCCCAGGGCGAACCGCCAAGGATGCAGGACGCGCCAAATTACGAGGACGCGCTACTGGATATTTTTGGGTATCTGGAGACGCGGATCCGGATCGCCGAGGCGGCGGGAGTCGCGCGCGAGAGGATCATAATCGATCCGGGAATTGGATTCGGAAAGACTTTGCAACACAATTTGACCCTGCTGCGGGCCCTCTCACTCTATCATGATCTTGGCGTTCCGCTATTGTTGGGCGCATCCCGCAAGAGCGTGATCGGCACGATCGGTGGAGCGCCCGGGGTCAGGGACCGTCTGCCCGGATCCCTTGCGGCGGCTTTATACGGATACGCGCAGGGAGCGCATATTCTACGGGTGCATGACGTAAGCGAGACCAGGCAGGCGCTGGATACGAGGATCGCGATGGACAGAGGCGAATGGAATGGCGGCTAGGCTGTTCGGAACGGACGGTGTGCGTGGCCGCGCGAACACATACCCGATGACGGCTGAAATGGCGCTGCGGCTTGGAGCCGCCGCCGGACTATACTTCCGGGGTGAGAGATCGAGCCGTCACAGGGTGGTGATCGGAAAGGATACCAGGCTCTCCGGATACATGCTGGAAAACGCGCTGACCGCCGGCCTGACCTCTACCGGCATGAACGTGCTGCTTCTCGGGCCGGTTCCGACACCCGCGGTTGGCATGCTGACCCGGTCGATGCGCGCGAACCTCGGCATCATGATCTCAGCCAGTCACAACCCCTTCCAGGACAACGGTATCAAGCTATTCGGACCCGACGGGTTCAAGCTCTCGGATGAATCGGGAATAGAGTCTCTGGTTGCCGGGCGGATGCATCCGGTTGAACCCGAGAATATCGGTGGCGCGCGCCGCATAGACGATGGCCGGGGCCGGTATGAGGAATACGTTAAAACCACCTTTCCCGGCCAGGTACGGCTCAGCGGAATGAGAGTGGTCATCGACTGCGCCAATGGCGCCGCCTATCGCGCGGCTCCCGAAGTGCTTTGGGAACTTGGCGCCGACGTGATTCCGATAGGCGTCTCCCCGAATGGCCTGAACATAAACGACGGCTGCGGCTCCACGGACACCGCACTTGCGGCCGAGACGGTTCGCGCGGAAGGCGCGGATGTCGGCATCTGTCTTGACGGTGACGCGGACCGAGTCATGGTTCTCGATGAAACCGGCGCCGTTGCCGACGGTGACCAGATCATGGCGCTCCTTGCGACGAGATGGGAGGAAAGGGGGCGACTGGCGGGCAGCACGCTTGTCACGACGGTTATGTCAAATCTCGGACTGGAGCGTTACCTCAATGGCCGCTCCATCGGACTGGAGCGCACGCCGGTAGGAGACAGGCATGTAATCGAGCGCATGCGGGCGGCCGGCAGGAATCTCGGTGGCGAGCAGTCAGGTCACATCGTGATGACCGATTACGTCACCACCGGTGACGGTCTGATCGCGGGGCTGCAGTTCCTCGCGGCGATGGCCGAGACCGGTCGACCCGCCTCCGAACTGGCGCGGCGCTTCGAGCCCGTGCCGCAGCTGCTGAGGAACGTTCGGTACGGCAGTGATCGGGATCCGCTGGAAAGCGCTTCGGTGCGCGACGTGATTTCCGACGCTCGGGAGCGGTTGAACGGACACGGCAGGTTACTGATCCGAAAGTCCGGCACCGAACCGTTGATCCGCGTAATGGCGGAATGCGAGGACGAAGCGCTCCTGGCCCGGGTCGTTGACGGGATCGTCGCGGAGGTCGAGGCGGCGGCCGGGTGAGGCCGCGGACCTTTCCGGCAATGACATCGCTGTCCGATACGCGCATCGGTCGGCGCCCGGATGTCCCGGATTTCGTCAGTTCCTGGACCTGTCGACCATCTTTCCGGCGCTGATCCATGGCATCATGGCGCGCAGCCTTTCGCCCACCTCCTCGATCTGATGTGCGTCATTCCTGCGGCGGATAGCCTTGAAGGCTGGCTGTCCGACCTTGCATTCCGCCATCCAGTCACTCACGAACCGGCCTCTCTGGATGTCGTCGAGAATCGCCTTCATCCGCTCCTTGGTCTCGCCGTAAGGCAGAATCCGCGGGCCGCTTACGTATTCGCCGTATTCAGCCGTGTTAGAGATCGAGTAATTCATGTTGGAGATTCCACCTTCATAGATCAGGTCCACGATCAGCTTGACCTCGTGCAGACATTCGAAATAGGCCATTTCAGGCGCGTATCCCGCCTCCACAAGCGTCTCGAATCCCAGACGGATGAGTTCCACTAGGCCGCCGCATAGCACGGCCTGCTCGCCGAACAGGTCTGTCTCGCATTCCTCCTTGAAATCGGTTTCAATGATTCCGGAGCGCCCGCAGCCGATGGCGGAACTGTAGGAAAGGGCGATCTCCAGCGCCCTTCCCGACGCATCGTTGTGAACGGCCACAAGGCCGGGAACTCCCCCGCCCTTGATATATTCACCACGCACCGTGTGGCCGGGGCCTTTCGGCGCGATCATTATGACGTCGAGCGATCCAGGCGCCTCTATCAGGCCGAAATGAACGTTCAGTCCGTGGGCGAAGGCGATGGCGGATCCGGGGCGGATGTGATCCCTGACCTGGCTATTCCAGGTTTCGGCCTGCAGTTCGTCCGGCATGGAGAACATCATCAGGTCACACCAGGCGGCGGCCTCCGCGATGCCCATGACCCGAAGGCCTTCGGACTCGGCTTTTTCGGTGCTGGGCGAACTCTCGCGCAGCGCAACCACGACGTTCCGGGCACCGCTGTCCCGTAAGTTGAGCGCGTGTGCGTGACCCTGGCTGCCATAGCCGAGGACCGCGATGTTCCTGTCCTTGACAAGGTTTATGTCGCAGTCGCGGTCGTAGTAAATCCGCATGGTCAGTATCTCCAGTTTTCTGTATGACTGTAGGCATGCTAGCGATTTATTCCACGCTTTTGGATGGTT
>JAPOUP010000006.1:37853-40934 GCA_026708635.1 Rhodobacter sp.
ACGGTGTTTCTTGGGGTTAAACTCGCCGCGAAGGGCCGGACCGGGCTTCAGGAGTTCGAGCGCGCGGTAACCGCGATTCCGGAGGTGCAGACCGTGCAGCATGTGCTGGGTCTCTATGACTTCCGTCTTCGGGTCGTCGCCCGTGATCTCCCGGATTTCGAGCGCGTGCTGCGACGCAGGATCATGGCTTTGCCCGGAATCGGGGATGTAGAGGCGAATGTCCTGCTGAGCGAGGAACGCAGGCCCGGCCCTCTCGCGTGAGGGGAGCCCTTCCATTGCCGCGCACGGACGCGCGGAGTCCCGGAACGATCCGGAGTTGTGGGGGGCTTGATATCGGTGGCATGATGAACCTGTGCGTCGGGACGCGCATGTGCGTGAATGCCCTGCGTGGTTCCGGTCCTGTTCCTGACATGCCGGGGGTTGATCGCGCCGTGACTTTCAGCACCGGACCTTGGCGCTCATGCCGACCGCAGCCCGTCCATTCCCGCGCGCATGATGGCCCGGCGCAACGGCACTATGCCATGGGTCGCGGCCAGTCCCACGCGGCGGGCGCTCCGGACCCCCGGATTCGACGACATGCATGCGCGGTTCACCAGGTCCACGGTGCGGACAAGCAGAGAAATTCTTGCGGTGCGCGCCCTGGCGTAGCGGATGAGCTGTCGAGGTGATCCGAGCGCGCCCGGATCTTTTCTGGCGAGGTCAAGCAGAACGGCGATATCCCTGAGAGACGTGTTCAGCCCCTGTGCGCCAATTGGCGGCAGAACATGCGCGGCCTCGGCCACGAGTGCCGTGCGTTCGGCGAACATACGCTTGGCTTGCCGGGTGATTACGGGCCAGGTGCGCACTGGACCCCGGCGTTGCATCGGACCGAATAGACCGCTGGATCTTACGGTCATTTCCTTATCGAATTCCGCTCCATCAAGCGCGGCAAGGTCTTGCGCCCTCGCGCCGAAATCCATCCAGACGATGGCGCTGGCCGGCTGTCCGGCGGCGTCTGGCAGGGGGACGGTGGTGAACGCTCCGCCTTGGCTGTAAATCTCGGTTGATATGTTTTGGTGCGGTGTGGAATGCCGTGCCTCGAAGGTCAGGGCTTTCTGGCCGTAACGGATTGTCGTCGCGCTTATACCGACGGCTTCACGGACCGGACTCCCGTGTCCATCGGCCGCGATCACGAGTCGCGCGCGCAGTCGGCGTCCCTTGGTCAGGGTGACATATGCCCGGTCCGTGCGGGTCAGAATTGAGCGAAATCCGCTGCCATAGACGGTCTCCACGTTCGCGAGATTGCCGGTCCTGCGGGCGGCCTCGTCCCGGACAACCCGGTTGGATATGTTCCAGCCGAATGTCGTTTCGCCCAAATCCTTGGGCAGGAAACGATATGATCCGGTGACTTCAGGTGGCCATCCGGCGGTATCGACCACGCGTAATGCGTTCAGGCAGGTGGCGTGACTCACAAGGCCGGACCATAGTCCGGCCTCCTCAAGGAGATTTCGTGACGGAAGCAGAAACGCGGTCGATCTTGGATCGGCGCTGGAGCCGTCGCGGACGTTCGGCGCCGGCGCCGGGTCGGCGAGAAGAACGGAGAATCCGGCGGTGCCGAACGCGGAGGCGGCGACAAGGCCGGCGATTCCGCCTCCCGAGATGAAGATATCGAAGTCACGTTCGGCCACGCAATTTCTCCATGTAGCCTCGGGGAACCGAACCCGGTAGGTTTTGGATCGTTCATTCGGGCGATCGGATGCCTTTGGCACCTTGAACCGTTTGGCCTCGCTTGGCCAGCGTTCGTTTTTGGAGCTATTGCGTGCGCGTGTTTTGGTCAGCCGTACGTTGGCATCTCTCTCGCTATGTCAACGGCGGTTCCGAGCATCATGAAGGTCTTCGCGAAACGGGACAACGGTCGAGGATGGAAGTGCTCAGCGTAGGAAGTCACGTCCGCGCGCCGGACGACTGACTCCCGGCCAAGGACAAACTCCGAGTCATCCGTCCCAAATAGTCCGATTGGACGCTCTACGCCAAAGTGTGCGCGGTTCTAATGGACAGGCAAGGAGTGCCTGAAATGAATCCCCCGACCTCCATCCCCCCTTGTATGGCCTTGGGCGAGGTCTGTCCTTTCTGGTGGAGCATGGCATGCCCTCAGCGAGGGCTGGGACACGCCTGCCATTTCGCGGTCACTTGGATTAATGGGGTTCCGCGTTAGGAGCCTGACGGTTTCCGAACTTCAGCCCTCTTGCCGCAGGGGCTCCGGGAGAGCTCCGCCCCGACGTGCCATTGCCATAACCCGGTTGCCCTGCATGGTTTATGACGCCAAAACCGGCCCGGATTCGGTCAGTTGACCCGAGACAGCTATTGACCCCGGAACCGGGTTTGATCATTAATCGTGGTTTGATGCAACGCGAGCACAGGAGACATTCCAATGGCATTGCGGATCGGCGACATCGCCCCGGACTTCACCGCGAATACCACCGAGGGTGAGATTTCTTTCCATGACTGGCTGGGTGACGGCTACGCGGTGCTGTTCAGTCATCCCAAGGATTTCACGCCTGTCTGCACGACCGAACTGGGAACAATGGCGGGAATGATGCCTGAATTCGCCAAGCGGAACGCCCGGATAATCGGCATTTCGGTGGATCCCGTTGAGGATCATCTCAGGTGGAAATCTGACATCGCCTCATTGACCGGTAACGAGGTGACCTATCCGATGATCGGTGACCCCGAGATGAAGGTGGCGAAGCTCTATGACATGCTTCCGGCAACCGAGACGCGTGTCGATGGCCGCACTCCGGCCGACAACCAGACCGTGCGGACCGTATTCATCATCGGGCCCGACAGAAAAGTGAAAATGTCGATGACCTACCCGATGACGACTGGCCGAAATTTTGATGAAATTATCCGCGCTCTTGATTCGATCCGTCTTACCGCGGATCATCAGGTGGCGACTCCGGCGAACTGGAAGAACGGCGAGGATGTAATAATTACCCCAGCCGTATCCGATGAGGACGCCAAAGCGCGATTTGGGGATTTCGAACGGCCGCTTCCCTACCTGCGCAGGACCAAACAGCCGGACTGAGACCGGTTCAACCCGTC
>JAPOUP010000046.1 GCA_026708635.1 Rhodobacter sp.
GAGGAAGAAAAGACGCGTTTCGCGACGCTTGACCTTTACGTCACCGCACTTGCGCTGCCCGCTCAAGCCGACAGCCACCTCTTCGAGCGGACCGCGTGGAGCGGCAGCTTTCAGACTGTGCCAAGCCTGCCATGTCACCGTTGACGACGAACGGAACACGATGGCGGGAAATGCGTCAGCCACGGGTTCGCGAAGTGGGTCCAGGGCGCCTTTCCCCGGAAGCTGGAGCGCCGCGCGGGATGGCCCGAACGGGACGGCGGGGTATGGCCGGGGGTCAGGCTGAACGACCGGTGCGGACACTTCCGTCCGGCGGACGAACCGGTGAGAAAGGTCAGGGCGGACAAAATACCTCTTTGACCGACGCAAGTGCGGCCTGCCCCTTGCGTCGTTGTCTTCCACCCGCATATTGTCCGCCGGACAGGCGGAAGGGTTCGCAGATGACAATAGAAACGGTTGGAGTCGTCGGCGCCGGCCAGATGGGCAATGGAATCGCCCATGTTCTGGCGCTGGCCGGCTATAGGGTGAAGCTGAATGACATCAGCAGGGAGGCGCTCGACACCGCATCCGGACTGATTCGGCGCAACATGGACCGCCAGGTATCACGCGGCAAAATCGCGGAATCGGAACGCGACGCGGCGCTGGACAGAATCTCGATGACCATGACGCTTGGCGAACTCGGCGCAGCCGATCTCGTCATCGAAGCCGCAACGGAGCGCGAAACCGTAAAGCAGGCGATTTTCGAAGATCTGACGCCACATCTCAAACCACATACGATCCTTACCTCAAACACATCGTCGATTTCCATCACCCGCCTGGCCAGTCGCACCGACCGCCCCGAAAAGTTCATGGGGTTCCACTTCATGAATCCCGTACCGGTGATGCAACTGGTGGAACTGATCAGGGGAATTGCGACCGATGACGAGACTTACAGGAGCTGTCTGGGTGTGGTTGAGAGACTCGGGAAGACGGCGGCTTCGGCGGAGGACTTCCCGGCCTTCATCGTCAACCGGATCCTGATGCCGATGATTAACGAAGCGGTCTACACACTCTACGAGGGTGTAGGAAGCGTGGCTTCGATCGACTCCGCGATGAAACTCGGGACTAACCATCCAATGGGACCGTTGGAACTCGCCGATTTCATCGGACTCGACACTTGCCTTGCGATTATGAACGTACTGCACGACGGGCTCGCCGATACCAAATACCGCCCTTGCCCGCTTCTTACGAAATATGTCGAGGCGGGATGGCTCGGCCGCAAGACCCAGCGCGGCTTCTACGACTATCGTGCGACCCCGCCCGTGCCAACGCGCTAATCCGTTTCCTTGAGTGCCAGCGTTCCGGAACGGAGCCACGCCACGAACGCCCGGGGATCCCTGATGCGTTTCTCGACCTCCTCCGGGTCGATCGGATGTCCGATGACCGGTTTCTGCGGCTTCCTGCAGGCGGCGACGATCTCATGAAGCAGCAACCCCTGCCGCAGGGTCGCTGACACCCGGTTGGCCATCTGGTACCAGCGCGAATTCGAACCGGGGAAGTAGATCGGCACGATCGACGCGCCAGACCGGCGTATCATCTTCGCGGTGAACACGTTCCACTCCGCCTCGACGACAGGACCGAACATCGTCTCCGACGACGCGACGACGCCGGAAGGGAAGAGCGCCACGACACCACCGTGGGACAGCTGCTCCATTGCCGCGGCCCGCATTTCAATGCCTTTTTTCTGCGCCTCCTCTTCGTGCGGGAATGGAACCGGTATCATGAAGCTTCCGGCGATCTCGTCAATGCTGGTGAGGATCGAACGTGTCAGAACCTTGTAGTCAATCCGCGTCCGGCTAATGAGATCCGAGATGATCATTCCGTCAACAAGCCCATGTGGGTGGTTGGCGACGATTACCACCGGGCCCTTCGCCGGAATGCGCCGAAGCTGTTCGTGTGGAGTCTGTATGTCGATCCGCATCACTTCCAGTGCATCGCGCCAGTATGTGCGCCTATCATGAGGGCCGAGGCGCTGAAATTCACGCAGCATACGGATGATGGTGATCTTTCCGGTGAGCCACTCGATAGCGCGGATCGTGTTAGCCTTCCAGGAACTGTCAAATGAGTTGGCATAGGTCAGCTGCCGGCGGTCATATTTCACTACCTGCCCGGCGGGTGAGGGGCGAGGCGAAAGTCCTTCCTGAACCAAAGAAGGCCGCTGCTGCGAAGTACCGTCCACCAAAGCCGACCGCCTCCCTCCGGAAACAGTACCTAGTCGTCCTCACCGAACCGATCGGCAACCAGCGCCTCCAGTGCGCCGGCCAGCCGCTCGGCGTCCGCACCGCCAGTCCGCACCTCAATAGAGGTTCCTTTCGACGCTGCCAACATCAAAAGCCCCATAATGCTGTCCCCCGACGCCTCAACCCCGTCCCTGGAAACCGTAGCTGTAGCGTCGTGGGTCTCAACAACCTCAACAAACTTTGCCGAAGCCCTGGCGTGCAATCCCTTTTCGTTTATGATCCTGATGGTGCGCGTAACCATATCATCTTCTCGGGCCATTATTCCACGGCACCATTGAAACTGTCGATATATTTCCTGCCGGCTTCCAGCGCCCTCGCGACGGCGTCCTCGACTTCCAGATGACGAGATTTCGCCAGCTTGACAAGCATTGGAAGGTTGGCGCCATAGATGATCCTACGGTTCTCGGGCGCGCAGGCTCTCAGGGAGAGGTTACAGGGGGAACCACCGAACATGTCCGTCACAACTACGACGCCTTTGCCGGAGTCAACGCCATCCGCGGCGGCGCAGATCTCCTCCTGTTTGTCCGTACGGTCATGGTGAGGCTCAATCGCGATCGCTCGGATTCCGCGCTGCGACCCAACAACATGTTCGGTTGCGGCCAGATACTCGCGGGCCAAACCTCCGTGAGCTACGATGACGATACCGATCACATGTCTATCCCGACCCAGCCGACAGCGCTGGCCAGACACGCCGTCTCCATTTCTTGCCGCATATAGAAACCTGTGGTCAAATCTTTACAAGCGCATTCATGCCAGTTTCCGAGACCTGCAGCCGCATCGGATCGGGTGCGCAGGTTGGCGGAATCACCATTCTTCCCAATCTCCGCGACCGACCGAATATTCCTGAAGATGGCCCGCGCCACTCCCGGGCGTCAAGTGCGGAGCCTGCGTCCCTTAAGGCACTGCAGGATCGCTGGCGCGAACTGCGGACATTCAACCCTGAGGAGCAATGGGACCATCCGGCCCAGAATCTCCGTTTGACGGCATGGCGGCATGCGGTCAGTCTCGGTACGGTCAAGATCCACAACCAGTGTCACCCAGGCCCGGAGTTGCGGAACCGTGGCCAGAAGACCCACGCCGCGCGACTCAACCAGGCCGCGTATCGTTCCGGGTGCGGACGCGCATGGCCAGCCGTCGCTAAGTTCGACGATAGTCCTGTCGTCAGCCACCAATCGGCCGCCCAAGGCCATAAGCGACAGGGCAAGCGCGGATTTTCCGCTTCCGGCACTCCCACGGATTAGCACGGAACCAAACCCCGCGGCAACGCAACTGGCGTGAATTTGCGTGGGGGGTGACATCAGGAAAACGGGCGCAAGGGAAGTCGCGGCCAATACCCGGACGCTGTAACCAGCATACAATACTACCTTCCGATAGCCTGACGCGGGGTTATCGCGAATTCGCCCCGCGAACAAGGCGGCGCGCAAGATGGGTCGGAAACGGACCGGGACCGACATAGCCATTCACGCGGTCAGGCGCGTCGCCAGCGTCAGGCTTCGGGACAGGCCTGGACTGGTTGGGGTACAGCGCTTCACGGTCCTACCCGGCCAGGCGCACGACCTGAGGGGCGCGGGATCTTTGGAAAAGTGACAGGTACCGGTTCCGGAGACGGGCGGCGGAACGGGCTGGCGGTTTCGTGACGGCCAGGAAAGGTGACGGTGGCGGTATCGACGCCCGCATCCATTCTGACCCACCGGGGGAAAGGACGCCGCAAAGCATGTTGATTGGGGTCAGGAGAGGAGGGGATGTCGGCATCGGCGTTGTTCGGGAATTCCGCGGCGTACCGGAACGGGAGGGGCGCGGATGGCGGGACCGACCGTCCTGGAGGCACCGGGGGACCGGAAGTCAACGGCGCTTCCTCTCCGGGAACGGAGATGCTGACCGGTCGGGAAATCTTTGGGGAAAGGCGGTTTTCGAACCCCGGACCCGCACGGGGGAAATCGCAGGCTAGTTCGGTCCTGCCGGGGCATGACACCGGCACCGTCAAAACGCTGCTGCGCAAACGCCTCAAATTGGTTGCGGAGTGCCATACTAAGGTCTATGGTATACCATATGAGAGTCGACAAGTTGTTCTGAAAAGCCCGTCAATGGAACTGCAGCCGATTATATCGGATTTTACCCTAAAGGACCGGGTCTACGGTCGCCTCCGCGATGCAATTTCCGGCATGAACATTTATCAAGCCGGTACCGATCTGCGCCTTGATGAACGATCGGTTGCTGAGCAACTCAATGTCTCGCGAACACCGCTACGCGAGGCGCTTAGCCGCCTTGAGAATGAAGGACTTGTCGAAATTCGTGCGCGCAAAGGCGTCTTCATTGTCCGCAAGACCCTGGAGGAAATCTTGGAAATGATCGTCGCTTGGGCTGCGCTTGAAAGTATGGCCGCGAGGTTGGCAACCGAGGTGGCAAGCGATCAGGACATAAGGGCATTGCGCAAACACGCCCTGAAACATTCCGAAAGCTCAGCGCATGCCGACCTCAGCGAGTATTCCGATGCGAATATCAAGTTCCATCAAATGATCCTGGATATGTCCGGCTGTCGTCTACTGGCCGAAATTGCCGACGGACTCTTCGTGCACATGCATGCCGTGCGACGACGCGCATTGGAAGAAAATGATCGAGCGACCCGGTCGGTTGTGGATCACGCCGGGATCATCGATGCGCTGGAAGCGCGTGATGGCGATCTGGCCGCTAAATTGGTTCGAATACACACAATGCGTCTGCACAGTCACGTGCGGCGCGTCTGGAGCAAGTTTGAAGGCAGACCGGCAAGCAAGGCTGGCTAAATTACGGCACATGGGGGGAAACATGGAGCTACGTGTCACTGAAGCAGGGTCCAATCAAGGCGTGACTGACGGATTTCATCTGCTCACCGACGCACTGAAATTGAACGGGGTCAAAACGATCTATAATGTCCCCGGAATCCCAATCACCGATCTGGGGCGTTACGCTCAGGCCCAAGGCTTGCGGGTGCTTTCCTTCCGTCACGAGCAACACGCGGGATATGCAGCGGCAGCGGCCGGATTTCTGACCAAGAAACCCGGTATCTGCATGACGGTTTCGGCCCCGGGCTTTCTGAACGGTCTGACTGCCTTGGCGCATGCCACAACAAATTGCTGGCCAATGATATTGATCTCCGGATCGTCGGAACGAGAAATTGTCGACTTGCAGCGCGGAGACTATGAGGAAATGGACCAACTGGCCATAGCCCGCCCCCACGCCAAGGCTGCATACCGGATTCTCCGCGCAGAAGACATTGGCCTTGGAGTGGCGCGAGCCTTTCGCGCTGCGACGACGGGCCGTCCCGGGGGGGTATATCTGGATATCCCCGGAGCACTGTTGGGCCAGACCATGAACGAGGTCGAAGGCGAAGCGTCCTTAAGGAAGGTCGTCGATCTCAATGCCGCCTCCGTGCCGGCACCAACCGCCGTGCGGCGCGCAGTTGAAGTCTTGAAATCCGCAGAAAGACCTCTGATCATCATTGGCAAGGGTGCGGCCTACGCTCAATGCGATGACACCGTTCGCCAACTCGTTGAGACCCTTGGCTTTCCTTATCTCCCGATGTCGATGGCCAAGGGCCTGCTGCCCGATACACACCCGCAATGCGCCTCTGCGGCGCGTTCCCTTGTGCTTAAGGAATGTGACTGCGTGTTTCTCGTGGGAGCACGACTGAACTGGCTCCTCGGCAACGGCGAGGGAGCTGGCTGGGGCGAAAATGGTGTTCGCAATTTTGTGCAAATTGACATCGAGCCGACCGAGATGGACTCCAATCAAAGCATCTCCGCGCCGTTGATCGGCGACATTGAAAGCTGCGCGAATGCGCTGTTGGACGCAATCGGTAGTAATTGGACCAAGCCCTCTGAGGAATGGCTGGGCGCGGTGCGCGCAAAAGTCGAGTTTAATGTGGCCCGAATGGCCCAACGTCTCCGAAACAATAACTCACCGATGGATTATCCAGAAGCCCTCGGTGTCATCAAGGACGTGATGGCTGAGCATCAGGACACTGTACTCGTTAATGAAGGGGCAAACGCACTGGACCAGTGCCGCTCCATCGTTGACATCCACCAGCCGAGGAAACGCCTCGATGTCGGTACTTGGGGAGTTATGGGGATTGGAATGGGCTCTGCCGTTGCGGCAGCCGTCGAGACCGGGAATCAAGTGCTTGCGGTAGAAGGCGACAGCGCATTCGGGTTCAGCGGAATGGAGGTTGAAACGATCTGCCGATACAACTTGCCAGTATGTATCGTAATCTTGAACAATAACGGAATCTATCGTGGAGATGGCGAAAATTGGGGTGGAGGCGATGATCCATCGACTACAGTCTTCGTGAAGAATTCCAAATACGAGTTGATGATGCAGGCGTTCGGCGGAAGTGGTGCTGTGGCGACAAATCCAGATGAATTGCGTCGCGCCATCGCAGACGCTTTCGAGACGCGCGAGCCGACCTTGATCAACGCCGTCATCGACGAGGCCGCGGGGCGAGAAAGCGGGAATATCGGAAATCTGAACCCAACTTCCGTAGTGGCCAAGATTCGATATCCACAGGCAAAAAAGTGATTGGCGAGAAACAGCGTGCCGCCCTAATCATCCATGGGCGGGAAAAGAGGAACCGTGAATGAAGGCACTCGAAGGCGTCAAGGTGCTGGACTTCACCCATGTGCAATCCGGCCCAACCTGCACCCAGTTACTTGCGTGGTTGGGAGCGGATGTAATCAAGGTTGAACGCCCTGGTGTGGGCGACGCGACGCGCAATCAATTGGTCGATGTTCCCGGTGCGGACAGTCTCTACTTCACCATGCTCAATCACAACAAGCGCTCCATCGAACTTAATTCAAAAAGTGACGTCGGCAAGGAGGTTCTGACTCGCCTCATCAAGAAATGCGATGTGATGGTGGAAAACTTCGCTCCCGGCGCCCTCGATAGAATGGGTTTTGCTTGGGACGTCATCAATGACCTCAACCCCCGCATGATCCTTGCCTCGATCAAGGGATTTGGGCCGGGAAAATACGAAGATAGTAAGGTCTACGAAAATATCGCCCAGTGCACGGGTGGATCGGCGTCCACAACCGGATTCCGGGACGGGTTGCCTCTCGTGACCGGGGCACAGATCGGCGATAGTGGCACAGGCCTTCACTTGGCACTTGGAATCGTCACCGCACTGTATCACCGTGAACAAACGGGTAAGGGCCAAAAGGTGACCGCCGCGATGCAGGATGGCGTCCTGAACCTGACCCGAGTGAAGCTTCGCGATCAGCAAAGGCTCGCTGTCGGCCCGCTTAAGGAATACACGCAATATGGCGAGGGAGTCGAGTTTGGACAGGCGACGCCCCGCGCAGGCAACGACTCAGGCGGTGGCCAGCCGGGCCGCATTCTAAAGTGTAGGGGATGGGAAACGGATCCCAACGCGTACATTTACTTCATAACCCAATCCGCGGTTTGGGAGCAAGTCTGTGACGTCATCGG
>JAPOUP010000229.1 GCA_026708635.1 Rhodobacter sp.
GCCGATCCCGGGGGAACGGTTCCCGGTATCGCGGCTCCCCGTGCCGGGAAGGTTCGTTCCGGCCTATTTCCGGGGATAGCCCAGTTCGGCCACGGCCCCGCGGATTTCGTCAAGGATGGCGGGATCGTCTATGGTCGCGGGCTGCCTGAATTCCGCACCGTCCGCGATCCTGGACATGGTCGCGCGAAGTATCTTGCCCGAGCGGGTTTTCGGAAGACGTTCAACGATCGCCACCAGCTTGAATGCGGCGACGGGACCGATACGTTCACGGACAAGCTTCACGCATTCCGAGCCTATTTCGTCATGGGGCCGGCTTACGCCTTTCGTGAGACAGACGAATCCCATCGGCAGCTGGCCTTTCAGGGCGTCCGCGACGCCAACCACCGCGCACTCGGCAACGTCCGGATGGGATGCCAGAACCTCCTCCATTCCGCCGGTGGAAAGGCGGTGTCCCGCGACGTTTATGACGTCGTCGGTGCGGGCCATGATCCAGACATATCCGTCCTCGTCCCTCATGCCCGCGTCCCCGGTGTCGTAATATCCGGGGAAGCGCTGGAGATAGGACTTTCTGAACCGGTCCTCCGCGTTCCAGAGGGTCGGAAGCGTTCCCGGAGGGAGAGGAAGCCCTATGGCGACGGAACCCAGTTCCCCGGTCGGTACGGGACGGCCGTCGTCATCGAGTATCTCGATTCTGTAGCCGGGCATCGGTACGGTCGGCGATCCAAGCTTGACGGGTAGCCGCTCGATTCCCATTGGGTTGCCGGCGATCGTATAGCCGGTTTCGGTCTGCCACCAATGATCGATCACCGGAACGTTTAGCAGATCCCTTGCCCATTCAATCGTATCCGGGTCGGCGCGCTCTCCGGCGAGATAGAGCGCGTTTAGGCAGGATAGGTCATATCCGCCTAGCATTTCGCCCTCGGGATCCTCCCGTTTTATCGCCCGGAAGGCGGTCGGAGCGGTGAAGAAACAGCGGACATTGTGTTCCGAAATCACCCTCCAGAAGGTTCCCGCGTCGGGGGTTCCGACCGGTTTCCCCTCAAAGACGACGGTGGTGTTTCCATGGATCAGTGGCGCGTAGCAGATGTAGCTATGGCCAACGACCCAGCCGACGTCGGATGCGGCCCAGAAAACATCTCCCGGATCAACGTTGTATATGTTTTTCATCGTCCAGTTGAGAGCGACGAGATGGCCACCGGAGGGACGGACGACCCCTTTTGGCTGGCCCGTTGTCCCGGAAGTGTAAAGGATGTAAGCCGGATGGTTGCCTTCGACGAAAACGCAATCGGCCTCCGCGGCGCTTTCCTGCGCATCGTTCCAGTCGAGGTCGCGGCCGGCCACCATGCTCGCCGGTGCCTGCGCGCGCTGTAGAATCAGGGTAAAGTCGGGCTTGTGCGTGGCCGCATCGATAGCTCCGTCGAGGAGCGGCTTGTATTCGACCACGCGGCCGGACTCGATGCCGCAGGATGCGGACAGGATCGCCTTTGGCCGGGCGTCATCGATTCGGACCGCAAGCTCGCTTGAGGCGAAGCCGCCGAAAACCACGGAGTGAATCGCGCCGATACGGGTTACCGCGAGCATCGCGAATAGCGCTTCGGGCACCATGGGCATATATACGATAACCCGATCGCCCTTTCCGATACCCCGGTCTTTGAGCGCGCCGGCCAGCCGCGCTACCTTGGTCCTGAGATCCCGGTAAGATATGGTTTCTTTGGTTCCCGTAACGGGACTGTCATATATGATCGCCGCCTGATCGCCGCGGGTGGCGACATGCCGGTCGACGGCGTTCCAGCAGGTGTTGGTCACGCCATCGCAGAACCACTCATACAGAGGCGCGTTTCCATCGAAGAGAGCTTTGGTCGGCTTACGCTCCCAATCGATGGCTTCCGCGGCATCCATCCAGAAAGCCTCGGGGTCATCCCGCCAGGATCTGTATACGTCAGCATATCCCATCCCCATGCCTCCATCCCCGTGCCTGGGTCCCCGTGTCTCCGGTCCGGTTTTCCATTTTTATGGTTCGATGCCGTCGCGGCAAGTCCGGTGAGCGATCCTGTGGCAGATTATCGCAAAGGCCGAGCCCGCCGGACTCCCGTAGGTATGGCGGCGTTCCATTGGTCGGTCGAAACGCCGGGGACAGGAAAGTTCCCGCCGATCCGGAGGCGTTGGCCAATCGGAGCCAATCAATCAGTGATGACCTCCGCTCCCCGATGAATATCCCGTCATGGCACCGACACCACCGGGACGGCTTGACCTTCTTCCGTGGTGCGGGCATTGTCATGGACAGATCGAATGCTTGGAATGGTCATTGCGTACCTCCCGTTTCTCCGCCCATGCCTTTCTCCTCCCATGAATGGATGATCGCCTGGCGCTACCTTCGCTCACGCAGGGCGGAGGGTGGCGTTTCGGTGATGACTTGGATTTCCCTGGTCGGCATCGCCCTGGCGGTTTTCGCCCTGATCGCCACGCTTGCCGTCAGGTCCGGGTTCAGGGCGGAATTCGTCGATACAATTCTCGGCGCCAACGCCCATGTCACCGTCTTTTCGGCGGTCCGTCAGGCCGAGAACGGCCAGCGGACCCGGGTGTTCACCGATCACGCGCCGACCGCCGCCCGTATTGCTGGCGTCGAGGGGGTTGTCCGCGCGACTCCGCTCATAAAAGGGCAGGTAATGGCTAGCCTGAGCGGAAGAAACGCGGGTGTGGAGGTCTTCGGAATTGACCTTGAGGGCCTGAGAGCCATACCGCGTGTCGCGGACTCCGATGAGCGATATGGTGATATCGACGCGTTCGGGAAGGGTGTGGCGATTGGTTCGGGCGTGGCGCGTGAGCTTGGCGCCGCCGTCGGCGACAGAATCAGGCTGATTTCCCCGGATGGGGTCAAGACCGCTTTTGGAATCTCGCCGCGCGTGAACGCGTATGAGGTTGTCTACGTATTCACCGCCGGACGGTACGATATCGACCGGACCCGTCTTTACATGCCGTTCGACGAGGCCCAGAGCTACTTCAACCGGGAAGGCTACGCCGATGAGATCGAGGTGATGCTGGCGGAGCCGGAGGACGTTGACGCGTATCTGCCGGATATCCTCGGCGCGAGCGGTGAAGGGGCAACGGTCTGGACATGGCGTGACAGGTCCAGCGCGTTCCTCAGGGCGCTGGAGGTCGAGGACAACGTGATGTTCGTTATCCTATCCATCCTGGTGCTGATCGCGACCATGAACATAGTCTCAGGCCTGATCATGCTCGTGAAGAACAAGGGCCGTGACATCGGTATTCTCCGGACGGTAGGACTTACCGAGGGAGCGATCCTGCGTGTTTTCTTCATCTGCGGCGCATGCATCGGAATTGCCGGCACCACCGCGGGTACCGTTCTCGGTTGCCTGTTCGCCGTCTATATCGACCCTGTTTTCAGCTTCGTGAACTATGTCATGGGAGGCGGGGTCTGGGATCCCTCGATCCGTGGAATCTATCATCTTCCCGCCCGGTTGGTGCCCGGCGACGTCATTTCCGCCGTCTGCCTCTCACTTGGCCTCAGTTTTGTCGTAACGATGTTTCCGGCCCGCCGCGCGGCGCGGATGAACCCGGTTGAGGCGCTTCGCTATGAGTGACGCCGCCCTTGATCTTCGGGGAATCGAAAAAATCTACGGCCGCGGCACGGCCCGGGAAGTGCCGGTCCTTCGCGGAACCGATCTCCGGGTGACCCGGGGCGAGGTCGTGGCGTTGGTCGCACCCTCCGGTGCCGGCAAGTCAACACTGCTTCACATCTCGGGTCTTCTCGATACTCCTGACAGCGGCACCGTGGCGATTCGCGGTAGCGACATGACCGGACGAAACGATCGCCGTCGAACCGAGGCGCGGCGGAGGGAAATCGGTTTCGTCTACCAGTTCCATCATCTGTTGCCTGAATTCACGGCAATGGAAAACATTGTCCTGCCCCAGCTCGCCAATGGTGTCGGTCGGGCGGCGGCCGAAGCCCGGTCCATGGAGCTTCTGGCGCGGGTCGGTGTCGCCGGCCGGTCGGCCCATCGACCCGCGGCGCTGAGCGGCGGTGAGCAGCAGCGTGTCGCTTTCTGCCGCGCTCTCGCCAATTCGCCTCTCCTCCTCCTGGCGGACGAACCGACGGGAAACCTTGATCCCTGCACCTCGGATCTGGTTTTCGGGGCGTTGATGGAACTTGTGCGCGACACCCGCATGGCGGTGCTGGTCGCCACGCATAATCCCGACCTGGCGGCCCGTATGGATCGGGTGGTCAGGCTATCGGACGGAAAGATCGTGTTGGACGGCGGTTGAGATGGCCGTTGGGTCCGCTGTGGCGATTGGTTTGGGGGTCTGAGGATCCGGCCCGGACGGACCGCCGCCTCCCCGGTTGCGGGATCCGGTAGCGCCGCCGATCTCAGGACGCCATTCACACATCCAGTTCTTCCGCGAAACGCGCGTTCTCCTGGATGTACTGAAACCTGAGCTCCGGCTTTTTTCCCAGAAGGCGCTGAATGAGGTCGCCGGTCTCGCCGGGAGCTTCCTCGTCGATCGTGATCCGGATGAGCTTGCGGGAAGACGGATTCATGGTGGTCTCCTTGAGGTCCTTGGCGTCCATCTCGCCAAGTCCCTTGAAACGGCTGACGTCGATTTTCCCCTTTCCCCCGAGACCTGTCTCCAGCCATGAGTCCCGCTCCGTTTCGTCAACGCAATAGACCCTTTTGGCTCCCTGGGTGAGCCGGTAAAGCGGCGGACAGGCCAGATAGAGATGTCCGGCGTCGATCATCGGGCGCATCTGTACGAAGAAGAAAGTCATGAGCAGCGACGCTATATGGGCGCCGTCGACATCCGCGTCGGTCATTATGATCACCTTGGCGTAGCGAAGGTCGTCGATGCGGAACCGGGTTCCCATGCCCACGCCGAGAGCCTGGCAGAGATCGTTGATTTCCGCGTTCTGCCCCAGTTTGGAACCCGCGGCCCCCAGAACGTTGAGGATCTTTCCGCGTAGGGGAAGAAGTGCCTGCGTGTTTCGGTCGCGGGCCATCTTGGCCGAGCCGCCGGCGCTGTCACCCTCCACGATGAAGAGCTCGGTTCCTTCCCGGGTGCTCGCGGTGCAGTCCACGAGCTTTCCGGGAAGGCGAAGCTTTTTCGTCGCCGACTTGCGGGCCGTTTCCCTTTCCTGCCGGCGTCGGAGCCGCTCCTCGGAGCGCAGCACCAGAAAGTCGAGTATCGCGCCGGCCGACTTCGTGTTGGTCGCGAGCCAGTTGTCGAAATGATCCCGGACGGACGTCTCGACAAGGCGCAGCGCGTCGGCGGACGAGAGCTTGTCCTTCGTCTGTCCGGAGAATTCAGGTTCCGGAATGAAGCAGGAAACGAGCGCGCAGCCACCCGAGGTCAGGTCCTCCTTGGATATCTGGCCCGCCTTTCGGTTGCTGGCCAATTCTCCGTAAGCGCGGATTCCCTTGAGAATGGCGTTCCAGAATCCGTTTTCGTGTGTGCCGCCCTCGGGAGTTGGCACGGTGTTGCAGTAGGATTGTATGAAGCCGTCCCGGCCCGGCGTCCAGTTGACCGCCCACTCGATGGCACCCGGGCTGTCAAAGCGTTCACTGAATTCCACCCGGCCCGCGAACGGGCGGTCCGAATAGGTCGAGACGCCCTCCATCCGTTCATCGAGATAGTCGGTCAGTCCGCCGGGAAATAGGAAAGTGGCCTCCGCGGGGACGTCCGCGTCTTCGATCTGGGTACGCCAGCGTATCTCGATGCCGGATTGCAGGTAGGCTTTGGAGCGGACCAGCCTGAAGATCCGTCCGGGCCTGAAGCGGGCATGCCCGAAAATCTCCGCATCGGCGTGGAAGGTGACGGTGGTTCCGCGGCGGTTGGCCGTCATGCCGAGCGACTTCAGCGGGCCCAACGGCGCGCCACGGGAGAATTCCTGCGCGAACACTTCCCGGTTGCGGGCCACCTCAACTCGCATGCTGTCCGAGAGAGCGTTGACGACCGATATTCCGACACCGTGAAGGCCGCCTGAAATCTGATATGTTTTGCCGGAGAACTTGCCGCCGGCATGGAGCGTGCAGAGAATTACCTCAAGGGCGCTCCTGTCGGGAAACCTCGGGTGCGGGTCCACGGGAATGCCGCGGCCGTTGTCGCGGACGGTGACCGACTGGTCGGCGTGGAGTTCCACTTCGATCCGCGTCGCGTGCCCGGCGACGGCTTCATCCATCGAGTTGTCGAGAACTTCGGCCACGAGGTGGTGAAGGGCGCGCTCGTCGGTACCGCCGATATACATTCCCGGACGCTTGCGGACCGGTTCAAGCCCTTCCAGCACCTCGATCGATGAAGCGTCATACGATTCGCCGGATGGCGGACGTGCGGTCAGATCATCGGGCATGGGACTGCTCTGCCATCATCGTTTCGGTCACTTATAGCGGAACCGTGGGTCGAGTGGAAGTGGTTTGGGGCCGCCATATCGGGACGGACCGCCCGTGTCGCCGTCACGATGCGAGGCCAGCCAATGCGATCGTGGAAGACCGGAGTGACGCCAAGCCGACGGACATGCGGCGGGGGATCGGGGAAAGTTCCTGGATACCGGCGCGTGAAATTCGGATCCCGGGCCGGGATTTCAGGCAAGCAGTGTCTTCGCCTCTTCCGGACCGAGCGGCGGGGGGCGTTCGCATTCCGTGGTGATGTCGACAAACCGTCCGTTTTCACCTGAGGCGAGGATCGACGTCATGACGTCCACGGTATGCAGGGCCAAGGCATACGAGCAGCGATGGGGTGTCCCGGCGAGAATGGCGGCCGCCATTTCGGCGAGTCCCGCCGCGCGGTAGTTGGCCCTCTCACCCCGGTTCGACCGACCGAGCGGGTGCTCCCACGATCGGGCGATATTGGTGTAGGTGGAGCCTTCCGACATTCTGACCTCACCGCCGAAGAAGTTCGGGTCCGGCACGTGGAGCGTGCCCTTGCCGCCATACAGCTCCATATCCGAGTGCCCGTGCTTCCAGACGTCCCAGCTTGCGCAGTAAACTATCTGGGCGCCCGAATGGAACTCCATGAGGGCGTGGACCGTGGTGGGTGTTTCGACCTTGATTCTTTCGCCATATCTCGGTTCGGAGGTTATCGTGCGGTACTCCGCGGCGGAGGAGGACATGGCCCCCACACGTCGTATAGGGCCCAGGAGATGAACGAGGTTCGAGATGAAATAGGGCCCTAGATCGAGTATCGGACCGCCGCCCGGCTTGAAGAAAAAGTCCGGATTTGGATGCCACATTTCCATACCCGGTCCCTGGACAAAGCAAGTGCCGGATTTGATCTCTCCGACGGCTCCGCTGTCCAGCAGGGCCCTCGCGAGCTGGTGCGAACCACCGAGGAACGTGTCCGGCGCGGAGCCGATACGCAGCCCGGATTCGTCGGCGATCCGGCCAAGTTCGCGCCCCTCAACCACGGAAAGCGCGAAGGGTTTTTCGGAATAGAGGTGCTTTCCGGCTTCAAGCGCTCTTCTTGATACCTCGAAATGCGCGTCGGGGACCGTAAGGTTGACCACGATGTCGATACCGTCATCCGCCACGAGATCGTCCACGGACAGCGCCTTCAGGCCGAATTCCCCGGCCCGGGTCTTTGCCGTCTCCGGAATGATGTCCGCGCAGGCGCGGAGCCGGATATAGCGAAACAGCGGCGCGAGGCTCATGTACGCGGCCGAGATATTTCCGCAACCGATGATACCGACGTTCAGTTCCCCGCCCATGGAACACTCCCCC
>JAPOUP010000005.1 GCA_026708635.1 Rhodobacter sp.
AGAATGTTGCGCTCGATGTGCTCCGGACGGTCATACTTCCTGTCAAAGCTCAACCGCACCACTGGATGAATCACCGACCAATCCCAGTGATCATGAATCTCCAGCCCCCTGAACAGTGTCTTCTGCCCCTCGAACAAGGCCTTGAGCGTGTCCACCAGCAGACTCTTGCCAAACCGGCGCGGGCGGGAAAGGAACCAGTAATCGCCACGCTCGATCAGGTCCCGGATCATTGGGGTCTTGTCGACATAGTAGCTGTCGGTTTCCCGCAACCTGGAAAAGGATTGAATGCCGATGGGCAGGCGTTGACGGGTCATGGGCTGTCTCCATGGTGGGATGCTGATCAGATTGCCTTAACATCGTTATATGTCTTGGGGAGAGGATGTATTCCAATTTTGGCTTGGGCTGTCCCGATCCGTTATTTCGGGGTGTGTCGCGCAAATGCCGAGGGAATCGGCCGACGGCGCGCTTTCACGGGCAGGGAACGGGAACGACGGCCATAACAGGTGATGGCGGCAAGTGACTTCACGCGGTGGCGTATTCGGAGGGTCTCTCGGACGGCGAGGCGGCAGTACATCCGCCTGTGGTCCGCTAGCGCCAGGCGGGCTCGCCCGGTGCCGGCTGGGGGCGGCGAGATGGATGCGCGCTGTCGGTATTTCCGGAAAACGTCGGACGAATGCGTTATGACGCGTACCGCGGCCAAGGCATGCAGGTCAGAAGCGGCGTCGTGGAAGCGGACACCGCACGCTCGGGCTGCGGCTGAAGGACCGCATCACGAGCCGCCGGCTACCCTACCCGCTCGAATGGCCGGCGAACCGGGCCTTCGCCGCCTCCCAAAAACGGGTACACCGAGATCCACAATCGGATCGTGACAGTATCCTAAACAATGGTATTCTCCAACCCGGATAGAATCTGGAGGCATATCATGAAAATCATCTGGCTGGGCCATGGCTCATTCCGCATCGAGATCGAGAATCAGGTTCTCCTTATCGATCCCTGGCTTACGGGAAATCCCTCGCTCCCCGAGGATAGCCACGATGACGCCGTCACGGGCGGCACGCACCTCCTGTTGACCCATACTCACTTCGACCATGTATGCGACATCCTTCCACTCGCCCGCAGACTGAACATTCCAGTGGCGGGCCAGTATGATTTAATGGGATATTGGGAGGAACACGAAAAAATAAAGACGATCGGGTTCAACAAAGGCGGCACGGTCAGCCTGGGTGACGCCGCGATATCGATGGTTCCCGCCTCGCACAGCTCAACATTCAGCACGGAGGACGGACTGCGGGCGGGAGGCTCGGAAGTCGGATACATGATCCGGGGCGAGGGCCATACGGTATATGTCTCCGGCGACACGGACATAATGGCCGACATGCAGTGGATGGGCGACTATTTCCGCCCGGACATCGGAATCCTCAGTGCTGGCGGACATTTCACGATGGACATGAAGGCGGCAGCGTATGCCGCCAGAAAATTCTTCGATTTCAAAATGGTGATTCCCTGTCACTACAGGACTTTCCCGTTTCTCGAGCAATCGGCGGAAAACCTGGTCAACGGCCTTCCGGGCGTGAATGTCGTCGAGCCGCAGGTGATGCGGGCAATCTCGGTCTAGTTAGACGGCGGGCCGCATCCACGCTGTCTCACGGATTTGCCCACCAGGTTCCGGCCGTGATGACCACCGTCAACAAATGTGGCCGCGAAGAGGATGGCAAGGTGTCGAGCCAGCGCGGGTTCAGCTTGGAAACGGAGAGGCCGGGGTTGATGGCCTTGCCGCCCTCAGCCCATCGAAGAACTCCCGTAGCAACGCTCCGGACTCCTCGGCCGCGAGTCCGTCGTACACCTCGGGCACATGATGGATCTGCGGGTGCTGGAACACGCGCGCGCCGTGCAGGACACCTCCGGACTTCGGATCCGCGGCTCCGAACAGCAGCCTTGCGATCCGGGCATAGGAGATCGCGGCCGCGCACATCGCGCATGGTTCAAGCGTCACATACAGCACGTGCCCCGGCAGCCGTTCCGTCCCCGCCTTCGCACAGGCTTCACGCAGCGCGAGGATTTCCGCATGAGCTGTAGGGTCGCACAGTTCGCGGGTTCGATTTCGGGCAGCGGCTACAACCCTCCCCCGGGGATCGACAATCACCGCTCCGACCGGCACCTCACCCTGCGCCGCGGCCATCCGCGCCTCAGCGAGCGCCCTTTCCATCTGGCTGTTGAAACCGACCATGCGCTCTCAATGCATCTGATGAGAGGCACCCTCAAGACCCTTTCTTCGAGCGGCCGGACGGTCGGCACGGGTCATGACCGGAGGGACCGTGACAGGTAACAGGATCGCCAAAGTCATCTCCCGCGCCGGCATCGCCAGCCGACGGCAGGCCGAGCGCCTGATAGTGGATGGTCATGTCACGGTTAACGGGCGGAAAATCACGTCACCGGCGCTAAACGTGTCAGAGACTGACAGGGTCACCGTTCACGGCAGGCCGCTCGTGACCGCCCAACCCATGCGTCTCTGGCTATATCACAAACCACCCGGGCTTGTGACATCGACCCACGACGAAATGGGCCGCGGAACCGTTTTCGATTCTCTCCCGGAAGGAATGCCGCGCGTAATGCCGGTTGGCAGGTTGGACCTTGGCTCCGAGGGCCTTCTGCTGCTTACGAATGACGGAGGCCTCAAAAGGCGTCTGGAGCTTCCGTCAACGGGCTGGCTCCGAAAATACCGCGTGCGTGTCAGGGGAGCGCCAACTGACGCCGCATTGGATCCGCTAAGAAAGGGACTGAGCGTCGGAGGTGAGCGGTTCCGGCCGATGCAGGTCGTCATTGACCGACATCAGGGCGCGAACGCCTGGCTGACCGTCGGCATACGCGAGGGACGGAACCGGGAAATCCGGCGCGCGATGGAGTCCGAAGGCCTGATCGTGAACCGCCTGATCAGATTGAGCTACGGTCCGTTCCAGTTGGGAAAGCTGAAACGCGGTGAGGTGCGGGAAGTGAAATCGAGCGTACTTCGGGACCAGTTGGGACGGACATAGGACAAATCAATCGTACGGCAAACATCCGCCAGGCACCGGAGGCACGGGTAACTCACGGCGTTCCGCGTCCCCGGGCCGGCCCGGAAGTGACCGCGGGCCAGCCTGTGACCCCATGATCCGGCGATTCGGCGCACACAAATGGGGGCGTAAAGGCCGGTCACTCCCCATTCATCCAGGCCAGATGCCCCGGAACCTTCAAACATTACCCGAACCGTACCCGCCGTAATGTCAGCGTCGTCCAGCCGGAGAGGGAGTCCCGGTGCGTTTCCTCAAACCCCAACGTCTCGTAGACGGACCGAACGTCACACGCCTGATCATCAAGAACTCCCGATAGGATCACATGCGCCCCTTGCGGAGAAAGTCCGGAGATCGAAGGTGCGAGATCAATGAGCGGACCCTTGAGAATGTTCGCGAGGACGAGATCGTAGGGTGCCCGCGCGACGATTTCCGCATGGCGTAGGTCCGCCGCCAGAACGCACCGCACCCTATTCCCAAGCCCGTTCACACGGAGATTCGTCTCCGCCACCTCTATCGCCACTTCATCGATATCGGTCGCCATTGGCGCCACAGGCCAAACACTGGCCGCCGCCATAGCCAGAACCGCGGTGCCACAGCCTACATCAATCACGCTCGTCGGCGAAGCGCCCCCGCATGCGAGTCTGTCCATCGCATACAGGCAACCAAGCGTCGTAGCGTGATGGCCGGTGCCAAAAGCCATGGCCGCCTCGACCAGCAGGGCGACCCTGTCCGCCGGGACTCTATCGGCGTCATGACTTCCGTGAACGAAAAACCGACCCGCCTCGACAGGCGGGAGTTCCCGGCGCACCTTCGCCACCCAGTCGGTATCGGATAGTTCCGAAACCAGAAACGGTTTGGTCGCGTAACTCGCCGCGAGCAGGGCCAGTCCGACGTCCTCCGGCCTGTCAGCGAAATATCCCGCGACTTCCCATAGATCGGAGCCATCCTCGATCTGAAGGATGCATACCCCCTGGGGTCCGGGAGACAGACGCTCCATCGCCCCGCCGAGAGCCTCGGCGGCGTTCCGGCCGCCAACGACTGTCCACGCGGAGAATGTCGTCCGCCCGGCCACCCGAAAGCTTCGCCCTACCTGCGCTCAGACACTCTCGGACAGACGTGTGTCTCCGGCGGCTCCACCATCCGGAAAAGCCACCCCAGTGCCACCGATCCCGCAATATCCCCCGGCATTCTTCGCCAGATACTGCTGGTGGTAATCCTCAGCGAAATGGAATTCCGGCACCCTAACGATTTCAGTCGTCACGGGCCCGAACCCCGCAAGCGCCAGACGACGCCCATAATCCTCTCTCGTGATCTCGGCGGCCGATTTCTGGGCATCCGAACTCCAGTATATACCCGAACGGTACTGGGTGCCCGAGTCATTACCCTGGCGCATTCCCTGGGTGGGATCGTGTCCCTCCCAGAACAGACGCAGTAGATCCCTGTAACTCACCTCGGCAGGGTCAAAGATGAGACGAACGACTTCGTTGTGTCCGGTTCGGCCGGTGCATACCTCCCTGTATGTCGGGTTCGGCGTGAAACCTCCGGCATAGCCTACCATGGTCAGCCATACACCCGGCACCGCCCAGAAAATTCGTTCCACGCCCCAGAAACAGCCCATCCCGAACACCGCGACTTCGAAACCCTCCGGCACTGGTGATTTCAGAGGCCGGCTACTCAGAAAATGCGACTCCGCGGTTGGGATCGGCACTGACCTGCCGGGAAGGGCGTCCGTCGCCGACACCATCTCCGCCATTTTACGCCTGAATATGGACATTCTTTCACTCCCCATCCTAATCGGTCCGGAATTATAGAAGCCTAGGGGATTTAAGGTTACTCCGCCACCACGAACGCTGGGCGTCTGAACACGGTTTCATGACCGGGGACAGGGTGGCGGGGAATCATCAGCGCCAACACCAGCGACGTCCCCGCCATCACCGCCGCCATCACGAAGACGCCTCCAGGCGAGACGATCCACAGGTAACCAAGCACAGCTGGCAGGAAAACGGCCGCTATGTGGTTGATGGTGAATGCCACGGCGGCGGTGGGTGCGATATCATGTGGATCGGCTATTTTCTGGAAGTAGGTCTTCAGCGCGAAAGCCATCGCGAAGAATAGGTGATCCAAAACATAAAGCGCCGCGGCAAGCGCGACTCCCCATCCAAACCAATAGACCCCACCATATGCCAGAAACACGCCAATCAGCCCGACATACTCGATTCCCAGGGCCACGCGCTCTCCCCATGCCGCGACGAGGCGCCCCATCAGGGGCGCGAAGACCATATTGACTAGATAGTTTATCAGAAACAGCGCCGTCAGTTCGTGTACCTCGAAGCCAAATCGTTCAACCATCATGAAGGCGGCGAACACGATAAAGATCTGCCGCCGGGCGCCTGACATGAACTGAAGTGCGTAATAGAGCCAGTAGCGACGGCGCAGCACCATTCGACGCAGCTGGGGATTCGGGGCCTCAAAGCGCGGATAGGCCAGGAAACAGAAAACGGCGATCGCCACAGTGACTCCACCGGACGCCATATAGACGAAATTATAGCTGAGGCCCGCGGTTTTCCACGTCACCACGAGCAGCCCGTACGCGAGAAGTGACACTCCGGAACTGACGCCGACGATCCATCCAAGTGTTTGTGGCGCCCTGTCGCGGTCGATCCACTGAAGCTGAAGTGACTGATTCACGGTCTCGAAATAATGGAACCCGATCGACGAGATCATCGTAACGGCCAACAGGCCTCCGAAAGTGGGAAACCATGCGGTGACCGCACTTGCGACGCCTAAAGTCAGCAGCGAGACGATCCCGAGCGCCTGCTCGCGAATGAATACGATCAGGGCGATGACGCCTACCGCGAGAAATCCCGGGATTTCACGTACCGTGTGCAGCCACCCGATCTCGACGCCCGTAAAACCCGCCGCCTCGATGACAAAGTTATTTAGCAGCGCCGACCACGTGGCGAACGTGATCGGCATCGCGGCCGCCATTAGAAACAGCAAGGTGACCGGCCGCCGCCACAACGGCAGGGATCCGGACATATCTAGCTTCACGACGCGTTCCATAGCGTCTCATACGTCTGTCCGGAAAAAATCACGACCCGAAACCAGCCCAAAGCGATTACGCCAGCCGAAACAGTCACCAACGCGCCTGGCGACGAAAACCTGACCGAGATTGTTCCCGAACGGCACGAACGTCGCTTCACCATGAATACGCATTGACCGCAACCGCCAATAGGCCTTCACACACCTTTCAGCCTCCCCGTGGACCGCGCCAGGTTGGCAAACGACGCAGCACGCCAAGGGCGCTTCCGGGCCTTTCAGGATCCGTTCGAGACGCTTTGGTGGTCTCCGCCCGGAAGCCCGTTTTCCCGCAAATCGGCCATGGCTTCTCCGTTGCCCGCCACACCGCGGCGACATGTTCGCGGATCGCTGAAGCACGAAAATCCCGGGATGATCCTCGCTGTCGACTGCCGGGTCCGCATTACCGCGGCATCCGGTTCCGTCACCGTGCAGCTTCCGCGCTCAGGGAAAATCCCGTCAAGCGCTTCGCCAATAGTGACGGTCGACCGGAGGATCCGGCCCGGGCTTATCCAGACGGGTTGTCCAAGCACATTCGCGCCATCCTCACCCTCAGCGAGGACCGCGATGTCAGGCCGTCGTCGGCGGCCCCCTTTCCCGCGACCATCCGGAACAGGGTGCTTTACGCGGTAACCCGCCCCATGGCTGGCGAACCAAACCGCGCACTGGCCAGTCCGAAAAGGACCTCGACCCGCACTCCGATCAAGGTGTCCAGGTCATAAAATTCGCGATCAGCCGAAGACCCGCGGCCTGGCTTTTCTCTGGATGGAATTGGGTACCGACTATGCTCTCACGGCCTACGATCGCGGTGATATCACCCCCGTAGTCGCAATAAGCGAGCCGATGCGCGTCGTCGACTACCCTAAAATGATAGGAATGCACGAAATAGGCATGATCACCGGTGATCAGTCCTTCAAGAACGGGGTGAGAACCGTCAATCACCATCTCATTCCACCCCATGTGCGGTACCTTCATGCCGACTTCCCTCGGCCGGATCGGCTCGACATCTCCGGCTATCCAGTCGAGGCCTGACACGGTCTCGAATTCGTGGCCACGGGTCGCTAGCAGCTGCATCCCGACACAGATGCCGAGAAGCGGTCGACCGCGCTCGATCACCGTCTCGCGCACCGCTTCCTGGAGACCATCGATCGCAAACAGGGATCCGCGGCAGGCGGGAAAGGCACCGTCGCCCGGCAGGACGATGCGATCGGCCCGGGCGACGGCCTCGGGATCCGAAGTTACGGATACCTCTCCCGCGTTCCGCTCGCGGGACACGCGCTGGAACGCTTTCACCGCCGAATGCAGGTTTCCAATGCCGTAATCTATGATCGCCGTGACCATTGGATTCGATCCCAACATTACTTCACCCTGACAGATTAGAGGATCCGCCCCTCCGTTCCCAGCCATAGGCCTCGTCGAAATACACCAACCTGAGATCGCGGTGACTTCCGACCCGGATTATGTGCGCACGAGCCCGGATCGGGCGCATCCAGCCCCCATTCATCAAACCGGATCCACATTGTTCGCGAACAGGGCTTTCATCGTGCCTGCCAGATCTGCCCCGGGGATAAAGTT
>JAPOUP010000008.1 GCA_026708635.1 Rhodobacter sp.
CCCACCGCGCAGATGTGATTCGCGTATCGAGATTGTTGTTGCTATAATAGTTTGATACCGCTAACAATGACGTGACGGATGTGCCTGACGGGTTCCGTTGGGTACCGTTCCGCGGTCCCGCCGAGCGGGCAAACTAACGGGTTACACTTCAAGGGAAGGAACGAACTGATGAGACTGCTGCAATTCACATCGCTTATGACGATAGGTGCGCTTTGCGCCACCGGCGTCGCGGCGGAGGATATCCGCTTCTGGACAACGGAGGAGCAGCCGGAGCGCCTCGCGCGGCAACAGCAGATGGCCGCCGACTTCACCGCCGCGACCGGGCACAACGTCGAGGTCATCCCGGTCACCGAGAGTGATCTGGGAACGCGTGCCACCGCCGCTTTCGCGGCCGGGGACCTCCCGGACGTGATCTATCACACGCTCCAGTACGCCCTGCCGTGGGTTGAGGCGGGAATTCTGGATCCCGACGCGGCGACTGACGTCATCGAGGAGTTGGGGGCGGACACTTTCGCTTCCGGCGCGCTCTCGATGGCGGCCTTCGATAACGGTTACGCGTCGGTGCCGGTTGATGGCTGGACGCAGATGCTTGTCTACCGCAAGGATCTTTTCGACGAGGCGGGACTCGACGCGCCGAATTCCTACGCCAACGTGATCGCGGCGCTCGAAAAGCTACACAATCCGCCGGAGCTGTACGGCTTCGTCGCCGCAACGAAGGTGGACGAGAACTTCATGAGCCAGGTGCTCGAGCATGTATTCCTGGCCAATGGCGTATCGCCTGTCGGCCCCGACGGCGCGCAGCCGCTCGACGTAGCGAAGACCACCGAGGTGCTGGAGTTCTACAAAGCGATCGCCAAGGCTTCGCCGCCGGGCGAGCTTTACTGGGATCAGTCCCGTTCGCTTTACTTCTCCGGCAACGCCGCGATGATCATCTGGTCGCCGTTTATTCTCGACGAACTGGCCGGTCTCCGCGACAGCGCTCCGCCGACCATCAACGATGACCCGACTTCGCGCGATCTCGCGGGCAGGACCGGCATCGTCACAAACTTTTCCGGCCCGTCGAACGCTGACGGCGCCGCCTGGGGTGACGTACGCTATTTCGGGATCACCAACGATGCCGACACGGATACGGCCATTGAATTCGTCAAGTATTCGATGGGCGACGGCTACACCCAAACGCTCGCGATCGCTCCGGAGGGCAAGTTTCCGGTTCGCAACGGAACCGCGGACAATCCCACCGAGTTCGCCGACGCCTGGTCCAAGCTCGACGTCGGTGTCGACCGCAAGGCATCGCTCGGTGAGCTTTATCCCCAGGAGATGATCGATGAGATCGTCGCCGGCCTGAACGTCGCGCAACGATGGGGCGTCTCGGAAGGGCAGCTGGCCCTGGCCTCCAAGATGATCAACAGCCAGGTGATAAACCGTGTCGTGCGTGAATATATCGACGACCAGATCGACGCGGCGGCGGCAATCGCCAAGATGAACGAAGAGCTGGCCGCAATCCAGTAAGCCTGAAGAGGCCGCAAACATGAATCGGCTGTCCCGGTGTTCCCGGGACAGCCTCCTTATCCCCGCACGTAGTAGCTACCAGGTTGAATCCGGAACTAAGGGTGTACCCGAATTCGCTCGGGCCATGTATATGGTAGCCATGGTTACCCTTCATCCCAATTGGTAAAGATCATGCACCCGGCGCAGCCCATGCAACCCACACCGCCTTTAGGAACCACTCCCCTCGCCAAACGCGAGGCCCGTCTGGCCTGGAGTCTTCTTGCCCCGACCATTATCAGCGTCGCTTTGGTCGTTGTGCTACCACTTTTCGCGATCTTCTGGATCAGCGTCAAACCGGTCAGCCTCGCGGATTTGCGCCCGCCGGCTCCGATCGTTCGCGAAGATGTCCGTGGAAGCGGTGATGAACTGACGATCCGCTATCGGATCCGGAATTCCAGTCAGGACAGACTGATTTCAGGCGTCACGATCAGCGACACTTTGCCCGGCGGGGTGCAGGTGTCGGGCGCTCTGCCCGAAGTGTGCCGCGTCGAGGGTAACGCGCTGACGTGCATCCTCGGCGATCTTGAAGGCGGGGCACGGGATCAGCTCAATATCCCGATCTCGGCGGACGACGAGGGTTCGGCGGAGGAGTCCATTGAGGAATCCGAGCCGATCGTGACCGGCAAGGGGGACAACGTCCTGACCAGCGGTGATTTCACTTTCGAAAACTTCGCCCGCATCTTTGACGGTGACGAATTCTGGGGGGTCCTCGGCGTCACACTTTTCTACACGGTATTCGGTACGGTCGGCGCGCTGGTTGTGGGTCTGTTCGCCGCCCTCCTGTTAAACAAGGAATTTCCCGGCCAGGGTATCTTGCGTGGCCTATATCTCTTTCCTTACGTTGCGCCGGTCATTGCCGTCGCTTTCTCCTGGCTGATTCTGTTCGATCCGTTCTCGGGCAGCGCCAACGCGCTGCTGCTGCAGATGGGAGCGGTGGACGAGTCGATCAATTTCTTCGGTGAGCGCCCGCAGGCGCTGATCATGGTCACGGTGTTCGAGATCTGGCGATATTTTCCGCTCTCGTTCCTGTTTATCCTGGCCCGGATGCAGTCGATTGACACCGACATGTATGAGGCCGCGGATATGGACGGCGCCTCGCCCTTCCAGAAGTTCTGGTATCTCTCCGTGCCGCAACTTCTAGGAATCCTGAGCGTACTGTTCCTGCTGCGTTTCATTTGGACGTTCAACAAGTTTGACGATATTTTCCTTCTTACCGGAGGCAACGCGGGCACCCGCACCCTGACGGTAAATGTCTACGAACAGGCCTTCGCGGTCTCCAATATCGGCGCGGGCGCGGCGGTGGCGGTGGTGGTCTTCTGTTGCCTGCTAACGTTCAGCTTCCTCTTTTTCCGCTTCATCTCAAGGGAGGAAGGGTTATGACCGTACTTCGCCAGGGATACATCATCGGCGCATTGACCGGCGCCCTGTGGATGGTGGTGCTCTCGACAACGGCGGCCGTGGCCATGTCGTTCGCCACAGGCGATCCGTTCCGGCCGTCGATCATTCTGGGTCTGGTCATAGGGGCCGTTTGGGGCGCTTTCCTCGTTTCGGGAATCGGCGGTCGGGCCGGCCGGTGGGGCGCCGCGATAATCATCTTTTGCGTAAATGTTCTGGGACTGGGCCCGATGGTTATGGAATCCTCCCTTTCCTCGGGAATCGTTGGCGCGGCGGTCCTAAGCCTGAGTTTCCTTCTATCCATGGATAGGATCCTCGAATCCTGCGCCGCCCGTGATCTAACCCGGCACGAATGGGAAGATGTGGTGATTCGGTTCCTGACCGGCTTCGGCTATATCTTTTTTACGGCCGCTGTCTTCATCCCGTTTTACGTGATGGTAATGACAAGCTTTAAGAACCAGTCGGAACTTATTCAGAATCCACTTGATTTTTCCTTGGATATCTCCAAGGGCTGGGAGCTTTTCCGGTCATATTCCGAGCTATTCGGAGATTTCAACTTCGGCCAGTATCTAATTACCTCCTTCTATATTTCGGTGTTGACCGTGATCATCACACTCGCGTTCTCGATTCCCGGTGCCTATGCGGTCGCGCGTCTGCGCTTTAAGGGGCAGGCGGCGTTTTCGCGCAGTATCCTGCTCATCTACATGGTGCCCATGATCGTTCTCGCGCTTCCGATCTACATCGCGTTTTCAATGACCGGGCTCAGGAACTCGATCCTTGGCATCGTGATGATCTATCCCGTCACAACCATTCCGGTCGCGCTCTACATGCTACAGGGCTATTTTCGCGGCCTGCCGGGCGAGGTGGAGGAGGCCGGGCTGATGGACGGCCTCGGTCGGCTGGCGGTGATCTGGAAGATCACGCTGCCACTCAGTCTGCCGGCTCTGGCGTCGGTTTCGCTCTACGTCTTCATGATTGCGTGGAACGAGTTCCTGCTGGCCTTCATGCTGCTTGACGATCCGTCGAAATTCACGCTGACGCGCGGGATCGCCAGCCTTAACTCGTCGGAAATACCGCGCCAGCACCTTATGGCCGGGGCGGTGATCGCGACCGTACCAATCATGGTTATCTTCCTCGGCCTCGAGCGCTTTATGACCAAAGGCCTGACCGCGGGCTCCGTCAAGGGCTGAAGCGATGCCGGACGACGCCATGACCCTTGACAGCGCCGCGCGCGGCATTCTTCAGGCAAACGATCGGGGCGGTTACACGGTACCGACGTCCGGTCTATATCCTTACCAGTGGAACTGGGACAGCGCTTTCGCCGCGTGGGGCCTCTCAACCTTTGACATCGACCGTGCCTGGACCGAACTGGAAACGCTTTTCTCCGGACAGTGGGCGACCGGAATGGTTCCGCACATCATCTTTCACAAAACGGATTCCAGCTATTTCCCCGGACCGTCCGTCTGGGGCACCGACCGGGCGCCACCGAGTTCGGGGATCAGCCAGCCTCCCGTGGCGGCCACGCTCGCGCGCAGGATTTACGAGGCTGATCCAGTCGCGGGCCGGGCGCGGCTGGAAAGCCTGTATCCAGCTATGCTCGACTGGCACCGCTGGTGGCGGACCCATCGGTGCGCGTCGGGAGTCGCTGCGGTCACCCATCCATGGGAATCCGGACGCGACAATTGCCCTGACTGGGATCCTGGCATGGCGAATGTCGACGGATCGGATGTCGGTGAGTACGTACGCCATGACACAGACCATGTTGACGCGGCGATGCGACCTGAGAAAGAGGACTATGACCGCTTCATCGCCATTGTACAGTTCGGGCGGAACTGCGGCTGGGATCAAGGAGAGATCATCGCCAGCGGGCCGTTCTACATGGCGGACCCCGCGATCACCTTTATCCTTATACGGGCAAACCGCGATCTCGCCTGGATCGCCCGGACCTTGGGCAAGGACCCTGGCGAGGCGCAGGTCTACGCTGACGATCTCGAGGCCGCGTTACCGGAGCTGTGGAACTCCGGCCTCGGCTGTTACGACGCGCGTGACCTAAGGACCGGAACGTTCGCTGGGGTCCTCGGCTCCGGCAGCTTTCTGGCGTGGCTGGCCGGCGTAACGAACGCGGAGATGGAGGCACGGCTGATATCCGTATGGAACAGGGTCAGTTTCGGAATACCGTCATCCGATCCGGCCGCGGACACGTTCGACCCGCGTCGGTACTGGCGCGGACCGAGCTGGCCGGTGATCAATTCACTTATCGCCATCGGCCTCATCGAGGCCGGGCGCTTTGCCGAAGCTGAGCGACTGAGGCGCGAGACCGCCAGCCTGATCGAGACGGCCGGTTTCTGGGAATATTTCGATCCGCTGGACGGCGCTCCATGCGGCGGACCGAATTTTACGTGGACGGCGGCAATATGGCTGGCATGGGCGTCACCGACAGCAATGGGAGACTGAAGAGGATGTCGTCAATTGAACTTAAGGCGGTTGAGAAATGGTTTGGCGATGCCCAGGTCATCAAGGGCGTCGATCTGTCCATCGAAGAGGGTGAATTCATCATATTCGTAGGACCGTCCGGGTGCGGAAAGTCGACGTTGCTGCGAATGATCGCGGGCTTGGAGGACACAAGCCGGGGTGAGATCACCATTGCCGGCCGTGACGTGACGGCGGAGCCGCCGTCAAAGCGCGGGCTGGCGATGGTGTTCCAGAGCTATGCGCTTTATCCGCATATGTCCGTGCGCGACAACATGGGCTTCTCGCTCAAGTCCGCCGGCGCTCCGAAATCTGAGATTACCGAGAAAGTTGATGCCGCGGCGAATGTTCTGAAGCTGGAGGCCCTGCTCGACCGTCGGCCCAAGGACCTGTCGGGCGGCCAGCGGCAGCGTGTCGCGATCGGGCGCTCGATCGTCCGTGAGCCGACCGCGTTCCTTTTCGACGAGCCGCTCTCGAACCTGGACGCCGCGCTCCGCGTCGAAATGCGGCTGGAGATCGCCAAGCTTCACCAAAATCTGGCTTCCACGATGATTTACGTCACACACGATCAGGTCGAGGCCATGACGCTCGCGGACAGGATCGTGGTTCTGCAGGCGGGGATAATCGAGCAGGTCGGCAGCCCGCGCGAGCTTTATGAGCGGCCCGGAAATCTTTTTGTGGCGCAGTTCATCGGCAGTCCGAAAATGAACGTAATGCCCTGCGCGGTGAGTGACGGCATGTTCAGCCTGCCCGGTCAAAACGGTTCCGGTCCCGCGCCGGCCGCCGCTGCCGGGGCCTCGCATATGGGTATCCGGCCGGAGCATATCGTCATTGGCACCGAGAGCGACGGGCATTGCGTCGGCGAGGTCGAGGTATCCGAGTATCTTGGCGCCGATGTCATGCTATTCGTGAATTGCGGCGAACTGGGGCTGTTGACGGTTCGCCATGTAGGTGACACCGACGCAAGGCCGGGCCAGCGTGTCGGTCTGCGTTTCGACGAGAATCGGACGCATTTCTTCGATTCAGGCGGCATCGCCATGCGCGACTAGCATGAAGCCCCTGGGGAATCCCCGCGGACTTCTGCTTGACATGTTCGAGGCCGCGGTGGCCGCCGCGGATCCGATGAAACGGGTTAGGGCCTTCCTGCCTGACCCGCCCAAGGGGAAGCTTCTGGTTGTCGGTGCCGGAAAGGCGTCGGCCCGTATGGCCGAGGCGGTTGAGTCCGCGTGGAGCGGTCCACTGTCTGGGCTCGTCGTGACCCGCTACGGCCATTCGGCGCCATGCGGGCAGGTCGAGATCGTTGAGGCGGGGCATCCGGTTCCCGACGCGGCCGGTGCGGACGCGGCGGGACGCGTTCTGGAGCTTGTTTCCGGTCTCGGTCCGGATGACCATTGCCTGGTGCTGATCTCTGGTGGCGGGTCAGCGCTACTGAGCGCACCGGCGCCCGGCGTGACACTTAGGGACAAGCGGGACATAAGCAAGGCGCTACTGTCCAGCGGCGCCGCGATCGACGAAATGAACTGCGTGCGCAAGCATCTCTCGCGCGTCAAGGGCGGACGTCTGGCCGCCGCCGCCGCTCCGGCGCGGGTCACGAGCCTGCTTATCTCGGATGTGCCGGGTGATGATCCGGGCGTAATAGCATCCGGCCCGACCGTGGCCGACGCCTCGTCCCTGGCTCAGGCGCGCGAAATACTCGACCGTTATGGCATCGATCCGCCGCCGTCCGTTATCGCGGCGCTTCGCGATCCCGGGAATGAAACGCCCAAACCGGGAGACCCGCGACTGGCGGGCGGGGCGGTGCACGTTATCGCGGCGCCCCAGCGGTCTCTGGAGGCGGCCGCCTCAATCGCCGTCGACGCGGGCGTAACGCCGATGATTCTGGGCGATGCGCTTGAGGGAGAGGCGCGGGAGATGGGTAAGTTGATGGCCGGGATCGCACTTCAGGTACGCCGGCACGGGCAGCCTGTCCGTGCGCCCTGCGCATTGATCTCCGGGGGCGAGACGACGGTAACGGTACGGGGAAAGGGTCGTGGTGGACGAAACGTCGAGTTTCTGCTGGGGTTGGCTGTCGGGCTTGATGGAGTTGAGGGCGTTCACGCGATCGCGGCGGACACCGACGGCATTGATGGAGTCGAGGAGATCGCGGGTGCGGTCATCGACCCGGATACGCTGTCGCGCGGCCTTGGGGTCGGGATGTC
>JAPOUP010000043.1 GCA_026708635.1 Rhodobacter sp.
CGGGTGCGGTCATCGACCCGGATACGCTGTCGCGCGGCCTTGGGGTCGGGATGTCAGCGAGGGCCTGCCTGGAACGAAACGACGCGCATACGTTTTTCGAGGCCCTGGGCGAACAGGTCGTCACCGGTCCGACGCTCACCAATGTCAATGATTTCCGCGCGATACTGATTTCCTGATCCGCGGAGCGCGGGGGAATGACGTCGGGCGAGCCTGCGCGCGCGTCTATATCGCGCCGCCGAGCATGAGCCGCACCCCGGCTAGCACCACGGCCGCTGTGACGCCAGCGACCCCGAGCGCAAGGCCGATCCCCCATTTCACGAGGCGGATTTCAAGCGCGGCAAGAACGGCCCGTGTCGCGAGGTCGCTCCGTGTGGACTCAATGGCGGTGCGCAACGCGTGCGCTTCAGCTTGACGGCGCTCGACGCCAGCGGCTTCGAGCTCGCGCGCGGCGGTCAGGGTGTCGAAGGTGCCGGTCGTCATGGCTGCATTCTCGGTTTGGTGACGGATGTACGCGCTTCCGAGCCGCACGCGCTCCCAGCGTTAGGTGTCGATTTACTCCCCGTCCGACTCCCGCTCGACGATGCGCCGGGCGGACTGGATGGAGCCGTTGCCGAATAGCATGCACACATTGGAAACTGATAGCAACACTTTCGCGCTATCCATCAGGACCGTCCCGCGCTGATTTTTCCTGACGGCGAACCGCCATCCCGGCCCGGAAATCCGGAAAACGAGTCGCCTTTCGGGCCCGAATGAAGCTGCTTCGATGTCCGGACGGCCCTCGCTGGCGGCAAACCGGCCAGAACCGGCCACCTCGATACCCGATCCGGCCGGTAGACGACACGTTCACCGTAACGTGGGAAAGACCTGGCTATCCATGGAGCCTCTTGTACAATTTTCGCGATTCCGGCAGCCGAGTGTGCAGTGTTCCGCAGTGAATGACGCGGAGGCACCCCGGCCCGCCTCTCGGCCTGAGGAGGCACGTTGTGGAGACAGCGGATGCCAGCTTCGGGTGCGGTGTCAATGATCGCGAAGGCGTCGCCTCAGGGAAATGACACGACTGCGATCATGCCTGAACGCGGCTCCCGCAAGCCCGTTTCGGTCATGCCAGCAGGCCCCAGCGGCGCACCGTGACATGCTCGATCGGACGGAAAATCAGGAAATCGAGGGCGAGCCATAAAATCCCGATCAGAATCATGCCGAGTATGACGATCTCCGTCTGGTACCATTGGACCGCCTCGAGCGTCATGTACCCGATTCCGTTGGTGCCAGCGATCATCTCGGCGGCAACGAGCGCGCGCCAGCCATACGCCATAGAAGTCCGCAATCCGACGAGGATCTGCACCAGCGCGCCGGAAATAACGACGCTCGTGACGACATCAAGACGCGACGCTCCATGGCAGAGAGCGGCGCGATAGAGCACTCGCGGGATCAACTGCACGCCGATGACGGTGGAATAGATGGAGGAAAAGAAGATCGTGTTGGCGATGACGAACAGAACCGAGCCTTGCCCGACACCGAACCAGATGATGGCAAGCGGAACCCAGGCGATTCCGGCAATCGACTGAAAGAAGCTCAAGACCGGTGTCATCGTTTCCGCGACCGCGCGGTTAAGCGCGATGGCAAGGCCCAGGGGGATCGCAGTCAAGTTGCCGAGAACATAGCCCGCCGCCAGCCGCCGGAGGCTTGCCCAGATCTCTGACGGCAGGCTGCCGTCCAGGGTCATGTCCGTAAAGGCGCTCCAGACCTTTTCTGGTGGAGGCAGCTTGTATGCGGGAATGTCGCTGAGGGTCGGAGCAAGCGCCCACGCCGCAAGAACCGCAAGGAAGGGCACGAGGCCGGCGATGACGACCGGATCGAAGCGGGGCATTTTCGAAGATGGTTGCGCCTGAACCGTCACACGCCTCCTCCCTTCGCGCGAACGAGCCCCCAACGTTCTATCGTGGCCATTTCCAGCGGACGCAGGAACAGCCGGTCCATGGCCAGCCAGAGAACGCCCGTCATGATCATTCCGACGACCACACGGTCGGTCTGCCGAGTCGTGGCGCCGTCAAAGATCAGAAAGCCCAGTCCGGATCCAGCCGCGATCATCTCGGCAAAGATCAGGCCGCGGAACGCAAATCCGGCTCCGACGCGGAAGCCTGTGATGATATTCGGGAGTGCCGACGGCAGGATCACCGATGTCAGGACCTGAAGCCGTGATGCGCCGAGGGTCCTGACTGCGTTGATCAGGGTTTTCTGGGCGGTCTGGACGCCCGTCAGCGTGTTATAGAGGACCGGAAAGAAGACCACGTAGCTGATTGCGATCAGGATGGTGTTGAAACCGTACCCTATCCAGATGACCAGCAGCGGGATCCATGCGACCTCCACGATCGCGTAGAAGAAATTGATGACAGGGCCCAGCAACCGCGACCAGAAACGCGAAAGACCGATCAGAAGACCGGACATCACCCCAAGCGTCAGTCCTGTCGCGACACCCAGGGCGTAGCGTCTCGCGCTGTCGATGATGTAGCTCGGCAGGATTCCCTTTAGGGTCAGGTCGACGAAAGCGGCGGCCACGTCAGCCGGCGCCGGATAGAAATACGCGGGAAGCGCAATGATCCACACCGAAATCTGCCAGGCTATGAAGACAACGGCGATTCCAATGGCTCCACGAACCTGCGCACGGGACGGCGCCAATCTTGGCGTGGCGTGCGTTCGGGATGGCGTTGCGTCGGTCATTGGGCGCTATCGACAGGCTCAATTCCGCTGATCCAGTAGTTGCGCGCCAAGCGGCGCAGCGCGGAGGCGTCGGCGGCCATGATCACGGCACGGTCGCTCCTCCAGCCCTGATACCGGCCCACGTCCTGGAATGCCTCGATGTGGAAACGTTCCGGTTCGAACGCCAGTATGACGGCCACGTCCTGCCTTGGCTGTAGGTCGAGGCCCGCGAGGTTTCGCATTTCATTCATGCGGCCAATAGCCAGGCCGCCGAGCCACAGCGCCGCCATTGCGGCAACGGCGCAAACCGGCAGACTCCATTCCCTCGAAACCGCGAAGTTCATCGGCCGGGATCGCGAACCAGCTTCATCACGTGGTCACGAAGCTCAAGAAAGCGCGCGTCGGTCGAAATCGAGTCCCATTGACGGATTTCGCGCGGGATGCCTATGTCAACGATTTCGCGCAGGCGGCCGGGGCCGGGTGTCAGGACCGCCACACGGTCGGCGAGAAAGACGGCCTCTTCCACGGAATGGGTGACGAAGAGTACGGTGATGGGATGTTCATCCCAGACGCGCAGCAGCTCCTCCTGCAATGTCAGGCGGGTCTGGGCGTCGACCGCCGCGAATGGTTCGTCCATCATCATTATTTCGGGCGTATTGGCCAGGGTACGCGCCACGGCGACACGCTGCCGCATTCCCCCGGACAGTTCGTGCGGAAACCTGTCCGCCGCGTCGGTGAGGCGCGCCATCGCCAGGTACTCGCGCGCCAGGCGCTCGCGTTCGGCCTTGGGAACCCTCCGGTACTTGAGGCCGATGGCGACGTTGCCCAGAACTGTCTTCCAGGGAAGGAGCGCGTATTCCTGGAACACCACCCCCCTGTCGGCACCGGGCCCTTCGATTGCTTTGCCGTTCATCCTGATCTCGCCCGTCCATGGCTTCATGAACCCGGCGATGGCCGAAAGCAAAGTGGATTTCCCGCAACCCGAGGGCCCCACGACGCATAGAAACTCCCCTTCGCCGATGTCGAGGCTGACATTCTCCAGCGCCACGTGCTCCTGTCTGCGTTCCTCGTTGACGTGGACCAGCGTTACGCCGTCGATGGAGATCTTGGGCTCTCGGATTGCGGTCATTCACGGATCTCAGTAGGCGCTGCGTCCCGACGGTATGGGCTCGAGATCGGAAAAGGCGTCCGGGTTTCCTTCCTCGGCAGCGGCCAGGAACCGCGTATCGATTGCGTCGGACGGGTCAAAGGCCTCGTCGATCCGGCCGAGCCCGACCAGGAAGGGCAGTGTCTTGGCTTGGTACATTTCGGCTGTGTAGGCGGAAATGCGGGGATCAAGCGAGACAGTGCCCAAGGCCATGGCCATGGTTTCGAGCTCGACACCCTGGATCCAGCGCATGTTGATCTCGGCGGCGGCGTCGTTGTTGGCACGCACCCAGGCCTGGGCTTCGGCAAAGGCGGCCATGAAGCGCCTGAGCACCTCAGGACTGTCCGCGACGACGGAGCGTGTGGTCAGGATGGTTCCCGGATCATAGCACTCGGGACATCCGCCAACCTGAACCAGGACCGCCCCGTCGACCTGCGTCACGGCGGTCGCGCCCCAGGGTTGCCAGATGGCAACGGCATCGACGTCACCCTGGTTCAGGGCCGTGACGAGCTCCGCCGGCGGAATGTTGACGAGCTCGACATCGGCCTCGCCCATTCCGGCCGAACCAAGCACGCCAAGCAGGAAGCCTTCGGCACCGGTTCCGCGCGGCAGGCCAACGCGCTTGCCCCTGAGCGCGCCAATGTCGCCCGCCGCAACGCCGGAGGCGGCCGAGGCTACAATTGACTGGTTGTCCGAATAGGAGTCGCGGTTCGGATCGCCGTGAAGATGCCCGATGAGTACCAGGGGAAATCCGCGGGCCAGGCCGGAAAGAAAGGGAACCGAGCCCATGACGTTAACCTCCTGCGCACCGTTAAGGAGTCCGTTCACCATGTCGACACCCGTCTGGTACATCACGACTTCGGCGTCCAGGCCGTGCTCGGCGAAAATGCCGCGCTCGACTCCGACGAATACGGGCGCGTGATCAACCGCACCGGCGGCGCCTATCTTGATCGGCAGCAGGTCCTCCGCCGCCGCGAAGCCTGCCGTGAGCGCCAACGCAATGGCGCCTGCGAGAATTGTCTTCGTCATTCCTTCCTCCCTTGCTTGGTGAGTTCCTCACATCCGAGGATTTCTGCATCGAGGCGATTGATGTCCGGCGCGAAACGCCAGACATGGGTCTCCTCGGGTTGAACCTCGCGCGCCCAGGCGGCGAGGATATCCTTTTCGACGCGTCGTTCGCGCATGCGCTCGGCAATGGTCTGCGGCTTCCAGTCCCCGGTCAGCCGGTCCATCAGGCGGTCCCGCACGCCCGCACAGGTCGGGTCGGTCGCACGGTTGACCCGTTCTTCGGGATCCGTCCCGAGATGGAATAGCAGCGGCGGCGCGCTGTCGAAAATCAAGAGCTTCCAGTCATCCGCGCGGATCATGCGCTGCTGTACCGCTCGCCCGCCTGTCCAGTGGGGAACCGAATCCGTACAGTATTCGCTGAACGTCTCGTTGTTCCAGGGCGCCGACGCATCCCGCGCCACCGGCCAAAAGCTCCTGCCGTCGGCATTGGGCAATGGAGACGCACCCATCGCCTCAACCAGTGTTTGGCTGAGGTCGATCAGGTTCACGACCTGGTCCCGCGTCTCGTTGGCCGGAAGAATGCCGGGCAGTCGCATAATCAGCGGGACCTTCACGCTTTCCTCGAAGAAAGTGTGTTTCCACCAAAGCCCGCGTTCTCCCAGATGGTCGCCATGATCGGAAGCGTAGACGATCAGCGTGCTGTCCAGCTCCCCGATCTCCTCTAGCGCGGCGAGGACCCGGCCAATCATCTCATCCAGTCGATGCACCAGCCCCCAATAGGCGGCGCGTGCGCGATCCCGGTCCTCGAACGAAACATCGGAAATGGAACGCGCGGTGCGCCACCAAGCGTGCCATTCGCCCACTAGGTCTCCCGCGTCAAGCTCAGGCGCCGGCACCCTGCCTCGGTAGAATCCAAAGGTCTCCTTATCCACGACATAGGGTGGATGGGGGAGCATGAAGCCGACGGTCAGGCAAAATGGGCGATCCCCCGCGTTTCGCGCCGCTCCAAACTCTCGCAGCCACTGAACCGCGGCCGCCGCGACCTCTTCGTCCTTGACCTGATAGGCGGACAGGCCCGGGCCAGCGCATTCCAGCGACTGCCGGTTCGGATCGTTGGCACCGGAGATCACGCCCATGGATTGCCGGCGGGACCCAGGGTTGTTCGGCGAGTGGTCTCCGACCTGCCGCTTGGCGTACCCGTGAAGCTGGTCGGGACCGATTGCATGCAGGCGGCCGACCAATACGGGATCGTAGCCGGCGGCGCCCGCCTTGTGCAGCCAGCTTGGGATGTCCGAGCGCAGCATGTCGTCGTTGGTCCAGCACTCCTGTCTGTGCGGCCAACGCGCCGTCAGGGTCGCCATCCTACTTGGGACGCAGATCGGCGACGGGCAATAGGCGTTCTCGAAGCGCACGCCCTCGCGTGCCAGGCGATCGATGTTCGGCGTCCGGACAACCGGATCGCCATACGCGCCCGAGACTTTCCGAGCGTGCTGGTCCGAGAATAGAAAAAGGACGTTAGGTGTGCTCACAGCCCTATCTCTCCTTCGCCGAGCGCCCTCCGTCGGGAGGTCGTCAGGTGAGCCGTCAGAGCCTCGACGGTTCCGCCCTCATCGCCACTGAGGATCGCCCTGATGATTTCGACGTGTTCCTCCATCGCCACCGCCAGGCGTCCGGCGCTGTACGCTCCGTTCGATCGGATGAGGCGCACCCGGTCCTCGATGTTCTGATAGGTGTCCGCGATCAACGAGTTCCGGAAGGTGGCGACCAGCAGGGCATGCAATTCGAGATCAACCTGAAGCCCTTCCGCAAGCAGGTCCGCATCCTCATCGGAAGCGTCAAGTGCCCGAGCCCTCAGTTCCGATGTGCGCTCCAGAAGCTGACCGAGGCACCCAGTCATCGGGGCGCGGGCCATCCGCCGCGCGGCCTCCTGCTCGATCAGCAGGCGGAACTGAAAGGACTCGTTGATGAACTTGATGTTGATGTCCGCGATCTGGACGCCGCGTTGGGGAAGCAGGTTTATCAATCCCTCAGCCTCAAGCCGCTTAAGCGCCTCACGCACCGCGCCCATCGGGCTGTCAAGCAAGTCGCACAGCTGGCGCTGGGTCACAAAGGAACCCGGGGTCAGGGTCCGATCGAACAGCCGGCTCTTGAACCTTTCGTAAGCTACCTTTCGAAGCGGTGCGGTCAAAGCTGTCTCCTTATAACTGATTACTCAATTATTTCTTACCTGTGACTTAGTCAAGCGCCCATGACGATTCATCAGAACTTTCCCACGCTCTTTTTTGTGTTCGGGTGGCGCAGATTCTGGCACACCTGATCGACAGTCCGGCGGCCATGGGCCTACGCGGGAGACGCTTTCCGGTGCCGGGTGATTCGTTTCCGATGTCCGGCAGTTTTCCGACGGGGCCTGGACTTTATGGATCGTTGGGGGCGGGTGCGAACGCGGAGTTATCCTGAACGGCCCGCCCGTCGGTTTCAGTGGCCCGCCGACAATGCAGCCCAGTGGCGAAGTCGTGATGATGTCGCGGGATGGTTGGGCGCCCGTCGCGGTCTGCCGGGCTCAGAAGCGATTGCCCTGGTAATGCGCCCGTCACCCACCCGATCAACTTCCGCGAGCAGCAACAGCACAATCGCGCAGATTGCCGGGGAGGTGTTGGTGACCGACAGCCGGGCTGCCTGCCGTCGAACCGGGCCCAAGGGGCCGCGCGGGT
>JAPOUP010000074.1 GCA_026708635.1 Rhodobacter sp.
ACAATGACATCGGGGTCCGGCGCTGGTTCGACCGGCCCCGCGAACGGCTCGACGGCGACACGCCCGCGCGGGCGCTCGGCCACGAGTGGTCGCCGGAGGACGACGGCCCCCGAAGGGTCCGCGACCTCGCCCGAGCCCTTATGTCGTCGCCAGCGACGTGATCGCCTATCGCCACGCCGATCCCCGCTTTCCCTTTCTGCGGGAAGATTCGTCACAGTCCGCTGGCCGGTGGAACGCGCCGGGGGAACTGACCCACTACTTCTGCGACACGCCGGACGGCGCTTGGGCAGAGTTTCTTCGACACGAGGAAATCCGGGACCCGCGGGATCTCGCCACCGTCCGCCGCGCCCTCTGGGCGGTCGAAATCGGCGAAATCCCGTCGCATCAACCTGGCCTACTACGGGAAACACTGACCGGTGGACCGGACACATGGCCGGAATGCCAGCAGGCCGCCCGAGGGCATCGGGAACATGCCGACGGCATCGCCGGGCCTTCGGCGGCGCTGAAAACCGGTGCGGCCCGGGGTTGGCGCGTTGACGGCGGCCTTCAACCTGGCCCAGACCGGGACGGGCAGGTCTTCGCGCTGTTCGGCAGGCGTCCGGATCTGATCGGCTGGGCCGCGACCGTAGACGGACGTCCGGGCCCGGACATCCTCCCCAGGGTCCGACATTTCGAGCCGGATGGACCCGCCCGCTAATTGGGACCTCACCGCCACGCCGGAGTTGCCGCAGCAGCTGGCGGCCCGCCGCCAGGACTGCGGGGTGCCGTCACGAACGCCGAGGCGGACTTCCCGCGGCCGCTCGCGCCGTTCTTCACCGAGCGCCTCAGGCGACGGTGCCAGACCAGCCCGCACACCCGGGGCAAGCATGTGGCGACCGCTTGGACTCGGCACCAATTCCGGAATAGGACGACTCCGGACCCGCGTCATTCAGGACCGCATCGCCGAATATGCGTCCAGCGCCCGGGCACGACCCTCCCCTAACGATACGATCGGCCGCGGGTAGGGATCCGTTGGCGCCATCCCCCAGCTTCGCGGAATGGCCTCGAAATACTCAAGCGCGGTCCGATCCGGGTCGGCACGCTCTTCGGCGATCCATCGACTAACGTAGGTCCGGTCAGCGTCGAACCGCTCCAGCTGCCTGTCGGGATTCATGATTCGGAAATACGGCACGGCGTCCGGACCGGACCCCGCCGACCACTGCCAGCCGAGGGCGTTCGAGGCCGGATCCCAATCGATCAGGTGCCTCTCGAACCAGCGAAGCCCAACACGCCAATGCGTCATCAGATGCTTGGTCAGATAGCCGGCAACGATCATTCTCGCGCGGTTGTGCATATATCCCGTCACCATCAGCTCGCGCATTGCAGCATCAACGAATTCCACCCCGGTCCTACCGCGCTGCCACGCGAGCACCTCCTCCGCCCTCTCATCCTCATTCCATGGAAAGCCATTCCAACCAACACGCCAGTTCGCTTCGGCGATATGAGGCGTGTGATACATCAAGTGATAGGCAAATTCGCGCCAGACCAGTTCGCGCAGGAAGTCCTCCCCTCCTTCGCCGGCCTCCCGTGCGTCCGTGACGACAGCCCAGACGGTGCGCGCCGAGATCTCCCCGAGCGCGAGATGCTCCGACAGCCGCGAGGTACCGCTAACGCCCGGCACATCCCTCAGATGCCCATAGTCACCGAGTCCGGTCGTCGTGAACCGCATCATGCGGTCGCGGGCCGCGGCCTCACCGACGACAGCATACCGTGACACTACGGCCCTGCCCCGGCCCATCTCCCCACCCATATTCCAGTCGTCAAGAAGATCGCTCGCGGGCCATACCGGGCATGGCCTCAGATCCGTGACAGGAGGCAGCGGCGAGCCTGGATCCAGGCTCCTTACCGCCTTCCAGAACGGCGTGAAAACGCTGTAGTGACCACCATTCCGGGTCACGACGGTCCGCGGGTCGAAAAGCACGTGCCCGGGCAACACGCCGACTTCGACGCCGAGACCTTCCAGGGCCGGCTTAAGGATATCGTCACGGCGGACCGAAGACGGATCATATGCACGCTGCCACAGAACCGCGCCCGCACCGGTCTCCGCGATCAACGTCCGCAGCACGTCAATCGCGTGACCGCGCCGGAGAATAAGCCGCGATCCGATTGCCTCCAGATTACGGGAAAACCGCTCGAGTCCCAACCCGAGCCGATATCTCGGCGCCGCTCCCAGTTCACTGACCACCTCGTCGTATATGAAGACCGGCAGAACGGGCCGACCCGTCGCGGCGGCCTGCGACAGGGCTGCGTGATCGCCAAGCCTTAGGTCGCGGCGATGCCAGACAAGAACCGGAGATTCGTTAGACATATCATACGCTCCCAATACCCACTTAAACCAGCATGCCAGGTGTCCACATCAGCAGTTCGACGCGGCATTCATCCGCGCAAAGCGCAAATGGTACCCGAACCGCGCACCGCTCCGGTCACCGGTAAATTCGGGAATACGCACCTGAACGGTCGCCACCGGGCCTTGAACGATACATCGTGTCCTAAGCGTTCACATCGACGACAACACGTCCCTTCACCTTCCCCTGAAGGATATCGCTCCCGAGCCTCGGCAGCTCTTCCAGCGTCGCCATCTGAATCATCGCCTCCAACCGATCCATGGGAAGGTCAGTCGCTATCCGTTCCCAGAGCCGTTTCCGGTTATCGAAAGGCTGCATCACGGAATCAATTCCGAGAAGATTCACGCCACGTAGAAGAAAGGGAATCACCGACGCGGGCAGTGAGGCGCCACCAGCCAGCCCCACCGCCGCCACCGAAGCGCCATACCGCATCTGTCCAAGAACCCGTGCCAGCATTTCTCCGCCGACCGCGTCAATGCAGCCACCCCAGGTTTCCCCCTCGAGCGGCCGTTTCACAGTCCGATCGATCTCTTCCCGCGCAACGATGCGGGAAGCGCCCAGTCCGCGAAGATAGTCTTCGGCCTCCGGCCTTCCGGTCACCGCCGCCACTTCGTGGCCAAGAGCCGCCAGAATCGCGACGCCGACAGAGCCCACACCACCGGCCGCGCCGGTTACCAGCACCGGTCCATCCTTTATGCCATTGCTCTCAAGGGCCATCACGGCGAGCATGGCGGTGAACCCTGCCGTGCCAACCGCCATCGCGTGCCGCATATCGAGCTCCGGCGGCAGTGGCACCAACCAGTCCGCCCTGACCCGCGCCTTCTGGGCGTAACCGCCCCAGTGAACCTCTCCAACGCGCCAGCCGGTCAGGACCACCCTGTCCCCAGGGCGGTAGCGGCCGTCATCGGACGCCTCAACGGTTCCGGCAAAATCGATTCCCGGAACATGCGGATAGTCCCTCACCAGCCCCCCGCCCGGACCGATGCACAGTCCGTCCTTGTAGTTAAGGGTGGAAAAGGCGACGGAAACGGTCACGTCACCGTCCGGAAGCCTGTCTTCCTCGACCGGCTTGACAGACGCGTTGGTCCGCCCGTCGCTGTCCTTCTCAACAACCAGTGCGTTGAATGCCATTACGGTTCTCCTATCTGTGAAAAGCCTCGCGTATCCTGGCGGTACGCACTCCGTCAGGCGCGTGAATCTCGACTTCGGTGCCGCCTTTCCAGTGACTGCGGTCAATCATGCCGATCGCGACATTTGTCCGGAACTCGGGAGACCACGCGGCCGAACTGATCCGACCGATCCCGCCGCCATCGCCGGTCACCGGCCAGAAGTCGGTCAACTGCGGCACCGGAGCGCCGCCGATATCGAGGCACCGAACCTGTCTGGATGGACCCACGGCCGCTTCCCTGAGAAGAGCCTCACGCCCGATACATTCCACCGTTTCCGGGTGGCAGTAGGCACCGAGTCCGGCCTGGTAAGGCGTATGTTCCCTGGTAATGTCACAACCATAACTCAGCAGACCGGACTCCAGACGTTCTATGCCGTTGGGACAACCGACACGCACATTCAGATCTCCGCCAGCCTCCATGAGGGCGTTGAAGACGGGCATGCCATTGTGCCGACCCTCGACATAGATTTCGAAACCGCCCTGTTTTGACCATCCCGACCGTGCGACGATATGATCCTCACCGTTGAAGCGACAGATGGCGAAGCGGAAGAAACGGATGTCCCTGATGGCATCGCCGAACACCCGCGCCACGAGATCCTCCGCTTTGGGCCCCTGAACGGCCAGTGGCGAAACGTCAGGTTCCCGCACGGACACGTCCATACCGGCGCCTATCGCGAGCCCCTTGGCATAGAGAAGGACATCGCTGTCAGCCAGACTCAGCCACCAATGGTTCACGTCAAGCCGCATGGCGACGGGATCATTCAGCATGCCGCCACTGTCGTCACAGACGGGCACGTAGGCACAGGCACCCACACTGACCCGGACGATGTCCCTGGGCGTCATCCACTGCACCAGACGGCACGCGTCGGGACCGGTGACCTCCACCTGCCGCTGCGCGGCGACGTCCCAGACCTGGACATGTTTCTTCAGGTGCGCGCAGTCGGCTTCCGGACTTTCGAAAACGCAGGCAAGCCGCATATGGTTGTATACCGTCAAGGCCTTTGGGGCCGCCGCCCGCACGCCGGGCGAGAACGGTGTAGACCGCACCCGGGGCGAAAGAAAGAGCTCCGGCATCAGGATCCGGCGGCGTGTCTTGACGGATCGGTGAAGGCATCCCAAACCAGACCGGGTCCACGCGTTCGGGAAGATATGCGGACGTTCATCTGCCGGGCCCGCTCCAGTCGATGGCGCAGATCTCTCCTGATTTGCCGTCAAAGTCCCAGACCCGTCCATAGTCGCGCACCCGGCTACGGCCGCCACGCGCCACGATCACGTCGGGCCCCATCCAGTAGCGCGTGTTACTTACCTGCACCGGTTTCCCCGGCGCGTTGCCCGCGACCATCTCGATTTCGCCATTGATCTTTCTTCCGATATTAAGAACGCGCCGACCGCCATCCCGGACAATCTCGACCGGAGCGCGTTCGGCGCCAATGATGGTGCTGACAAGCTTCGTGAACAGCCCGGTGGTTCCGCCCGCGCCGCCGGAAAAGATCTGCAGAATGCCATTGTAGGCCTTCTGCGTCGCGCGTTCGTCCACATAGGCCGCCACGCGCCAGTCACCCTCGCTCATCCGACCCGGAATCTCAACCAGCAGGCCAACATTGAGTCCGCCGATATCCTCGCCCTCGAAATGCCCTTCGTCGATCGCCGCCGCCATCCACGCATGGCAATGCCCTTCGGTCGGCCGGTGTCTGCCGAGCGAAACCACGCACGGGCAGAAAACTTCGCAGGAACAGTTCAGGAACAGTTCGCCCCTAAGCTTCCAGTCCGTCGGATTCTCGCGGCGCCGGCTTGACGTCATTCGTTGGTCAATACGTGATTTCAGGCGCAGCCGGTCAGCTGCCTGTCTCCTGTGCGAGTGTTCGGCCATTCCCGGTCCTCCCTATTGTCCGACTCCGGCGGCGAACGCCAAACCGGCCAGAATAAGCGCCACGCCCAGCGGACGGACGATGTAACTCGAAATCTGCGGCAGTTTTTCCAAAACCATCAGCGCGGTCGCGGCTCCCATCCACAGCAGGTTCATGACACCGCCGACGAAAGCCAGGGACATAAGCGCCCAGCAGCACCCCAAGCATATCACACCCATCCGCATCCCCATGCGAGCCGCGATGAGGCGCTCGTCGCGCCAATGGCGCATGAAGAAAACGAACGGTGCCGTGCATCCGCTGAGACAGGCCCGCTTCAGCGTCGAGAACTGGTATGTTCCGGCCAGAACCAGAAGCAGCGCGGTAAGCCAGGGCGACAGGATACGGCCTTCCGGGGAAAGCAGCGCCGTTTCGGCGAGCAGAACCTGCGCCAGCGCCGCCAGCCCCGCAAAACCAATCCAGACCAGCAGATAGCCTCCGGCCAGTTCGGCGAACCCACAGCGATGTACCCCGTCCACACCGGAAAGCTCATCGAAGACGGTAAGTGCGGGCACCAATGTGGGTGCCATCATCGCCGCCGTCATCAGGGCCCACATAAGGAACGCGACGGGATAACCAGCCAGACCCGGAGCTACACGGCACAACGCCGCCCAGAACTCCGGTCCGTAGAGCTCGACATCAGGCAGCTGCATTGCGTACAGCATCACCCATGCCGATAGCACCCCCGTGAAAAAGACCAGCCAGTGAACGTCCCGCATCGCCTTCCGCACCAGTGCACGCAAGGATACCCCTCCCCTTCAAGCCAGTTAACGCCCTCGCCCCATAAGGACTGATTGTCAAACGATTCGGGAATCCTCGCGTCCCTTTTCCAGAGCGTCCGGCCTGCCCTCCGGAATATATCCGGGACGAAGGTGACCCTGCGCCCTTTCAGGCGGCGCGCCACCCGCGGTCTCTCGGAGCCATCCCGGGGATCCTAGTGAAAGTCCCGACTATGAAACAGCTTGTTGGCTTGCTGACGCGGATGACGAGCGCCACAAGCCGCGTGGTGATGCTGCCGCAAGGCCCGCGCGACCTCCTCCGGCTTCGCTGGCCTTGATGTCGTTCCCGTCCCTATGCGGTTTTCGTGGATCGGGCTTCTGGCCTCATCTATGTCGTTCCCCGGCGGATCAATCGTGTCGCCGACGCCCACGGGGTCGCCAAGCGTGTCGATCAGATAGGAGTAATCCTCTATTACGGTCGCGATGACATGGGTAACGGAGCCTTCTCGTTGCAGGCGTCCCTTTATCAGCAACAGGCGTCCGGTCATGACGGACTTCCTGGATTTGGCGAAGATCTTCGGCCAGACCACGATATTCGATACCGCCGCTTCATCTTCGAGAGTCAGGAAGATGACACCGCTGGCGGTACCGGGTCGCTGGCGAGCTATGACCAGGCCGGCAGCGCTGAGCCAGGTTCCATCAGCCATCGTGCGCAAACGGTTTGAAACGCAGGATTCGGGCATGGCGCCGCGCAGAAGGGAAACCGGATGCGCACCCAGGGTCAGTCGCGTGGTGACATAATCCTCAAACACCCGTTCGCCCGGGGAAAGCGTCGGCAGGACCGTCCTCAGATCGGGCAGTCCTTCGCCGTCCGCCACAAACAATGGTAGCGGCCTGTCGCCCCCCAGTCCCTTGACGCCCCAAATCGCCTCACGGCGCGACAGTCCATATTCAGCGAAGGCATCGGCGCTCGCCAGTTTCATCAAGGCCGGTCGGCCTAACCCCGCACGCCGCCAGATCGCGTCAATCGAACGATAGCCACCGCCCCGGGCGGCGGCGAGCCACTGGCCGTCATCCTTCTTGAATCCCCTGATCTGCCGAAAGCCGAGACGGACGGCGAGGCTTCCATCATGGCCATATTCCAGCACACTGTCCCAATAGCTGCGCTCGGCGCAGACCGGATTGACGGTCACGCCATGCCGGATGGCATCGCGCACGATTTGGGCCGGCGCGTAAAAGCCCATTGGCTGTGCGTTCAGCAACGCGCAGCAAAAGACTTCCGGATGGTGGTGTTTTATCCAGCCCCCGTTCCACAGTGAGGTGCAACACCCGATGTGGGTGAATGCTAGCTGAGGCA
>JAPOUP010000231.1:0-3329 GCA_026708635.1 Rhodobacter sp.
TCCGTGCCGGGCCCCAGGCAGAGCGTTGGTTCCCGCGGGAAATATGAGAGTCGGTTCGATTCACCCGTTGGCCCCGGCATGTCGAGAACGCCGCGGGCCTCTCCATGGTACCGGGCCGAATCGACACGGGCCTGCAGCGCGCCGGCATCGATCGCGCCCTTCGGTTCGCCCCGAGAGCGTCCGGTGCCAGGGTCGGTGAAACGCGGGAGATAGAATGGCCCGCCGGCTTTGGGTCCCGTCCCGGAAAGTCCTTCCCCGCCAAACGGTTGGCTGCCGACAACGGCGCCGATCTGGTTTCGGTTCACGTAGATGTTGCCCACGGGCATTCGCTGGATCACCTGCTGCACTCTGGAGTCGATACGGGTGTGTACCCCCAAGGTAAGGCCGTAACCGGACTCCGCGATGTCATCCAGGACCGAATCGATCCGGTCCGCGCGGAAGGTCGCCAGATGCAGTATCGGGCCGAAGATTTCCCGTTCGACGTCCCGGATGCCGGTGACTCCGATCACCGCCGGCCCCACCAGGTTGCCGCGTTCAGGCGGCCGCAGTTCTTTCAGTACTTTTCCTTCGGTCCTGGCGATTCCCAGATAGGTGTCGATTTCCGCCTTGGCCTTCTCGTCGATGACCGGCCCCACGTCATTGGCGAAGTCCCAGGGATCGCCGATGACAAGGGAGTCCATCGCGCCGAACAGCATGTCCGTGAATTCGGCCGCGATCACGTCCTGCACGTAGAGGCAGCGGAGCGCCGAGCACCGCTGGCCCGCCGATTGGAACGCGCTTTCGATCACGCTGCCGACCGCCTGTTCGGGAAGAGCCGTCGAGTCAACGATCATCGCGTTTATCCCGCCGGTTTCAGCGACCAGCGGAGCGCCGGCGCGGAGACGTTCGGCCAGCCGGCGGTTGATTTTCCGCGCCGTTTCGGTTGAGCCGGTGAAGGCCACTCCCGAGACGCGTCCGTCCCCGGTCAGCGCCTCGCCCACGGTTCCGCCATCGCCCGGGAGATACTGGAGCGCGCTGCGCGGCACTCCGGCGCGATGCAGGAGCGACACCGCGGCATGGGCGACCAGTGGCGTTTGTTCCGCTGGTTTCGCGAGCACCCCATTTCCGCAGGCGAGCGCGCCGGCGATCTGGCCGGTGAAGATCGCGAGCGGAAAATTCCATGGACTGATGCACGTGAACAGACCCCGCGCGGCCATGTCCTCTTTCGCGTTGGCCGCGTAGTACCGCAGAAAGTCGACGGCCTCGCGTAATTCGCCGACGGCGTCCCTTAGCGTCTTGCCGGCCTCGCGCGCGAGCAGCGCGAGCAGGCGGGCGGAGTCCGCCTCGAACATTTCGGCGGCCTTGTTGAGAACGAAAGCGCGCTTTGAGGCGGAAACGCTCCACGGTCGCGCGGAGTCAATGGCCCGCAGGGCGTCCGCACGGGTGGTCTCGTGAGCCTCGCCTACCCGGTCTTCGGGTCTGGCGGGGTTGCGGATAGCGCGGACGGGCCCGGGTTCCGGCTCACTGTCCAGGATCGGCGTGGCGGTGAACGCGGTATCGGCGAAGACAGACCGCCTCGCTTCGATTTCGTCCAGGTCCGGTCGGTGCTCGATATCCCATCCGCGGGAGTTGGGGCGTTCGGGCAGATACAGATCCGGACCGATTGTCAGCTTGGGCGATGCCGTGACCGCCCCGAACGGATCGGCCGCCGCCGTTTCGGGCGGTATGTCCTCATTGGCGATCTGGTTGACAAAGGAACTGTTGGCGCCGTTTTCCAGGAGCCTCCTCACGAGATAGGCGAGAAGATCCCGGTGTTGGCCGACCGGTGCGTATATTCGGCAGGAAACTCCATTGGTGTCCCGCACGAGCCCATGGAGCCGCTCGCCCATGCCGTGAAGCCGCTGGAACTCGAACGCGTCGCGCGATCCGGCCAGATGCAGTATGGCGGCGATCGTATGGGCATTGTGGGTCGCGAACTGCGGAAAGATTCGATCGGCCATGCCCAGAAGCCTGCGGGCATTGGCGATATAGCTTATGTCCGTCGCGAACTTCGTGGTGTAGACCGGAAAACCCCTGACTCCCTTGACCTGGGCCAGCTTTATCTCGGTGTCCCAATACGCGCCCTTGACCAGCCGCACCATGATCCGGCGGTCCAGCGTTTCGGCAAGTGCGTAGAGCCAGTCGAGCGCCGGCCCGGCGCGTTGGCCATACGCCTGGACCGCGAGCCCGAAGCCGTCCCAGTCCGCGAGGCTGCCGTCCCGCAGCGTGGCTGCGGCCACGTCCAGCCCCAATGACAGCCGGTCGGATTCCTCGGCGTCTATGTTCAGCCCCATATTGGCTGATTTCGCCATTCTCGCCAGTTGCAGCAGGAGAGGGGGCAGATCTCGGAGAATCCGGTCACGCTGCGACTCCTCGAAGCGGGGATGCAGCGCCGAAAGCTTGACCGACATTCCCGGGTTGCGGCGAATGTCGGCATTCCGGCAGGCGCCGGCGATCACACCGATCGCGCCGGCGTATGACTCGAAGTGTCTCCGGGCATCCGAATACGTGCGGGCGGCCTCCCCCAGCATGTCATAGGAATGGAGATATCCAAGGTTCTCCAGCGTATTCGCGCGGAGTATGGCTTTTCCCATCGTTTCGCCAAGAACGAACTGGCCGCCCAGCTCGTGTATGGCGCGTTCGACGACGGTGCGTACCACTGGCTCGCCGAGACGCCGGACCAGTCCGTGCAGCGTTCCCGCCATACCGATATGGCGGTCGTCAAGTATCCGGCCCGTCAGCATCAGGGCCCATGTCGACGCGTTTACCAGGGACGATGAACTGTGACCGAGATGCCTGCCCCAGTCGGCGGGCGCTATCTTGTCCTCGATCAGGGCATCGATGGTCTCGGCGTCGGGAACCCGCAGCATCGCTTCGGCCAGACACATCAGCGCTACCCCCTCGATCGTGGACAGTCCGTATTCGTTGAGGAATGCTTCCATAAGCGACGGACGTGACGCGTTGCGGGTGCGGCGCACTAACTCGGTCGCCCGGGCGTGGATGACGTCGCGGTCACGCGTTGAGAGGCCAGCCAGTTCCCGAAGCGCGGAAACGGTTTCCCTCTCGTCGGCGTATTTCATGCCATCGATTCGCTGGCGTAGGGTCTCAAGGGTCCTCTCGGGCATCACGTGCCTCTTCGCGCTCTCGTTCCCCAAGGTGACATGGCCGGATTCCGCCCTGTCCTTCCCCCGGCGGCTTTCCCGGTACGGTCGCCCGCGGTATAGGCCGGCAGCCCGGACCCGGTCAAAGAGCCCTCACGTGGGGGACACTGGCTTGAGTCGTCGTGGCGGGCGCGGAGATCGGATGGCTCC
>JAPOUP010000231.1:3486-7502 GCA_026708635.1 Rhodobacter sp.
CGCCGGCACCGACGCGACACCGGAACTCCTCCGGTGGGGTGATCGCGGGAATTCGCGCGCCGCCTGCGGTTGCGGACATATGATGCATGGATCACGAACCGCTGCCCATGGCGACGACCTGTCCCGCGCCGGTTTCGAGCGCGCGCGAGTACACCAGAACCGTCGCGGCGAAGTCGCCGACCGCTGCCCCCCGGAACGCGAAGGCGGCGGGCCGCTTCAATCCACCAACGCGTTCCGTGACGAGATCCGTCAGATCGCCCGCAACGGTCCGCACATCCAGCATCGGTCGTTCCGCGGTCCGTTCCTGCTCGATATCGTCAACGACGATTGTGCCGAAATGGGCGAGACTGTCGGGATGCCAGGGAATGCACAGGTCGGTAATCGCCGCGAAAGCGGAGGGTTTCATCCATGCCGCGTCAAGAAAGGGCGCGACGCCGTAGTCCAGCGCGATCGACGTGATCACGATATCGGCCTCGCGAAGGGCTTCCTCCGGGCCCGCCGCGCGGGCGTTCAGTCCCAGCGCGCGCGCGTCTTCGCAGAAAGCGTCTCGGGTGGCCGCGCTCCGTCCGCAGGCAAGCGCCTGCCGCAGCGGAAAGAGCGCGCGAAACGCGGCGAGATGGCTTCTCGCCTGCACGCCGCAACCGACGAACCCGATTGACGCCGAGGCGGGATCGGCCATACGCCGTGCCGCCACGGCGGACATAGCGGCCGTTCTGTGCGCCGTGATCCAGTTCGCTCCCATGACGGATCTCAAAAGACCGGTTTCGGCGTCAAGCAGGAGGATGGCTCCGTTGATCGAGGGCAACCCCCGTCGGGGATTGTTCGGGCTTACGCTGACGGTCTTGAGCACCGTCAGGTCGTCGCCGCCGACGGCGAGCGTCGACATGACGTAGCGCCCGTCGCCCGGAAAGAGGGTGGACTTGGGCGCTGCGCGGAGCCGACCTTCGGATTTCTCGATCAGCGCGGCCTCTATGGCGTCGGCGATCTCGCGGGGCTGGATGGCGAGCGCGTCGATCTCCGCGTCCGGCAGATAGAGAAAGGTATCCCTGTCATTTGATGCCATGGTCGGCCCTCTCTGGTCCGTTTCCAGCGTGGACGAGATCGGGGCGCGTGTCCATATGCCAGCCCCGGGCAATCCTCTCAAGAGCCCTGTCCACCGGACGCCAGCCGGGCAAAAGCTCCGGTTTCCGAAGGGGCTGTCCCGACGCGTCCGGCGGGAGCTGGCGGATTGGGTTCGATACCGGACCATTCCGCCACGGCCGGGTCAGGAAACAGGGCGCCGGTTCGCAGCGCTGTTTCGGGCGATTTCCTCACTGCCTTCTGCGCTTCGTCCGGTTTCCGCGGCCAGTTCCCGCGGAGCGATAGCCGCGTTCCGGCTGGCATCGAGAATCGCCCGGGCCGATACCTCCGAGATCGGGCCAAAGGCGGTCCGGGCCGCCGCAAGTTCGCCCGCGACCTGAGGCATAGTGCGGATCCCGGGCACGTCGGTGAGGAGGGAATGGATTCCGGAATCGGGAAGGGGGTCGCGATAGATCCCGCCGTCAATGGGCGGGGTGGCCATTCAGGCCGCCCTGAGACCCAGCATCCGGCGCGCTTCGGCGGGCGTCGCGACGGGGCGGCCGTATCTGGAGCACAGCTCTACGGTTCGCCTGACGAGAGCCGCATTGGATGGAGCCAGTGTCCGCCGGTCCAGCCTGACGTTGTCCTCCAGTCCGGTACGGGTATGTCCACCGCGCTCCACGCACCATTCGTTGACCTGGATCTGTCCCGCACCGATGCCCGCCGCGCACCAATCGGCGTCCGGAGCGAAACGTCCGAGGGTTTCGATGTAGAAATCGAAGATCCGCCTATCCACCGGCATGGCGTTCCTTACGCCCATGACGAACTGGACGTAGAGTGGCCCCTTTAGCCTACCGTCGTCGGCCATACGCGCCGCCTGCACGATGTGGCTGAGATCGAACGCCTCGATTTCCGGCTTTACACCATAATCCAGCATTCTACCGGCGAGCCAGTCCACGAGGTCGGGCGGGTTTTCGTAAACCCTGGCCGGGAAGTTATTCGACCCAACGGTAAGTGACGCCATGTCCGGTTTCAGATGAAGCATTCCACCGCGCTCCCGTCCGGATCCCGAGCGACCGCCGGTCGAGAACTGTATCACCATGCCGGGGCAATGTTTCTCGATTCCCTCCTTCAGCAGCGCGAACCGGCCAGGGTCGGACGTTGGATCACCGTTATCGTTCCGAACGTGCGCATGGCAGATCGCGGCCCCGGCCTCGAACGCTTCCTGCGTCGATTCGATCTGCTCCGTTACGGTGATCGGAACCGCCGGGTTGTCGGATTTCCGCGGAACGGAACCGGTTATGGCGACACAGACAATGCAGGGCTTGGCCATGGAAACTCCTGATCTCGGGTAAGTCGGGCGATGGCGCCGCGGGTCCGCACGACCCGGCGGCTCCATCCCGTCACCTAGCTCACCGATGCACCTAATCGGCTCACGTGTCCAGAAGCACGGTTTCGTCGATACCCTGAGGAAAGATGTCGAACCTTCAGGGCCCGGCCCCGGTCATTTTAGCGATTGGTGTTTCCGATCAGTGCCTTTGCCCGACCGCGCACTGACGGGATCGTCACTACTGTCCCCGTCATCAAATAAACGCGTGTCCGTAGACCGTATTGATTCCGCGCGCGGTGATTCCGGGGGCGACGTGTGAGGCCCGCTCCCGCCCATAGCGCGGCTTCGCGCGTCGGGGTCTTACCGTAGGAGGCTCGAATTCGCCGCTCTGCCCGTTGGCGGCGAAGCCGCGGAGTCCACAAGGCTTTCGGAGCGGGTAGATGCCGGATCAGATGACCGCGCGGCCATATTGGTTGTAGGTATCCAGCGCGGAGGCGAACAGTGACGTCTCCACATTACCGCCGGTCGCCACAACGATGACCGTCTCGCCCGTAACCGCATTCGGATGGTAAAGGGCCGCCGCGAGCGCGGCGGCTCCGCCGGGCTCGATAACGATTTTCAGATGGTGAAACGCGGCGGCCATCGCGCGGAGGCATTCATGGTCACTGACCACTATACCCGGACCGCATAGCCGCCGCAGTACGGGAAACGTGATCTTACCCGGAGACTCGGTGAGGATCGCGTCGCAGGCCGATCCTGTCGTCGTACCGTTGCGTTCGATCCTGCCGGAGATCAATGAACGTGTCACATCGTCGAAGCGCTGCGGTTCGACTGGACGCGTCCGCAGTTCCGGCGCTCTCGCCTCCAGAGCGAGTCCTATTCCCGCGGTCAGCCCGCCGCCGCCGCAGCAAACCAGCACGTCCGCGCGCCTGACGCCGAATTCCTCGATCTGCGCGGCGATCTCCAGTCCCACCGTTCCCTGTCCGGCAATCACCTGGGGCTCATCAAACGGGTGGATCAGCGTGAGCCCGCGTTCCTCGGACAGCCTGGCGCCCACAGCGTCACGGTTTTCGCCGCCGGCCCTGTCGTACAGGATCACCTCACCACCGAAGGCGCGGGTGTTCTCGATCTTCGGCCTCGGGGCGTCCCGTGGCATGACGATCACGGACGGAGTTCCGTGGCAGGTCGCCGCGAGGGCCACGCCCTGCGCATGGTTACCGCTTGAAAACGCGACCACGCCGTTCGAACGCAGTTCCCCGGGAAGCGCCGAGATGGCTGACCAGCCCCCGCGGAACTTGAAGCTGCCCGTATGCTGGAGGCACTCCGCCTTTACGAGCACACGGCGACCGGCAATGCGGTCCAGAAGCCGCGAATGCAGCAGCGGCGTGCGGCGGATCCGCCCCCGGAGCCTTTTGGCGGCGGCCTCGATCAATTCCAGGTTCACGCCAGTTTCGCCAACCAGGCGCGGATTGCGTCAAGCGACTCCGGCTCGTCCAGAAATGGCGTATGGCCACGGTCGGGGACTTCCGCATATATCATATCCGGACGGCGGCGATGCATTTCCTCGGCTGTCCCAGCCGACAGTATATCCGAGTTTACGCCCCGGACCAATGCGACCGGCAAACCC
>JAPOUP010000025.1 GCA_026708635.1 Rhodobacter sp.
CGCATCCAATGCCGTCCTTGCGGACTGGCATGCAGGTCAGCGACGACGTGACGGTTGAATGCCCACGATTCCTCGAAACCAGCTTTCTCCTGTTGATGATTCAGGGCCGCCTTCGCTGTCTGCAAGGCGGGGTAAGGAATACGCGAAAGCTTTCGAGCCATCCGCTCTGCCTCCGCCATAAGCCGGTCATCAGGAACCACGCGGTTGACCAAGTGGATGCGCGCGGCCTCGTCCGCGTCGATGATGTCACCGGAATACATGAGCCACCGGGCATGGCGCATCGGAACAGTCCAAGGCATCATCAAGGATGGTGGCCCGGACACATGCCGGACCTCGGGTTCACCAAAGCTGGCCGATTGCGCCGCGATGGCCAGATCACAGGCCATCATCAACTCAAGTCCGCCCGCAAGGGCAAAACCATTGACAGCCGCGATTACCGGAACGTGGCTTTTCCAAATATTCCGCAATCTCCGGCAATTCGCCCCGATGTCCTCTAACCAGCCATCGATGTCCATCTCAAAATCTTCACCGTTGAGATCGAATCCCGTCGAAAAGGCTCGCCCGGCACCGGTCAGGATTATGGCCCGGGTTTCTCCATCGCTATTGGCGCGCGCGATTTCGGCGTCGAGCGCATCGGACAGTTCGACACTCATGGCGTTCAGCTTCTCGGGCCGGTTCAGGGTCAGGGTGATAAAGGGATCGTCGGGATCCCTGGCAACGAGGATGGGACCTTGTGGCATCTCAAGCCTTTCAGAAACGAAGCGACCGCAAGCCGACGAAGCGATCGAAGATCAGGATGGCGATCAGGGTCATGATGATGCTGAGGCTGGATACCGCAGCAGCTGTCGGATCAAAGTCCCACCGCAGATAGTCGAAAAGTTGGACCGGAAGCGTCGTGGTACCGATCCCTTTAAGCAGAAGGGAGATATTGAAGATATCAAACGAGATTATGAAGGCGAACAGGCATCCGGTTATCACACCCGGCTTAATCAAGGGCAGCGTCACCCGTCGAAACGTCATGAGAGGGCTCGCGCCCAAGCTACGCGAGGCTTCTTCAAGCGACTTATCAAAGTTGAAAAGGGCAGACGATACGTTGAGAAAGACATAAGGGAAGGTCACGATGATATGGCCGATCTGCAATCCGATGGAATAGCGTGTCCCAATCCCGATCTGATACATGAAAAATAGCAGGGCAATTGCGGTCAGGATCTCGGGGATGAGAAGCGGAGCCATCATGAAGAGCCGAAGCGCGCCCCGCATCCGATGAGCGAACCTGATGCAATAAATTGCCGCCAGCGTGCCAAAAATACCCGATACGAAAGTCGAAATGGCCGCCACTTGAAAAGAGGTACCGATCGCATCCATGAATTGCCGGCTGTTCCACAGGGCGCCGAACCAACGCAAGGAGACGCCCTCGATTGGGAAGAGCAGGAATTCTCCCGAATTTAGGGACAAGATGACGATTAGCACGATCGGCGCCATCAGGAAGATGTAGACGGCGATCACGAATACGTTCAGTATGAGTTTTCCCGGATCCCTTCTCATGGCAGCTTCCGTGTCACGCGATGGGTCAGCGCGAAGAAGAGTGCCACGGTGACAATCGCGGCGACCGCGAGAATAATCGCCAACGCCGCACCGGCTGGCCATCGGAAATTTTCGACCAGATACTGCACCACAAGAACGGACATCGTCCGCCCGCTGCCCCCGCCCAGCATCGCAGGCGTCACATATGCACTGATCGAAAGAACGAAGACAAGAATGGCACCGGCCTGAATCCCAGGCATACTCAGGGGCAGGGTCACGCGCCAGAACGCGCGCCATCGAGAGGCACCCAAAGATCGAGCAGCGGTTTCGACCTCGGGATTAATCGCCTGGATGTTGGCAAGCAAAGGCAGGATCAGAAACGGCAAAAGAACATGCGCCAAGGCGATCGTGACGCCGACGTAGTTGTTCATCAGTCTCAGTGGATCGTCGATGATCCCCAGCCATGACAGCGCCTGGTTGGCTACACCGCCATTCGACAAGATGATCATCCAGCCGAAGGTACGAACCACCAGACCCACCAGAAGCGGCGCGAGGATAAAGGTATAGAGCAGCCCATTCCACCTGCTGCGCATCCGCGCCAAATGATAGGCGACAGGATAGCCCAGGAGCAGGGTGATCACCGTCACTCCGACGCCTAGAAGCATGGTTTCGCCCAGCTTTCTAAGGATGAAAGTATCGCCGACGGCTGACACGTAGTTCGCGAGCGTGAATCCGCCGCCATGTACGCCTTGCGTGGCCGGTTCCCTAAAACTCATGATTATGATCGAGAAATAGGGCAGCACGAAAAACGCCACCAGCAACGCTAGGGCCGGGACCACCAGAAGGAAGGCGCGGCGCGCGTCAGGCGCGGCACCGCTCACGGCAGACACCAAACGTTTGCGGCGGAAAACCCGATGTGCACCTCATCCCCCGGCACCGCCAGGAAATCCGCCGGCAATAAAGCGAGGATCCGATGCCCACCGCCGATCGTCAGGTGAACCGACACGGAATTTCCAAGAAATATAATGTCTTCAACTCGAGCCGGAAACTGGTTTTCGAGGCCATCCAAGGCACCGGTTCGCATGCTTTCTGGACGCAGTAAGCATTCGACAGTGTCTCCCGCCGAGGTAGTCGCGGGCGCGGTCGCATGGATCGGTCCGATCTCTGCCGCAAGCATAACGGCACCATCGGTTCGACGGCTTTCGACTTTACCTTTCAGGAAATTCGATTTGCCGACGAACTCCGCCACCCGTTTTGATATGGGTCGGTCATGGATTTCCTTCGGCGAGCCGACCTGTGCGATCTCGCCGTCGAACATGACGACGATGCGGTCGGACATAACGATCGCCTCCGACTGATCATGGGTGACGTAGATCGCGGTGATTCCCACACGCTGCTGCAGATCACGGATGAAGAAGCGCATGTCGTCGCGAAGCGCGGCGTCGAGATTGGCGAGCGGTTCGTCCAGCAACAGAACGGATGGCTCAATCACAAGCGCCCGTGCAAGCGCCACGCGCTGCTGTTGGCCGCCGGACAACTCCCTCGGGAATCGTTCCTCGAAGCCGACCAGTTGAACCATGCCCAGCACATCGGCGATGCGGCGCTTGCGTTCGGGCTCCGGGATGTTCCGCATCTCTAGGCCGAAGGACAGGTTCTCTTGGACCGTGAGATGCGGGAACAACGCATAGGACTGGAATACCATGCCGATGTCGCGCTTCTCTGGGGCGGTTTGCGTGAGATCCACACCATCGAACAGGATCTGGCCGTCCGCCGGGAACTCGAACCCGGCTATGCAGCGCAGTGTGGTCGTCTTGCCGCAGCCTGAAGGACCGAGCAGCGATACGAACTCACCATTTGCCACGGTGAGATCGATTGCCTTCAATACCTCCAAATTCCCAAAACGTTTCCGGACTGCATTGAGGCGAAGTTCCGACATTGCCCCAAATCCTTCGTGAAGACTTCTTGTTCGTTGGCTGGCTGCGGCAAGACTCGCCGCTCGTTCTAATTGATCGGGATCACACCATTTCCCGGTTCCAGCGGTCGGCCACCTCGGCAATGCGCGGTGTGTAGGCCTCCCAGTCGAAACTGATGATATCGCGCATGTCCTCGCCGCGGATCGGGATCTCGGACATTAGTTCCTCGGACAGTATCGTCTGTTTGTTACTCGGCGAAGTCCAGATGGCCGACGAAAAAGCCGCCTGCGTCTGTGCGTCGAGAACGTAGTTGAGATAAACTTGCGCTTCGTCTTTGTCCGGACCGTTCGCAATAAGGTTGAAGGATTGCTCAAACGCGACCACACCTTCGATCGGCGTGACCATATCTACCGGTGCACCGTCCCGCTTCAGCGCGACAACCTCGCCCCAGTCAACCGGTGCGACGATAGCGTCACCGCGCACTAGCGCCGCAGCCGCGGCCCCTGACCAAGAGACCTGCTGGAACGGCAAGAGTTCCTCGACCTTCTCAAAGGCAAGATCGATTTGGTCTTCAGATCCGCCGTAGATCCGGGCGGTCAGCAAGAGGAACAGCACGGCTGCGGTGTTGCCGATCTGGTAAAGCGCGATCTTGCCGCGGAACTCGGGATTGTCCCAAAGATCGGTCCAACGTTTAGGTGGAGTTTCGACAAGGTCGGTCCGGTAGCCCAGTCCGATCGGGGAGATCAGGCCGCGCACCCCGTTTAAACCGGGATTGATAAGATTGTCGTAGACGTTGGACAAGTTGGGCAATTTGCTCGCGTCGAATGGTTCAAAGAACCCTTCTCCGCGGAGCATCGTTGTGATGTTTTCGTTACCCATAAAGATGCTGTAGGGTGGGTTGTTTCCTGCCGCCCTGAGGTTGGCCACGAAGTTCGCGCCCGAACCGACATCGTGCCGGGTTTCAATGCCTGTGACGTCGGTAAAGGCGGGAAGCAACTGCTCCGCCCAAAACCGTTCCCACCGCCCCCCGTAAGATGGCACCACCAGCGATCCCGCGGCCCGCGCGGGCGCAACGCCAAGCCCGAGCGCCGCGGCCGAACCGATAGCTATTTGAGTGAAGGCTCTCCGGTCAAAATTCATTTCTGGATCTCCTCTGGGACTTGCACATGGTTTTCGCCGTGTGGCGCAACCCGAAATGGTCGCGCTTCGTATCAATGACGTTAGGGAGATTTGAAGCATTGAGTCAACAGAATTCATATTTCTCAGATTATTATACATATTAATTATTAAATTTTAGTAGATTAATATGTATAATTTTTGCAATAATGCCTAGTAAACTTGCATTTTCGCTATTCTGGGGGCAAGCTGATGGTTAACGGGAAGAAAGCAAAGCTCCCGACCGATTCTTGAGGACACAATGGGCACTTATACAAACGCGGGGACATCCACGCAGACCCTTGCCGAACGCATCGCCCGGAAGATGCACGAGAATATTGTGTCGGGCCGCTATGAACCGGGGGAACGGCTGCCCGCGGAACACGAGATCGCCGCATCTTTCGATGCGTCCCTGCCCACCATACGCGGCGTCCTCCGGCAGCTTGTGGCGCAGGGCCTGATCTACTCCAAGCGTGGCCCGCGCGGCGGCTATTTCGTGGACCGGCCAAGCGTTGAGAACACCGGTCGGATCGTCGGCAGCGCGATCGATTGGCTAATCATGTCAGGCCTTGTGAGCGGCCCTGACGTGTTGGAGGCACGCCAAGTGATTAGCGTGGCCTGTTGTCGGCTTGCCACTCAAAGGCGCTCGGACATGGACGTATTCCGGATCGAGCGGGCTATCATCAAGATGAGCGACAGTAGCCTGTCGAACGATTTGTTTTGCGCCTCGGAGGCGCAGCTGTCGCGGCTGATTGCGTCTGCAAGCGGCAACTCGATGCTGAAGCTGCTTAACCTGATGACCTCGCGCGCCTTCTCGGCCGCCGTACGCAACAAGGTTTTCTCCTTTGAAGAACGGCAGGCGATCATCGGGATTAGCCTAAGCCTTGGATCGGCCATCAGGGCACGTCGGACGAATGTTGTCGACGCAAGAATGAGCGATTACTTCGAATGTTTAAAGGACGCCATGACGTCGGATGACCTGCCCCATACAGCTGTCCGTCAAACGATCATTGAAACCGGGGTATCCGAGTGATGAATTCGAACCAATTCACCCGCCGCCTCATCTACAAGTCTTTGCGCGTCCGCCCCGAACAGGACTTCGCCCGGTTTGAACTGGAGCGCAGCGAACCTGCGGCGGGCGAGATCCTGTTGCGCAATCTCCGGCCCGCCCCGAACGAAGACCAAGACATCATGGACCGATTCGACCAATGGGCCGAAACGTCACCGGATCACTGTCTCGTAAGCCGTCTGCTCAACGCCGGCGAATACGTCACCTATGGAGATGCGCGGCGTAAGGCGGATGCGCTCGCCCGGGCCCTGATGATCCGCGGGCTCAGGCCGGGTGCCGTGATCGCAACCATCGTCGATGCCAGCTGTAACCTTGCGATCTTCAAACTGGCATGTCTCCGGGCCGCAATGGTTCACGTGCCAATCGCAAGGGCGAACCTGAGTTCTGATCTAGGGCACATGAAGATCGACGCCATGCTGGGCATCGGCAAACCCGATCTAGTCCTCACGAACCCGGGCGTGAGCTCCGAACTCAAGGCAGGTGGCGTGTCTGTCGAAACCTTCAGCCTAGACGACCTGCTCGCCCAGGCGCCGGAAACAAGCACATCCCAGACAACTTGGCCGGATTACCAGCCAAGCGATCTCGCCGCGATCTATTTCACCTCAGGCTCCACGGGCCTGCCCAAGGGGGTCCAGATCACGCGACGGATGATTTCTGCGGTTCAGTCGAGGGTTGCGGCCCATTGGCCATTTCTGACCGAAACTCGGCCGATGATGGCCGACTGGCTGCCTTGGCATCATGTATTCGGCGGACTCGACAACTTCTTCAAGATGGTTTGGAATGGCGGATCATACTTCATCCGTCCCGTGCCGCGCCGGCACGACATAGCGGAAATCGCCGAACAGATCGCGCAACTTCAGCCAACCGTCTACACTGATGTACCTTTCGGCATTTCGCTCCTCTTGGATCATTTCGAAGAGCGGCCGGACCTGTTGCAGGCATTTCTCGGACGGCTTCAGCTGATCTTCTTCGCGGGCGCGGGAATGGACGGTGACACTTGGAAAAAGCTGAACAAGCTTATCCCCAAGCCAAAGGAAGACCATCGGTCGCCAGATACAGCGGCACTTCGCCTAGCCTCTGGCTACGGCTCGACAGAATCCGGATCGACGATCTGTCTTGGCCACGAACGGCCGGCTAGCCCCGGTGAAATCGGTATCCCCCTACCCAATACCGAATTGCGCCTTGTCGAAACTGATGGCCGTCTGGAGCTGCGCGTGCGTGGCCCGCATGTCTCTCCGGGATATGTCGGGGTGGATGGCCAGCGCCCAATGCCACTTGACGATCAGGGATTTCTGATGACAGGCGACACGGTTGCCTCCTTACGCGCGAACCGTCCAGAAACAGGCATGGTTTTTGACGGACGTCTGGCCGAGGATTTCAAGCTCACGAACGGCACTCGCGTAAAGGTCGGTGCACTCCGGCAACTGATTTTGTCCGCCTGTTCACCGTTTCTGGCCGATGTCGCGATCGCGGGTGAATCCAGACCCTATATCGGGGTACTGCTGTTCCCGTCCAAGCATGCCTTAAGCCTCGAAGCGGCAGAGTTGCGGCGCGCCTTATCGAAGGCCTTGGCAGAACATAATATTTGTTGGCCCGGAAGTTCCATGGCTATCAGGCGCGCGGTCATCCAGACAGATCCAGCGAATGCAGCGGAGGGGGAAATCAACGACAAAGGCCAACTTGTCCAGCGCCGCACTCTGAAACGACGGGCGGTGGATGTGAAACGTCTGTTCGCGGCGAGCGCCGATGATGAAGTGATTGACCCGTCGGACCCAATACCCTAGCGGGATCCGCCACTCTTATATTGGGG
>JAPOUP010000157.1:0-6955 GCA_026708635.1 Rhodobacter sp.
GCGCGTGTCCAAAAAAAAGTCCGTTCGGACCCTGCGGTCAAAAGAAATGCCATTGGGTGATCGGCGCCGACCGGCTGCTTGAGGACCTGGACGCCCGCGGCGCGGGCGCATGACCGGGACGTGTACGGCCGGCGGCGCCCGGTGGAGAATTTCTTCGCCGGGACCAGGGAGTTCCGGGCGATCACGACGCGGTACGATAGGACCGACGGGAGCTTCGCGGCGGGGATTCACCTCGTCGCCGGCGTGGTCGCCGCGAGATGACTGTCAACGGGCCCTAGCTCAACTCTTTCGCCCGTGCGCGCAGTTCGACCTTTCGGATCTTTCCGGTAGCCGTGCGTGGCAGTCCTTCGAACAGAAACATACGCGGCACCTTAAAGTGGGCCATACGATCACGGCAGAAGCTCTGCAACTCCTCGGGCGTCGCGCTTTGCCCCGGCTTGAGTTCGAGAAAGGCGCAAGGGATCTCACCCCATTTTGGGTCGGGTTTTGCCACAACGGCCGCCAGCATCACCGCCGGGTGTTCGTGCAGCAGTCCCTCAACCTCAAGACTCGAGATATTTTCCCCACCGGAGATGATCACGTCCTTGGAGCGGTCGCGGATCTCAATCTCTCCGCTGGGATGCATCACCGCAATATCGCCAGTGTGAAAGACACCGCTCTTGAAAGCGTCTTCGGTTGCGGATTGATCTCCCAGATACCCCGCCATCACCGTGTTGCCAACGAGCACGATCTCGCCCGGCGTTAGTCCATCGGCGGGCACATCCGTGCCGCCCTCATCCAGAACCCGCATCCGGCCCGCCGTGACATGGCGCACGCCTTGGCGCGCCAAAAGGTCGGCACGGCTGTCGGTGTCGAGCCCCTGTTCGATACCGTCGATGATACGCAGACTGGCAGGCCCGAAGCTCTCGGTAAGCCCGTATAGGTGGATGAAGTCAAACCCAAGAGCGTCCATTTCAGCAATCAGGGCCGAGGTCGGCGCGGCCCCGCCCGTGGCCACGACCACCGGTTCGGACGCATCGCGTTTGGCCCGCGCCTCGCTGCCAAGAAGCATATGGAGCACCACCGGTGCGCAAGACATATGAGTGACTCCCGCCCTGGCCATCAGGTCAAAGATATCATCGGGGTCCACCCGATCGAGGCAGATATGCAGGCCGCCAGCAGCTGTCACGGCCCAGGTGTGACACCAGCCGTTGCAGTGAAACATCGGCAAGGTCCACAAATAGGCCGTGCCTGCATCGAATCCCAGCGACATGACATTACCAAGCGCGTTCAGATAGGCACCGCGATGATGCAGCACCACCCCTTTGGGTGCGCTGGTTGTGCCAGAGGTGTAGTTGAGCGCGATTGGTTGCCATTCATCCGCGATATGGGCGCAGAGATCGACAGACACGCGCGGCGCGGCTTCTAACAGCGCGAGTCCGGTGGCGCTGTCACACCCATCCTCTGACAAACAAACGCACGGAACCTCCGCCGCCTGCCCAGCTTCCTCGGCAATGGCGCGACAAGTCGGATCGCACAGGATCAATCGACTGCTGGAATGGGTCAGGATATAGGCTACCGTGCCCGCGTCTAACCGCGTGTTCACTGAATTTAGCACCGCCCCGCGCATTGGTACGGCAAAATGCGCCGATAGCATCTCGGGCCGGTTGGGGCAGATCACCGAAACCACATCGCCGGATCCGATCCCTTCGCCCTCAAGCCACTCGGCCATATCCGCCACGATGCCGCCCAACTGCCCATAGCTCCAATGTCTGCCACGCCAGAGCATGGCAACGCGGTTGGGATGGGCAGCCAGCGCGCGTTCCAGAAAATCCAGCGGCGTCAGCGGTTTGAAATTGGAAGGCCGCGCGGCGAGGAAGGGGTCTATGGTCAGGGATCAGTCCTTCGCTATATCCTAGGATCAGAATTCTCGTCCCATTTTCTCGGTACTGCGGTGCAGCACCATCTTGTGCACCTCATCCGCGCCATCGACCAGCCGCGCCTGCCTTGCATGGCGGTAAATCCATTTCTTTCAATGTAGGCACGGGGCACGCGGCCAATGTTACCTCAGCCCCGGCCCGCGCCAGTACAGCGCCAAAATGGCGGCCAAGGCCGGCGAACGCCCCCGTTACCAAAGACGTTTTCCCGGCCAGTGAAAATACGCTCATCGGACCGCCTTCATCGCGGGTGCTGCCCGATCACGCTGGCCAGCGTGCGGCTCCGCATCGTGATCTTTCCCATTATCTCACGCGTATACTCGGATCCCTCACGCCAGGCTATGAACTCGGGTGTCTCAAACGCACCGGGGTCGGAAAGTTCATAGAGCGTCAGGGTGCGGTTGGTGTCCTCGACATCGCTCAGCCGCGTGGCCGAAAGAACACCGGGCAGGGCGCAAATCTCGGGCAAATGGAGGTCCCGATACCAGGCGTTAAAGGTTGCGGCGAATTCGGGGGGCGCATTCATGTCCAGAAGAATGACATGGGTGGTGTCGGGCAGAAGGGGCATTGTTTGGTCCAGTCCTTGAGCTTAGGGTTTTACGGTTTCGGAACAGGCACGGGCGATTTGAGCCCCGATGGAAGCGATTTCGGCCTGGACCTCGGGCATCAGATTGTGCCAGCGGATGAAGCCGTGGGGCACGCCTGTCATCTCGCGTGCGCTCACTGGCACACCGGCCGCCCTGAGCGCCGCCGCATAGGCATGGCCCTCATCCCGCAATACGTCATATTCAGCAGTCACAACCAATGCGGGCGGGGCCGTACTTGGATCGGGTTGGCGGAGCGGAGAGATATCAGGCCGTGTCCAATCACCACCGGGGGCGTAAAGTTCAAAGAACCAACGCATATCCGACGCAGTCAGCGGGAAACCCGTCCCGTGCTTGGCGTAAGAAGGCCGTGTGAAGTCACAATCGGTGACGGGATAGAATAGGACCTGCATCGCCAGCGGCAGCCGACCCGCCAGCCGGTTTGCCACCACGGCGGCCAGATTGCCTCCTGCGCTGTCACCTGCCACGATCAGCGGCAGGGCATTGCCAAAACGCATCTCCATTTCCCCAAAACACCACAGTAACGCATCCTCCGTGTCCTCTAGCGCTGCGGGGAACGGATACTCAGGCGCCAGCCGATATTCAGGCAGTAGCACCGCACAGCCGCTGGCCAGCGCAAGACTGCGGCCCAAGGCTTCAAAGTCCTTGATCGAACCGACAACCCATCCACCGCCGTGCAAATAGACGATCAACCCCGCAGGGTTGTCAGTGGGCACCAGTAACCGTGCCGTAAGATCGCCGCCGCGCGAGGGCAGGTTGAGTGTGACAGCCTGGACCATCTCGGGCCCGTCGCCATAAACCGCCCGCGTTTGGGCCAGCATCGCCCGCCCCTCTTCCGGTGTGCCCTCGCATATCGAGGGACGGCCTTTGAGTTGCTCAAGCATCTGAATGACAAAAGGATTAAGTCCCATCGCATAGTCCCAAAGGTTTGCGTGCAAGACCGGGGCCGCGGAAGTGTGCCAGCGCACGCCCCGACCCAGGCTGTCGCTCAGGTGTCCTGAAGTCGATCCTCGGTAGCTAAGGAAAATCGAAAGCCGCGATAGCCATCGGCGACTATATCATTGCAGATGCGGTAATAGTTATGGAACCCACCTGCATAAGGTAGAATGACCCGCGGCTTGCCGGGGATATTCGCGCCCATATACCAAGTGGTTGGGGAATGGCTGAACAGGGTCCTCTCGACCACCGCGTTAACCTCGTTGCCCCAATCGGATTCGGCCTGTGGCTCGGGCTCGATCAAGTCGACATTGGTCTTTGCCTTATGGACGAGTAAATCCGCGATCAGCTCAATATGCTGTTCGATGGCGACTACCACATTTGCCAGAACCGACGGGCTGCCTGGGCCGGTCACGGTGAACATGTTGGGAAATCCCGCCACCATAATACCCAGATAGCTTTTTGGCCCGTCCGCCCACTTGTCTTTCAGCGAAAGATTCCCGCGTCCGCGAATATCCACTCGCGTCAGCGGACCGGTCAAGGCGTCAAAACCTGTTGCCAGGACGATATCATCTAACACGTGCAACTCGGTGCCGGTGCGAATGCCGCTTGCCTCGATCCGCTTGATCGGGGTTTTTTTCAGATCCACAAGGCGGACATTGGAACGGTTATAGGTCTCGAAATAGAAGTTATCGATACAGATCCGCTTGGTCCCGATCGGGTAATCGCGGGGCGATAGCATTTCAGCGGTTTCGGGATTATTCACCACTTCGGCAATGCGCTCACGCACAAAATCAGCGGCTGTGGCGTTCGATTCCAGATCGGTCGGGATGTCTCGATAGGCGGACATGAATTCCGCGCCTCCGATCCGCCAGCGGCGGTGGTATTCCGCATCGCGCGCCGCCTTATCGACCGCCTTAGCCGATGGCGGACCAAACTCGCGCACCACGGCCGAGGGGCATTCCTCTTTCGCGTAGCGCCGCCGCTCATCGTAATTTTCGCGCCAGTCCTGCCGATACTCATCCGACATGGACCGGTTTTGGGCGGGAATCGAGAAATTCGGTGTCCGTTGAAAGACGGTCAGTTGCCCGGCCTCTTTAGCTATTTCGGGAATGCACTGGATGCCGGAAGACCCTGTGCCGATCACCGCTACCCGGCGACCCGAAAAATCCACGCCGTCGTGGGGCCATTCTGCGGTATGGTAGGTGCCCCCGGAAAAATCGTCCAGACCCGGAATGTCAGGTGTCTGCGACGCGGACAGTGAGCCGGTTGCCATGATGAAAACCCGAGTGGTCAGGGTTTCACCCTGGTCTGTGGTTACGCGCCACAGGCCCTCCTCCCCATCAAAATGCGCCGCTGTTACGCGGGTGTTGAAAGTGATATCGCGGCGGAGGTTGAAACGGTCCGCAACATGATTCAGATAGGCGCAGATCTCACCACCCGGGGCGTAATGCTCGCTCCAATCCCATTCATTTTGCAGGTCTTTGTCGAAAGAATAAGAGTACTGCATGCTTTCGATATCGCAGCGGATACCGGGATAACGGTTCCAGAACCAAACGCCACCGACACCATCGCCTGCCTCAAAACACCGGATCGAGGGTGCCTGCTCCCGCATCTTGTGAATGGCGTAGAGTCCGGCAAACCCAGCACCCACAATGACTACGTCGTAATCAACGGCCTTGTAATCTGACATTTTCCGTTTTCCTGTTTGAGGCCCCACACCTCGATGCAGGAGGCACCAACTGCCGACTTTCAGCGTCTAGTTGGCCACATCTCGTTGCGTGTAAGCTCAACAGCACCATCGCTCCAAATCAACATTAGGAATACGTCCTTAGCCATTTCGTCCATCACTTGGGCATCGCTTCAAGTGAATTTGATATCTCATATATTGATCACTTCATACGTCATTAATCAAATGCTATTTCGTTAATTCTGAAGAATATGACGCACTACTGTGCTATATAATGAGACTTTACCCAGCGTGAGAACAAAGCCTGCCGGTCTTTACGTCAACCAAGCGCCTTAAGCAGAAGCGTTCTGCAACTCAAGAGAGATGCCCTTCCTGCCTCAAGCGTAAATCTTTGTGGCATAGTGTCCCAAATTGATCCTTGGCCTGAGCATTGGGGTTGAAGGAGATTCAGGACTTGAGGAAGAAGGCCGCAATGCCAGAAACGCTGGCGCACTGTCGCGCCGGGAAACGCGCTGCCGGAGCCGGTGGCGGAACCGAGGTACCTCTGCGACGCAAGCGGCGCCTCAACGCGCTTACCAAAGGCGGCGGACGAGCTACGGAGATCGAGCGTAGGGCACCTCCAATAGGTTGAATCTACAGCCTGCCGCCCGCTGGTGTGTTCTACTCCTGACGCGATCGGCCTCAACGTTTCCGCCGCGTATCCTCCCCGGTTCGCACGCACTTGCGGCGTTCATTCCCTTCTGTTGGCGGCAAAACGCGCTCCGGCTGCGGGAAAATGCGAGCCAAGCGGTGTTCGCGCGTTATCTGAACGTGACGACGGGGCTGGTAAGCCATTGGGAGCGCGTCGAAAAGCGCCCGCGCGGCGCATCGCTGAAGCTACTGACACTGGTGGCGAAGAACGGTCTCGGAGCTGTGGCGTAGAGTGTGGCCTGCGGTGCCGAAGACTTCGCGAGTTTCCGTTATCACACGCCGCGCACCGGATCGTTTGTGGAAATCGTGTTCACGCCGGAAAGAAGCGGGAACTTGCGCCGTCGCCGCATTTCGGGGTCACCGTGACCTGGAACCGCGCCGTCTCGCCCTCCTTCACGGTCACGTTCCCGGCATGGGCCAGAGGGGCGGCGTGACGTCGGGGATCCCGCTTCGCGCCGCCCCCGGCCGTCATTCCCGAATGCTGACGCTTGCGAAGTACCTGTAGCGACTGAAGCTTGCCGGGGGATTGGCGCACTGTTCCTCGACGGTGCTGTGCGTGTCCGCCGGCGTCTGCTCGACGTCCATGGCCAGATTGACGTAGAAACGCTCCCAGGCGTCCGCCTCCGAATCCGTCAGGATCGGGACCGTGATGGTCGCGCTGTCGCCGCTCCAGGTCAGCGTGCCCGTTTGGCTGGTAAAATCCGTCCCGGGTGTCGCGGTGCCGGGACTGCCGACCTCACCGGCGTTGAACTGGTTGAACTGCCATTTCGGCCTATCGCTCGTCTCGTAATATACTTTTGGCGCGGCCGGGCCGTTCTTTCGAACCGTGAGCGTCGCGTCATTGCCCTCGAAAGCCATGTACGAGCCCTTCGCGAAACCGATGACGGTTTCGTCCGGCAGGTTGCCGGGGCCGCATTCGGCCAGGGCGGGACCCGCCAGCGCGGTGGCCGCCAGGGCACCGGCGGCGAGTGCCGTCAGCCGTTTATGGGGGGGGGGGGGGGTAAGTATGTTCATGAGATTTTCCTCCTTGTGACGGGGCCAAGTCGCACGCACGGGGAACGGCCGCAAGGATCCCCCCATCCGCCGCCAAGTGCCATCAGAGACGGCAAGAGGGGGGA
>JAPOUP010000157.1:6965-7385 GCA_026708635.1 Rhodobacter sp.
GGGGGGGGCGGGGGGGGGGGGGGGGGGGGGGGGGGGGGGGGGGGGGGGGGGGGGTTAGTCGTTTCATGTAATGTCCTTTCAGTTGACGCGGCCAAGTAGCACGCACGGGGAACGGCCGCAAGGGTCCCGCCGACCGCCGTCAAGTGCCATCAGGGAAAGGCTGATCGCGGTAGGGAACCGGGTTGCCCCGGTCCCCCAGTGCGGTTCCGGACGCGGGCGTTAACGCATCCGGCTCAAGCAGACCCCAAGGGCAATTCCCCGCCCGGCTCATGGCATCCAGGTGGGGCGCGCTCCGACGGGGCTTCCCGGTTCAATGGACGCGAATTCGGCGGGCTGGCCCGGGAAACTCCACGTCAATCGGGAAGCTCGAAATCACGGTCGTGGGCTAGCGACGGAATTCGGCGACGCGACGCGTCCACT
>JAPOUP010000037.1 GCA_026708635.1 Rhodobacter sp.
CTGGGCATCCATAGAGAAGAAATTCAGTTACGGCACATGACATTCCAAGGCGGCGTAACCGCCGGGACCGGCGCATTCGATCCCATCGCACGCGGCTACGCGGTCCCGATCCGCGGGACATCACGGAGGGAGGCGCTGAGGTCCGGATCGCCAGTTTCCCGCCGTTCCGGAGGGCGTCTGTCAATGGCCAGTGACAACCCGTTTTTTCTGACGGAAAGGAGCGTTTTCCGCAGCCTGCGCCCAAGTGGTCACATCCCGCAAAGCCCAGAAACGGCGCAAGGGACAGGTTCACGCTGACAGGGATAATTTCATCAATTTACCCGAATACGGGGATCCTCCCTGATCGCACGGTTATCGGCTTAACCGGAATGATCGGGGATTCATCTCGTCTCCAGCTCAGTCAACGCGAAATGAATGCCCGCACTTTCTAGACGTGCATATCGGTGAATGGCTTCAGCCGCGGGCACAATGCGAGTCCGCCATTGTTATCGGCGCGGGCCGGGCTACAAACGCCATAGTCTCTGTATCCTCCGCCGTCATCGCTTTCGGACTCCAGTGAGGAATGGCCCCGGTGAGGTCTCGGGCAACAGGCCAAGCGGGCGGAGCTGCATGATCATAATGAGCGTTACGCCGATCACGATTTCTCGTAGGGCCGCTTTCTGCACACCGCCAAGAGCTTCGACCCAGCCTTCGACAAAGCGGCTGCCTTCCAGCACGATGACGACGGCAATCGCCCCTATCACTGCACCTGTCGTGTTGCCGGTTCCTCCCGCGGTCAGCGCGAGGAAGATGTAGATCGTGATCAGTGGACGGAAGATATCCGGTGCGATATAGCTGGTGTAATGTGCATAGAACGCGCCCGCGATGCCGAGAATCATGGCACCGAGCGCGAAGGCCTGCACCTTGAAGCGCTTGATCGGCTTACCGGCGACGGCCGCGGCTGTATCGTCATCGCGGATCGCGCGCAGCGCACGTCCCCAGGGGCTTCGTCGAAGCCGTTCGGTGATCGCCCAAATCGCCAGGACGGTCACCGCCACCAAGCCGCAGAAAAGCATGTTAAACCCGAAAGGCGACAGTTGCGGACGCCAAGGACCCGGTATGCCTGAAATGCCGTCCGAACCGTTGGTCAGCCAGATCTCGTTGGCGGCAATCAGTCGGACAAGTTCCGAAAAGCCCAATGTGACGATGGCGAGATAGTCGCCTCGTAGCCGAAGGGTCAGGCGGCACAGAATCCCGCCGGCCAGCGCCGCGAGTCCAGCGGCCAGGGCTACGCCGATGGCAATGGGTAGCCCGGCGGTCGCGGTAGCCAGCGCTGAGGCATAGGCGCCGAGGGCGAAGAACCCCGCCATGCCTAGATTGATCATGCCGCCCATGCCCCAGATCACGTTGATGCCGAGCGCGAGGAGTGCGTAGATCCCCGCGAAAGTGGCCACGGAAAATAACCAACTCAGCATCAATACGCCCTTTCACCCAAAAGACCGCGCGGCCGGAATGTGAGTACGAGCACGATCGCGAGGAAACCAACCGCGGATTTGTATGCGGGTTCAAGAACCAGCGCTGACATCTCCTCGCCTATGCCCACAATCATCGCTCCAACGACGGCGCCGGGGACCGAGCCGAGGCCGCCGACCACGGCCGCGGCAAATATGGGCAGAATGAAGCGGAAGCCGGTGAGAGGATCGATTGAGGTGCCGAGCCCGAAAAGCATGCCGCCAACTCCCACAAGCCCCATCCCGGCGAAAGCGACGATCCGGCCCACCAAAACGGCGTCGATGCCTTTTAGATCCGCGAGATCAGGATTGTCGGCCACAGCCCGCATCGCCTTTCCCATACGGGTGAATTTCAATGCCGCGAAGACGACGATCATGATCACCACGGCGAGCGCGAGGTTTTCCAGTTGCTGCGGATTCACCCGTATCTCACCGAACCGAATGTCCCGCACCAGGGGCAGGTCGTAGCCCCGCAAGTCATTTCCGAAGAAAAACCGGATGATGTTCTCGATTACGATCGTCAGCGCGATCGACGCTATGGCTGTCGTCAGCGCCCCGTACTTACGCAATGGTTTCAGGGCGACCTCGTCGCTGATCACCCCAACGAGGCCCGCGACGAGAAACGCGGACATAAGCGACGGTACCGCCGGCAGGCCCCAGGTTACGTTCACTACCAGACCGGCGAACGCGCCCACGGTCGCGTGGCTTGCCACCGCGAAGTTTGGGAAGCGCAGAACCGCGAAAATTGCTGTGAACCCGATTGCCGGCAGAGCCAGCAAGGCACCGGTAATGATCCCGTTGGCGAGAAACTGCGGGAGGAGGTCCAGCATTGACGGAGACGCCTTTCGGGCGGAAACGGCCGGGCTGTTATTCGTCTGCCCGGCCGCGCCGCGTCGGATTACACGCGTTCGAACTCGGAGGGGCTGCCACCTGATATCTGATTGAACAGGAACTGCGTGCCGGTAATGTCACCGATACCGTCGAAATCACATGGGCCGGACGCCCCGGTGTAGTTCACTGAGCCACCGTTTGCGAGCACTTCGAGTCCGGCAAGTGCGTCCGAGACCTGCGTCCCATCTCCTTGGCTGATTGAGCGCAGTGAGTCGCGGATGGCAGGCCCGCCCGCGTCGCCCGCCGCCGCAGCCGCCAGAACGGCGAGATTGGCGTGATCGTAGGTTTGCGCCGAATAGGGGTCCACCACATCCACGCCAAGAGCGGCCCGAACGTTGGCATAGGCGCCGCCGGTCACGTCCGGTGCGCCTTCCCAGGTGTAGACTCCCTCGGTGACGTCGTTGGGCAGGGCCTCGAGCACTGTCGGGTTCACGGCGTAGGCCGGTCCGATGATTCTGCCCTCATAGCCCGCCTGCCAGATGTCACGCAGGACCACGGTGCTGTCGGCCGCGTAGCCACCCAGCATGATGAAGTCGGGATTGGAGCGCATTATCGTATCGATTTCCGAGCGGTATGTGCTCTTGTCCGCCTCGTAGATCAGGCTCTCCATCTCGATTCCGGCCGCCCCGGCCTGTTCAGCCAGAATGTCTATGGAGCTTTGCGCAAACGGGGTCTGCGGCCCGATCCACGCCATGCCGGTCGCGCCCTGGCGAAGCATGAACTCGCCCGCGACCTGGATCTGCAGTATCGAGTTCGGCTGCGTGCGGGCGATATAGCCCATATGCGGCAGTCGCGTGATACTGTCGGCACCGGATACCGTGAAAAGCATCACTCCGTTTTCCCAGCAGAGCGGTGCGACGGCTGTTGTGATCGAGGAGGCCCATGTGCCGATTACGACGGATACTCCGTCCACGTCGATCAGCTTTCGGACAGCGCGTACCGCAGCCTCCGGATTGGTTTGGGTATCCTCCGAGACGAGGTCGATCTGTTGTCCGAGAAGCCCGCCGGCTTGGCTCACGGCGGTGAAGACCGAAGCCGCTGCATCGCGCATCGACGGGCCGTAGGTGCCTCCCACACCGGTGAGCGGCGTAAGCGTGCCGAAGGTGATGCCGTCTGACTGCGCCCGCAGGATAGCGGGGCTCGCAATTAGCGCGGCCGCCCCCGCCAGTACTGTTCGGCGACTGGGAGCGAAAGTAAGTCTGCTGATGGTCATATGAACGTCTCCATGTGATTATCCGCCTAAAAATGCCCGCCGGACTTCCGCGTCGGCGGCCAGTTCCCTTGCCTGTCCATCGATATGATTCTGCCCTGCCATAAGTATGTAAGCTCGTTCCGCGAGTTCCAGTGCGTCGAGCGCGTTTTGTTCCACAAGAATGACCGCGACACCCGAGTCGCGAATGCCGCGTATTGTGGTGAAAAGTTCCTCGGTGGCCACCGGCGATAATCCGGCAGACGGCTCGTCCAGCAGCATGACCCGCGGCGCCACCATGAGCGCGATCGCCACCGCGAGCACTTGCCGCTGTCCCCCCGAGAGGGTGCGGGCGGCATCGCGGCGCTTCTTGGCAAGCATCGGAAACCGCGAATAGATCTCCTTAATCCTCGATGCCGTTTCCCGCGGAGTGAGAAAACCGCCGATCTCGAGGTTCTCGCGTACGGTCATGGCCGGAAATACGTTGTTTTCCTGCGGAACGTAAGCCACGCCACATCCCGCGATTTCACGGGGTTTGAGGCCTTTGAGTGAAACCGCGTCCAAGGTGATCGTACCGCCGCTTACTTTAAGCTGACCCGCGATTGCCTTGAGAAGCGTGGACTTCCCGGCGCCGTTAGGACCGAGGATCGCCACGATTTCCCCGGGCGCGGCGTGGACGGAGATACCCTTGAGGATCGTGTCGGCGGTGCTGTAGCCCCCGAAAACATTCCGTACCTCAAGCCCGTTCACGCCCGCTTCCCCAGATAGGCGTCCTGCACGCGCGCGTCCGAGGCAATCTCATCGAAACTGCCCTGCATGAGTGTTGTCCCATTGGACATTACGATCACCGGGTCACATATTCGCGCAACGATATCCATGTCGTGCTCGACGATCAGGAAAGTGAGATCATCCTCGTCGCGCAGTTGCTGGATCCGCCCGGCGATCTCGCTGGCAAGTGTCGGGTTCACACCCGCCACCGGTTCGTCCAGAAGGATCATCCGGGGTTGCGCCATCAGGGCCCGGCCGATTTCGAGCAGCTTCTTCTGCCCGCCTGATAGGGCGTTGGTGAGGTTCTCCAGCACGTGACCGAGCTTCAACCGATGCGCCACATGGTGCGCGCGGTCCACCAGTTCAGCCTCCCGCGCCCGGGCGGTGCCTGGCCTGAAAAGTGCGGTCAACATGTGTTCTCCGGGTTGCGTCTCGCCATGGAGGAGTAGGGTTTCGAGCACCGTGAGTGTCGGGAATCCACGCGCGATCTGGAATGATCGAACGACTCCATGGGCGTGGATCCGGTCGGGTGTCAGCCCCGTTATGTCCTTGCCGTCAAAAACGACTGTTCCCGCCTCAGGCGGAACCACGCCGGAAATGCAGTTGAACGCCGTGGTTTTTCCTGCCCCGTTTGGACCGATCAAGGCGGTTATAGTGCCGGACCGCACGTCCAGACTGGCGCCGCTGAGCGCCCGAACGCCATGGAAACTGCGCTTCAGGCTGCATACCTGCATGAGTGCGGAGGGTCTCTCGTTCATCATAACGTAAGGTATGACGCCGGGCGACGGACTGGGCAAGGAAAACCGGGATTTGCCACGACGGACCGTTAAGCCTGTGGCTATATGGGTTTCGGTTCCCGGCTTTCCGAACCGCATATCCATATGTGAGGACATGGGTGTCGGGGTATCCGGAGCCGAAGCGGCCGGTACCGGGCAAGACAGTCAGGGCCCGTGCGTTCCGGTGTGGGTTTCAGGCCACCCTCCCTGGTAAGAAAGGTGCGCAAGGACGGGATCGGACAATACAAGGTTCCGTCCCTACTATCCTGCAGCGCTCCGCGGTGAATCAGGTGGTATTGGAAGTCCTCGACATCAATCCCGCGCGGCAAATGCCAGCCGTCCTCTTCGCGGGCGTGTTTCCTGATCAGGGACATAACCTGCCAGCTGCGCTTTGATGCCCGCTCGTTTCATTTCGCTGATGACATCGCCGCGGCCGACGAAGACCGGAGGGGGCGCTCTCGTCGCTTTCAGCAAATTCCCGGAGTCCTGATCGATCAAAGGTTCCGGAAGCCATCTCTCCTCCCGCTGTGAAGGATCCCCGTCACATATAGCTCTCCACAGCTCTTTATTCCAGGAGAGTGGCCGATCTTCGCCCTCTTGAGTGGCTTGCGTGTCCCTGCTCCGTGACGTCCAATGGCTAATTGCGGATTTGGGATTCAATCAGATGGAGGGAAATGGCGTGAGGATAAAGCTGGAGAACTGCGGAGTCTTCGATGGCCTTGACGGTTTGGTGAAACCGGGCCTGAACGCACTTCTGGCCGATGGCGAAATCGTGGAACTTTCGGAAACTGCCATTCCCGGCAACGCCGATCTGACGATTGACGGGACGGGGCGTACCCTGATGCCCGGTCTGATCGATGCCCATGTGCATATCGCGGCGGCCACGCCAAACCTCGCCGCTCTTGAGGTCATGTCACCAAGCTATGTGGCACATTGGACCGCGCGGAACCTCTCCCGGATGCTGGATCGGGGCTTTACGACCGTGCGTGACGTCGGTGGTGGTGACGCGGGCACGAAGCGGGCGCAGGCAGAGGGTATGGTCCGGGGGCCACGCATTCAGACTTCGGGTAAGGCCCTTGGTCAGACCGGCGGTCACACGGATTTCCGGGGCACGTGCCGTGCGGCTCTCGGCGACCTGCAGAGTCGCCACCTGCCATCGCTCGGGCGAATCGTCGACGGAGTGCCGGCCTGTCTCCATGCCGCCCGCGATGAGCTTCGGCTGGGTGCCGACTTCTTGAAAATCATGGCCAATGGCGGTGTCGCGACCCCGACCGACCCGATCGACTGGATCCAGTTCACACCCGAGGAAATCAGGGCCGTTGTGGCGGTGGCCGAGGCGTCCTGCACGTATGTCGCGGCCCATACCTATACCGCACGCGCGATAGAACATGCCTGTGTGAACGGCGTCCGGACGTTGGAGCACTGCAATTTGATTGACGCCCGTGTCGGCGCCATTCTCAAGGAACGCGGGGCGTATGCGGTTCCCACACTGGTGATCTACGATTGCCTTGACCGGTACGCCGATGCAATCGGGCTGGGAGGCGAGAATCGCGAGAAAAACAGACTGGTCCGTGACGCCGGTCTGCGGTCGCTGGAAATCATGCGGGCCTCTGGAGTGCCAATGGGCTACGGCACGGACCTTTTGGGGTGGATGCAACAGGATCAGTCGGCCGAGTTTGCCCTGCGGGCGCAGGTTTTACCCGCGGCGGAGGTCCTCAAGGCGGCGACTTCGGTGAACGCTGAAATTCTCAGGCGGCCGGATCTTGGCCGGGTCGCTGTGGGCGCGACTGCGGACCTGATTCTCGTCGAGGGAGATCCGGTGGCTGACATCTCCCGGCTCACGGGCCAGGGCGAACACATACCGCTTGTGTTACAGGAAGGCGTGGTCGTAAAGAACCGTCTTCCGTGACGCGCTCCCCGCTGCGGTCGGACCGGTTACGTACGAGGGTGCGGTGATCTCCCGGGGGAGGCGATCGCTGGATATGCGCGATGCGTTTCATGCCGATATGGGGTTTTCATGCAGGGCCGTTGGGCTCCGTTGACCGAACGCGGACTCACCGCACTGGATAGGGTGGCCCCGCTGAGGAATGGTTTGGCGTCACCCGTCAGGGGAAATGACCTTTCCGTCGGGACGGGAGAAACGAATCCCGAATCCGGTTTCCCTCGACATCGGAATTAGGTTATCGCATCAATCGGCCCCGCTGCTTTGCGGGACGTTCCGGCTAGGTCGGGATCGGGGTGCTGAAAATGTCTCTTATCGCCAGTTGGAT
>JAPOUP010000181.1 GCA_026708635.1 Rhodobacter sp.
AGAACCGATCCCACCAACAGGAACAGCCATGCATGTACCAGCGGAAAGATCGTCACATCCGTTGTCACGTATGCCTCACGCGGCGTTATTCCGAGCCAGCCACGTCCCGCGGCGGCACGCCCCGAGCGGACCCTGCGAATGTCCGGGACACCCGCCTCGATACTGGCGATGCCGCCACGGGTGGCCCCGATCAATGGGGCCAGTCTCTCGGGACTGGCGATGGTCCGCTCGAACTCCCGCGGTGCCGTCGGTCCAAGGACCACGACGGTCTCCTCACTTCCCTCCCTCAACCGATAGAGGCCTGGCTCGGGCACGTCGACGGTAGCCTCATACCGTCCGGGTCGAACCCGCTCCAGCGCAACCGAGTCCGTCGTACCGTCGGGCGCGGTCAGCTCGACTGCGCCAACGCCGTCACCCAGCGTGCGGCGGATTACTGTGATGGTCTGGCCATCGACCGCCGCCGAAAGCGCCTCCTCCTCCAGTTCCGGCTCCTTCATCATCCAGTGGGCCAGACGCCGCAGAAGCTCCAGCTGAGGCCCTCCGCCTTCGAAACCGCGGGTCCATAGCCACGCCTGGTCCGAACCCAGCAAAGCGAACCGTCCCTCTCCCACGCGATCAAGCACGAGCAGCGGCCTGTCGTCCATGCCCCGCATCAAGGTTGTCCCCCGGGTCACCTCAAGGTCAATGAGCCTGAACCACCGACCCCAACCGGGTTCGTCCCCGGCGGCGGTGGGGTCGGACCGCAGTCCGGCCGTGACCGGATGGCGCTGGCCCAGTTCGGTGACTTCGGGACGGTAAGCTTCCTCAAGGACCACCGATGTGGGACGGGCGGGCATGATTTCCCCGAGCGGCGTCTGGTAAAGGCTGCTCGCCCGAGCGAAATCAGGCCCCGCGGCAAGCAGGACCGCGCCGCCGTCTTCGACATATCTCCGGATATTCTCGAGATACAGGGCCGGCAGGATTCCCCGTCGTTCATAGCGGTCGAAAATGATGAGATCAAACTCCTCGATCTTCTCGATGAACAGTTCACGCGTGGGAAACGCGATGAGCGAAAGTTCGTTCACCGGCGTGCCGTCCTGCTTGCTCGGCGGGCGAAGGATCGTGAAATGCACAAGGTCAACGGAACTGTCTGACTTCAGTAAATTACGCCAGGTCCGCTCGCCCGGATGCGGTTTGCCGCTGACCAACAGGACACGAAGCCGGTCACGCACGCCATTGACCCGCACCACGGCCGCGTTGTTCCGGTCAGTGATTTCGCGATCGGCGACAGGGAGCGTGAACTGGATCACGTTAACGCCGCCATGTGACAGCGTCAGTGTGAGCTCCAAATCCTCACCGACCGGTACGAAATGGCTCTCCGGCTCTCCACCGTCTAACGTGATCCGCACCTCGGCAACGCCGTCCACGGTCTCCGGCACCGCGCCCTGATCCTCGACCCGCAGCCGAAACCGCGCTGGCTCACCAAGAATCGCGAATGCGGGAGCGTTCAGTATTCGGAGGCGACGGTCCCAATCGCCCGCCCGCCCCGTCATCACAAGGTGCAGGGGCGCGTTCATGTCCGGGGCCCGATCCAAATCGTGCAGGAGGCCATCCGATAGCAGGAAGGCACCCGCGAGTCTGGCCTGAGGCTCTTCGGCCATGGCCTCGGACAGCGCGTCCATCAGCAGCGTTCCCTGATTGTCGTCGCTGTCACCGACGGTAACGACCCGAAGTTCGGTGCCTTCAAGTCCCGCAACGCTGGATTCGATCGCGTCAAGGGCGCGCTCGATCTGCTGCGGACGGTCGGAAACGGTCTGGCTTGAGCTACCGTCCACGATAACGATCACGATGTCCGTCAGCCGCTCCCGCACCTCGCGCTGCACGGAAGGGTTGACGAGCGCCGACAGGAGAAGAAGCCCGGCAAGACCGCGCAGCCACCATCCGGAAAGGCCGCGCGCGAACGCCGCGATGGCGTAGAACGCGACCAACCCGGAAACCGCCCATACGAGCCACCATTCCAGAAGCGGATCGAATATAACGGTACCTGTCATGCCGAAATTTCCCCGCCGGAGGGCGCATGGGACCGACGACGGCGGGATCGCCTGACCCGAAGGTCAGTTCCGTAGCTGGCGCGCGTCATTGGCCAAGCCTGTCCAGTAAAGCCGGAACATGAACCTGATCCGATTTGTAGTTGCCGGTCAGTACGTTCATGACGAGGTTGACGCCGAAGCGTCTCGCGAGTTCTCTCTGTCGCTCTCCCGCCATCCCGCGGCCGACCGGAAACATTTCGTTCCCCGCTTCGTCCACAGCCCAGGCGGAAGCCCAGTCGTTGCCACCTATCAATACGGGCGTCACGTTGTCGTTAAGGTTCCGGAATGGCATTCCGTCGATTTTTCTCGCGTCGGTCGGAGCCGCCTCGACCCAGACCTCGCGACCTGAATGCCGCCCGGGAAAATCCTGCAGAAGGTAAAATGCGCGGGTCAGCACATGATCGCTGGGCAGGAGCTCCAGCGGAGGAATGTCGAGGGGAAGGGTGAGCTCCCGCAGCCTGCGTCCGTTCGGACTTATCTGACCGTAGCCGGCGATGTCGGCGTCGAGGGTATCGAACACTATCATGCCCCCACCGCGCAGGAAGCGGTTGAGCCTGTCGTATGCAGCGTCCGACGGCGGTTTCTGCATCGGCGTGACCGGCCAGTAGAGCAGCGGGAAAACGCTCAGTTCATCACTCTCGAGATCGACGGACACCGGGTCTCCCGGCTCCACCGACGTGCGGTTCCGAAGCACGTCCGAAAGACCTTTCAGGCCTGCCCTGGTTATGGAATCGACGCGCCGGTCACCCGTTGAAACGTAACCGAACGATACCCTTGAAGCGGCTTGCATGGCAAATTCGTCCGGTGATCGCGCCTCCGCCTGTACCCCACCGACCAACATCACGCCAAGCATCACGGCCGTTACGCGCGACGCGGGCACAAGCCGTCCGGTCAGCCAAAGCGAGCCGACGACATCCAGCGCCAGCAACACGACCGCCAACGCCAGAAACCAACCTTTCAGTACCGTTTCCGGCGACACGTCCAGGCCCAGCACATCGAGACGCTCGGGCCAGACCGCTTCGGAGAGCGACGCATCGGCGCCGATCACATTGACCGCAACGCGCCGTTCCCCGGACGAATACAGTCCCGGTGGCATGCCCGGACCCGGTCCGCCATCGGCGATCCGGTCGCCGGAGACACCCGCCAGTCGCGATGCGTCCGCGACGGTGCCGAATGCGTCCAGCGCAACGTCGGCGGACCAGACGGTCCCGCGAAGGAGCGGAGGTTCCGAATCGGATGGCCGGGTCGAAACCGCCAGACGCTCCAACATCCGAACGAACAGACCGGACAGCGGCAAGGTCGACCACTCGGCGTTGGCGGTGACATGGAACAGCACCACCTGTCCCCGCCCGATCCGCTCGCGGGTCACGAGCGGCGTACCATCCGCCAACGACGCAATGACGCGTTCCGCGAGATCCGGCCCGGGCTGGGCCAGCAATTGACTGGAAACACGCACGTCCTCCGGCACCGACAGGCCGAAGAAAGGCGAATCCGGGGGAAATGCCCGAAGGACCTTGGGCTCTCCCCAACTCATCGCGCCGCCGATGGCCCGTCCACCGGCGCGCAGGCGCACCGGCAGGAGTGGATCCCGCTCGCGGCGGCTGACATCGCTGGCGGCGAGCCTCGGGCCGGCGAACCGGAGAAGCGTGCCGCCACGCTCGATCCAATCGAGGACCGGCCGCCGCTCGGCCGCACTCACCGTGGCCACATCCGCGAGCACGATCACGTCCGGGTTGGCCGGAAGCAGGTCAGGCAACGCCCCCCTGATCATGTCCGTTGTGGGCTCAAGCGCCCGCTCCAGATAATGGAGCGGCGACATGAGTTCAGGACCTTCCCGGCTGCCAGCCTCGACAAGCGCAATCTCCCTGCGCCTGAGCGCGTCGTCAGTGAGCGACACCGCGCCGGCGGAGCGAATGCCCGCGATCTCAAATCTTGAGATGCGGTCGCGGAGCTCCGCCGGAAGCGACAGGGTTACCTCGGAGATCCCCGCCGCTTCCGCGAATTCGAGATCGACGGAGGCAAGCTGGCGCTCGACTCCACGCGGATCAACACCTTTCGCGACGACGGTCATTACCTCGGTATCACCGGGACGGCTTCGAACGGCCGAAACCGTGATTCCGTCCTGGCCAAAGGTGGCGGGACGTAGGGCGAAGACCGGTCGGTCGTCCTCCATAACGGTGACGGTTCCCCGCGTTTCAAGTATTCGCAGAAGTTCGGCGCGGGACTCGCGGTCCAGCCCGTCCGACACCCACAAAGTGTCAAATCTTTCCTCCGTAAGGTTTGCGGCCCAACGTTCCAGTGCGGCCGGCTCAGGCTCCCAGGGATTGGGTGTCAGGTTTGGCAACTGTTTCGCCAATGCATCGGCGGCCTGGAACGGAATCTCGCCGACAGGCGGTTCGGTGAGGCGGGCAAGCGCCACCGGACGCGCCGCCAGCGCGGCATCCGCCAATGCCGCGTCTATGCGCTCGATCCGCCGATTCCAGTCCGGCGCGTCGGCCCAGGTACCGTCGACAAGAACCAGAAGCGGGCCTGTCCCGGGATCGTCGACGGTGGAGTTCAGAACCGGTCCGGCGAAACCGACGATGAGCGACGCGACCGCGAGCATGCGCAGCAATAGCAGCCACCACGGCGTTCTGTCCGTCTGCGTCTCGTCATCCGCAAGCCCGAGAAGCAGCGTCACCCCCGGGAAGCGCCTGCGCACCGGGGCCGGCGGCACGGCGCGCAACAGTAGCCACAGGACCGGGAGTCCCGCGAGCGCCACGAGCAGCCACGGTGCGGCAAAGCCAATTCCCGCGATCGAAAACATCTATCGCCGCCGCTCCAGGGCGGAATATATCCAAAGAAGCGCCGATTGCGCGGTGCCGCTCGTTCTATGACAGGAATACAGCCAGCCGGCGGCCTCCGCCGTTGCCTCAAGCTGCGCCTTCCGCGCAGATAGACGGTCAACGTAGCGCTCACGCAGATCTCCCGCCTTCAGGGTTTCATGCGTCACGGTTCCTCCCATGGATCTGAAAACCGTCCGTCCGTCATAGGGGAACACCTCTTCCACCGGGTCAAGCACCTGAAGGAGCGCTCCCCTGACGTTCCGGTCGGCCGCGCGCGCCAGCTGCTCCCTCAGCGGTTCGGGATCTCCCATGAAATCCGATATGAACAGCGCCCGGGCGTGTGGCGGCAGCACCTTGATCTCGGGAATTCCGTAATCCACGCCGGATCCTTCCGCCGAGAGATGCTCCGCCATACTCATAAGCTGAAGCCTTGAGGACCTTGGCGGAGTTCCGAGATCCGCCAGTGCGACCCGCTCTCCCGCCCGGATCAGGAGCGCGGAGACCGCCAAACCCAATAACCGGGCTCTGTCGCATTTCGTGGGACGGTCACGATCTGACGAGAACTCCATTGACCGCGACCTGTCAATCCAGATCAAAACCGACTGGGCGGCCTGCCATTCCTTCTCACGCACGAAATGTACGTCCGACCTCGCCGAACGGCGCCAGTCGACGAGGCGCGCCTCGTCGCCGGCGCGGGCGGGGCGGTATTGCCAGAACTCGTCACCCACGCCGGACCGACGGCGACCGTGTGAGCCCAGCAGCAATGTCCGCGCCAAATGCTCCGCTTCGGCGAGAAGATCGGGGAGCCGGGCGGCGAGATCCTCCGCCTGTTCGCGAAGCCCTACCCGGGCGTTCATGGAATCCCCTTGCAATGACTGGCGTATCTCAATGCGCACGTATCCATACCGCCGCCCGGAAAGCGAAAGGCGGTCAAGCCACCGCCTCGACCCGCGTCACCCGCTCCAGGACGCGACCCACCAGATCACCGACGCTCTCGCCCCTTGCCCGCGCCGCGAAGGTCAATGCCATTCGGTGGCTCAGAACGGGCCGTGCCAACTCAATCACATCCTCGACGGAAGGCGCCAGACGACCCTTGAGCAGCGCGCGCGCCCGCACGCTCAGCATCAGCGCCTGCGTCGCCCGCGGCCCCGGTCCCCAGCTGACCGAACCATTGACGAATTCCGGAGCTTCCACCGCTCCGGGACGACAGGCGCGGGCCAGGTCGAGAATGAGTTCCATGACCGAATCACCGACCGGCATACGCCGAACCAGCTTCTGCGCCGCCAGGAGTTCCGCGGCCGTGAATACCCGTCGTGACCTCGCGTCATCCAGGCCCGTAGTGGCCAGAAGGATGTCGCGCTCGGCGTCTCGCGCGGGATAGTCCACATCGATCCGAAGAAGGAACCTGTCCAGCTGGGCCTCGGGCAGCGGGTAGGTGCCCTCCTGTTCGATCGGGTTCTGGGTCGCGAAAACGTGAAACGGCTCGGGCAGCCTGTGCAGCTGCCCGGCGATGGTTACCGATCGTTCCTGCATCGCCTGCAGAAGCGCCGACTGCGTCCGCGGGCTCGCCCGGTTCACCTCGTCCGCCATCAGGAGCTGGCAGAAAACGGGCCCTTCGATGAACTTGAAACCCCGCCCGCCGTCCGCGCCGGACTCCAGAACCTCGCTACCGAGTATGTCGGCGGGCATCAGGTCCGGCGTGAACTGCACGCGTGCCTCCGACATCCCCATCACCGTGCCTAGCGTCTCAACAAGGCGCGTCTTCCCGAGCCCCGGCAGACCGATCAGCAACCCGTGCCCACCGCACAGCAAAGTGGTGAGCACCAGTTCCACCACCTGTCCCTGCCCGATGAACCGTCGCGTGATACTTTCCCCAGCTTCGGCTAGACGAGCGCCCAGCGCCTCGATTCCGACGACAAGGTTTTCGGCTTGCTCCATGACCTCACTCCTGCGCATGCTGTACCCGCCAATATCGAAACAAACGCGCGAAGCACACATAACTGGAACCGGAACGGCACAAATGATCGTGAAACCGTCTGCGGATGGCATTGCAAGCGCCGCGAGAGCCGCATCCAGAAGGGGACCTCCACCGGTTCATCTGTGGAATCCACCATTCTGCGGCGATCTCGACATCAGGATCGCACGTGACGGAACGTGGTTCTACCTTGGCACACCGATAGGACGCGAAGAACTGGTAAAGCTGTTCTCGTCCGTTTTGCGCCGTGATGACGACGGGTACTTTCTGGTGACGCCGGTCGAGAAGGTGGGAATCACGGTCGATGACGCGCCATTCGTCGCGGTTGATTTCGAGGTGCGGGGAAAGGGCCGGGATCAGATCCTGACGTTCACAACCAATGTAGGGGACAGTGCCGCTGCCGGTCCGGATCACCCGATCCGGGTCGAGCGTGACGGGCGGACCGGTGAACCGTCGCCCTATGTTCTGGTCCGGGCCCGCCTTGAGGCGCTGATAGACCGGAAAAGCTTCTACCG
>JAPOUP010000129.1 GCA_026708635.1 Rhodobacter sp.
GGCATGAAAACCGGACGGTGGAAAAGACGTTACGTGAGAGCGGCGTGCGTATTCGACGGTTCGCCGACGACGCGGGCATGATTCGATTGAGACGACACCTCGGATCGATCGATGATTGGAAGGTCAAGAAGTTCGGCACCGCATGCCACTTGCGGGATTATGCCGTTTGAACCAGTAATGTTAAGGATTTAGATGGTGAACTGGAGAGCTTTCCACGTTGTCCAGTCCCGACGCGCCGGGATGGACAAAGTGCAGTGAAATCCCCCCAGTCGGTGAAACTGTGGTCATGCCACCTGACCCCGCCGCCCCGTGTATTCGGCGGTTTGGTTGTTTTTCGAGCCTCCCGCAGAACTCCGCGGTTGAGCGGTTTTTTCCCGGGAAACGGGCTTTTTTTTCGACGGCTGGCCTGGATATGGAGCCGTCCATCCGGTATGCTGAAGGTGACGAAACCACTACATACTGGGAGACGGCTCCATGTCCGTGGGAGAGTTCGTATCAGACGCCTGGCACCGGTTTCAAGGGGAACAAATCCTGACCGACGACAGCACGCGGAAATTGAATATCAGACAGCCGCAAGCATGTACTTCGTGTCGCAATCGATTGATTGTAGTTTCGGCATCTGTGTCCAGCTTGCTCCATTGGGTCGTTCGCGTCCTCATGACGGATAATGATTCGTCCGTCAACAGGTAGGCGGCATGGCTGCCGTCGGCTCTGGCAGTGGCTTCAATTGCCTGAATGCACTCATGGATTTGCCAGTCGGAGTCTGAGAACGATGTGTGTTTCGGAGTTACCCTTGCGGAGCTTGGCAGGACATCGAGATCGGGCACTCACTTCGCGCCGGCAATGGTTTCGTCGATGTTCCTCAAAGGCCGGACGTTGAAGTTTCGCGAGGACGAGAGCGCTTAATCTTGAAGTCTGTGCTTGATCCTTTCTCGGGCGCCGTTTCTCAAAGCGATGCGGGACTTGTCGGAAGGGGCCATGCACAACCTTGTCGGAACGCTCTCCGGCGGTGGGAACAGTTCGCCCTATGGTAGGCCCAGCGGATCGCTACAGCCTAATCAAAAAGTCCGGCATGCACCCGATATCTAACGAAATTACAGCCATGCTGAAATCAATCCGCATCGAATTGTTCCGTTAGGGCCGGAAACTGATTGGATGGAACCGCACGGTCGGGGTTGACCGCACTATCCGGACCCAACGGACGCATTCCCGGCACCGGTAGTGGGGCGCCATACATGGAAACCGCCGTACCGCCACACCGGTGGCCGGTGACATGGCTGCCGGGAACGGTAGGCCTGACCACGCTTTCCTGATCGCGCCGGATTGAATCCGGATACCTTGATTATCGGGCTCCTTGCCATTCCCGGGCCCCCAAACCATATGCTGGATCGTGATAGTTTACTGCGCACTACGGCCAATCCGCTTGATGGATACCACCAGAACCGGGGTTAGCGATGACGACCTGGATCACAGTTTGTGACACCTGTAAGCGCGAGGGCTGGGAAACCGGCGATATGGAACTGACGGACGGCGAGCGTCTGGCGGAACTGGTTGAATCCGAGACCGATGGCGAAGCCGGTGTCAAGGTGCGTCGGCTGAGCTGTCTGATGGGATGCGGAAAGGGCTGCAACGTGGCGATTCAGGGTAGCGGCAAGGTTTCGTACACGCTGGGCAACTTCATTCCGGAAAAGGCCGCGGCCGAAGCAATCGTGGACTATGCGCGGTGCCATGCGGTCAGCGAGACTGGTGTGGTTCCCTACGGACAGTGGCCCCAGGCGATCAAGGGGCACTTCGTTACGCGCCATCCGCCGCTACCCAGGGAATGATCTCGGAACGCCGTCCCGAACATGGCGGAGACCTCGATGCGGCCATCGGAAAGAGTGGAGACTGGAGCGAAGACCGCTCTCTCCGCCGGAGTAAATCCCGCTCCCTGTCCCGTACCGTCTCCGCCGGGCCCGCGCCGGCCTTCACTTAGGGAAGTCGCGTTGATGCGCGATCTCGAACGTGCCATGCGTCGGTTCTGGCGAACTCCCGAAATTCCCACGTCGGTAACCGTGTGCGTCAATGCGCCAACCGTTGGTGAATACGAAGCCTCGCTCCAGGTATACGGTCGGCTCATAGGTGCCATTGGTTCCACCGCGAGCGTCCCCGTAAATCCGGGTAGTCCGGATGAGAGACGGCGGGAAATGACGGGTGCTCACCCGTCACTTTCGGTAATCGACGGAAGTTTTCGTGACATTGCGTCGGATCGTAGCTGTATCCCCGCCGCTTCATTCGTCGGTGCGGTTGTCCTGAAGGGTTTGGGAAATTTCCGGGCGCTCGCCGGTCTGGGTCCCGGCTTTACCATCGGCGATTCTATTCCGGCAGCGTGTCTGGCCGCATCGTTGGGCCAGAAGCCTCTATTCGGACCGGAAATGACGGCGGAAGCTGCCTCGATTGATGATCCCGCTTGGGTCGAGGCGATGCGCTCATGACATCCGCGGGCAATTCGGCCGTGGGTGAAACGACGCCTTTCCAACTGTATGGGGTTCACGTTGCGGTGGCGGGGCGGGCTCGCTTTGCCAGACGTCGCATCCGGTCCCGCATCTTTGCCAATCCCGGAACATGGTTGCGGTCCGGGCGTTCGCTTCCCGATCACCGGGAACGGCCTGAATCGGCTTTATGAGTACCGCCGGAGTTCTGGCGGCCGCCATGCTGGTCGATGCGGTATTCGGGGAACCGCGCTGGCTTTGGTCACGCTTGCCGCATCCGGTCGTACTTATGGGCCGTGCGGTAACATGGATTGACACCCGCTTTAACCGAGGGATGTCCCGCAGGACCAGCGGTGCGGTTGGCCTGGCGTTATTGTGTATTCCAACATTCGTGCTGGGCTGGGTGCCGTCAGCCCTGCCGGGAGGTTGGGTGATTGAATTGGCCGTCGCCGCGGCTTTGCTGGCACAGCGCAGTCTTGTCATCCATGTCGGGGATGTTGCCGCCTCACTACGGGTTTCATTGGGTGACGGCCGCCGTGCGGTTGCCTCGATTGTCGGACGCGACACTGAAGGGATGGATCGGACAGCCGTCGCCCGCGCCGCGGTGGAAAGCGCCGCGGAAAATCTTTCGGACGGTGTAATCGCGCCGGTCTTCTGGTTTCTGGTCGCCGGCCTCCCCGGTCTTCTCGTATATAAGTTGGTGAACACCGCTGACAGCATGATCGGCTACCGTGACGAGCGTTACGGTGAATTCGGCTGGGCCGCCGCGCGGTTCGACGATTTGCTGAATCTGGTTCCGGCGCGTCTGACGGCCGTTCTCATAGCCTTGCTCCATGGACTGACGGAGGTCCGGGCCATTGTGACCGACGCCGCGCTCCATCGTTCGCCCAATGCAGGTTGGCCCGAGGCCGCGATGGCCAGGGTTGTTGGAATCGCGTTATCCGGACCGCGGAGCTACGACGGGAGGATACGGGACTTTCCCTATGTATACCCGGAAGGCCGGCGACAGGCGGGGCCGGCTGACATAGAGAGAGCGGTAACCGTAATCTGGCGGGTATGGGCGGTCGCGATCCTGGCGGCGCTCGCGATCGCGGCGACGTGAATCTCCGCGAGCCCGAAGCGACGTGGACGGTCATGGTCCGCTAAGGAGTCCGGAAAGAGCGCGAAACGCTATCCTATACCCGATACCTCGCCGTCACTCGGACGATATGTAGCGTCATGCGGTAGACTTTGGCGTCCCTGTCGCGGAGGTCGCGCCACCAAACGACATGGCGGCCGTCTCGCACGCCGGCATTCCCGCGAAGGGTCTCGGCTAGCTCGCCAACCGTTCGTCATTCTTAAGCTGGACCGATACCAGCTGGCTTACTCCCGACTCCGCCATCGTGACGCCAAACAGCCGATCCATCCGGGCCATCGTGATCGCGTGGTGGGTGATTATCAGGAAACGTGTTTCGGTGCGGCGGCTGATTTCATCCAGAAGGTCACAGAAGCGGCTTACGTTGGCGTCGTCGAGCGGCGCGTCGACTTCGTCAAGTACGCAGATGGGGGCGGGATTCGCCAGGAATACGGCGAATATCAGCGCCAATGCGGTCAATGTCTGCTCTCCACCCGACAGAAGTGAAAGTGTGCTGAGTTTCTTGCCGGGAGGCTGACACATGATTTCCAGCCCGGCCTCCAGCGGGTCAGTCGCCTCAACCATCTCCAACCGTGCCTCGCCACCGCCAAACAGGTGCTTGAACAGCATCGCGAAATTACTGTTCACCTGCTCGAACGCGGTAAGCAGCCGCTCGCGGCCCTCCTGGTTCAACGCCGTAATTCCGGTGCGCAGCTTACCGATCGCCACCTCAAGGTCTTCCTTCTCCCCAAGCATCCCGTCATGCTCTTCCTGAACCGCTCTCGCATCCTCTTCAGCGCGCAGATTGACGGCACCCAATGCATCGCGCTGCCGCTTAAGCCGATTCACTTCCCGCTCGATCTGTTCCGATGCATGCATCGCTTCGGCCTCGACCCCGAGATCTTCCAGCAACGCCTCAGGAGTTGTCTGCCGTTCCTCGGTGATCCGGCAGGCGGCATGCTGAACAGCTTCCAGCGCGGCGTCAGACCGCGCTTCCGCCGCCGCCCGAGCTTCACGAATATCGCTGGCGGCACGTTCCGTCTTTCGCTCGGCGTCGCTCGCCTCGCGCAGGGCGGCTTCTCCAAGAGCCAGAGCGTCCGCGACATCCGTCCGATGTTTTTTCGCGCACTCGATGCTGTCCGCGAGTGTATCGCGCTGTGCGACGATCTGGCCCGGAACACCCCTGGCCGCGACGAGATCCTCCTCGGACGTCTTAAGTCGCTTTACGAGTTCCTCAACGCGTCTTCCGGCGTTCGCCAGCCGTAACTTCCAGCCCGAGATCTCTTCAGAGACCTCACGCAGCCTCTTCGCCCGCACGTCACCTTCATGTTTCAGTTCGTTGTGAGCGGCGCGACGGGACATCATTTTGGTTCGGGCGGCCTCCACCGAGACCTTCACGTTCTCCATCTCCGCACGGGCCGCTTCCAGATCCTCGAGGTCTCCGAGTGTATCCTCCGCATCCCGCACCGCGTCCCGCGCGTGCCCGGCGCTCTCATGATGCCTCGCCGCCGCCAGACGGAGTGACTCGACGTTCCCCTCAGCAATGTTCCTTGCGGCTTCATTACGGCTAAGCGTCCGGCTTGCTTCCGTCATTTTCATATCGGCCGCCCGCATCTCCTCGCGCGCCTTACGGTCGGCCTCGGTCAATTCGGTCAGACTTTTCTTGAGTCTCTCATGCGCCTGCGCCGCTCCTTCCGACCTCGCGGTTACCGGAACCAGTTCCCGTCTTAACTGCTCCAGCCGGTTCAGTTGCTCAAGTCGCAGTGCGGCGGTATTCGGGGCATCCTCGGCACCCGCACGGAATCCATCCCACCTCCATAAATCGCCCTCCGGGCTGACCAGGCGCTGACCGGGCTTCAGGTGCCGCTGCAATCGGTGGCCGTCGGTTCGATCAACCAGCCCGACCTGTTTGATGCGGCGCTCAAGGACGGAGGGTGCCGTCACGGACGGCGCCAACGCCTCCACGCCATCAGGTAGAGGCTGAACATCTTTATAGTCAGGAAGCCGCACCCAGCCGGTTCGGTCATCCGGGTCGATTTCCGGAACGCGCAGGTCGTCGGACAACGCGGCGCCGAGCGCCTTTTCGCGCCCCGGACTGATACGAACTATATCCAGCAGTTGTTCGGTTCCGCTGGTTTCCCGCTCCAGAAGCTTGGACAGCGCCGCGACTTCCGTTCGCAGGGTGCCCGCCTCGCTTTCCGCTTCCGATCTGGCGGCTCTCGCCCCCGCTTCGAGCGCCTGCGCGTCTGCCCGAGCGTTATCCGCCTCGACGAGCGCGGATTCCGCGAGTTCCGCTTCGGCCACAGCCGCCGAATGACGGGCGGTCGCCTCCCGAAGCGCCATGTCCGCGTTCTTGAGCGCGGCCTCCGCATCCCGCTGGGCCGATCGGGATTGGATGGCCTCGCTTTCCGAGTGTTCCAGCGTCTTTCGGGCATCATCCATCAGCCTCTGTGCCGACTGATGCCTTGCGGCGAGTCTGGCTGTATCCTCGGTTACCTGCGCGAGCGCATTCTCGCACTCCTGCAGGTCACGGGCCGCCTCGCGCGCCTCTCCGGCACACGCCGCGAGAGCGGCATCATGACCTTCGTCCAGTTTCCGCAGACCGTTGGCCTCGACCTCAAGCCGTGACGCGGTTTCTCCCGCATCGCGTTTCAGCGTCTCCTCTCTCTCGATATCCTGAGCAAGCTGCGCGACGCGCGCCGTCAGGGTGAGAATTGACTCGGACGCCCGCGATTCCCGCTCGGTAAGAGCGTTTAGTTCGACCGTCAGCCGCTGAAGGGCCGCCGCCGCCGCCGCCTCGCTCTCGCGGAGCGCAGGCATCACCTCCTCCCGTTCCACCCGCAGCTTTCTGGAAGCGAGCGCGTCACGCTCGGCGGAGCTTTCGTTGAGCATCCGCTCGCGTAGAACGTTTTCCGCCGCCACCCGGGCATCCTCCGCCTCACGCCAACGCCCGTAAAGAAGGAGTCCCTCCGAATTTCGCAGGGCACGGGCGATTTCGCGATACCTTGATGCCTGCCTTGCCTGACGCGCCAGTTGGGCAAGTTGGACCGCCAACTGCTCGATAACCTGGTTTACACGCTGGAGATTCACCTCCGCGCCGTTCAGTTTAAGTTCCGCCTCGTGCCGTCTCTGGTAAAGGCCCGAGATTCCCGCCGCCTCCTCCAGCACCCGCCGCCGGGATCTGGGTTTGGCGTTTATCAGCTCCGAAATCTGACCCTGACGGACCAGAGCCGGGGAGTGGGCGCCGGTTGATGCATCGGCGAACAGCATCTGTACGTCCCTGGACCGCAAATCCCTGGAATTGACCTTGAACGCCGAGCCGATGTCTCGGGTTATGCGCCGCGAGATCTCCAGGTGATCTCCCGAATTGAACGCTGATGGCGCGAGCCGTTCGCTATTGTCTATATAAACGACGACTTCCGCGAAATTACGGGCGGGTCGACTCGCTGAGCCCGAGAATATGACATCGTCCATACCCCCACCACGCATCGCGGTCGGGCGGGTCTCGCCCATCACCCATCGGAGCGCCTCCAGAAGATTCGATTTGCCGCAGCCATTCGGACCGACGACACCCGTCAAACCCGTCCCGATCGGCAGATCCGTTGGATCGACGAAACTCTTGAATCCGTTCAGCTTAAGACGCGTGAACTGCAACTTTACCGCCCCTTGATTGTCCCATCCATGGTATTGTCGCGGAAATGCCCACCAAGAGTCAATGCATTCCCCCACCATA
>JAPOUP010000150.1 GCA_026708635.1 Rhodobacter sp.
AGCAATATCCGACTGGAAGTCGGAGGCTTGAAACCAAAGAGTGGAAAGTCAAACTCAAGCGGCGAGGATCCCTGCCATATCTGTATGGATGCAGCCTGTGTCTTCGGTAGAAGCCGAACAGCCGAACAGCCGGGCAGTCCTTTCGAGGTTGCCGCCCTGAAGGTTTCCGGCATCTAGGCCAGTATTTATATGCCCTCCGGACTCGGTTCCCTGTCTTGTGCCCTTATCGCAACCCTGTATGACATGGCCTGTCATTCCCGTGGTTATGACGGAAAATATCGTTACATTCTCCCGCAAGGGGTCTGCCGTATGGGGCCGGGCGGATCCTTGTTGACGGATATCGGTTCTGGTGTTCAGTCGGGCCGCTCCCGTCTATGGTCGCGGCCGCGCGGAAGGGAGCCGGCTATGCCGATCTTGATGTTCGCTGCCCCCTGCGCCCCGATCCCCCGTTCTCCCGGCGTCGGACCCCTTACGCGCCGCGGTCGCGGACTTTGCGGGCAGACCGGGGTATAGGAGGTATGTATGATGAACGCCGATATAATTGACGGGAAAGCCATTGCCGGAAGGGTTCGGGCCGGGGTGGCCAGGCATGTCGCCAGGCTGGGGGCGGACCATGGCCTCACCCCGGGGCTGGCCGTGGTGCTGGTGGGCGAGGATCCCGCGAGCCAGGTATATGTCCGCTCAAAGGGCAGGCAGACGGTCGAGGCGGGAATGCGGAGTTTCGAGCATCGGCTCGCCGCATCGATCCCGGAGGAGGACCTGCTGGAACTGGTCAAAGGGCTGAACGCGGATCCCGCCGTGCATGGCATCCTGGTCCAGCTGCCGCTTCCGGATCACATCGACGAGGCGCTTGTGATAAACGCCGTCGATCCTTCCAAGGACGTGGATGGGTTCCATGTCTGGAACGTCGGGAAGCTCGGGACCGGACAGAAGGCCATGGTTCCCTGCACGCCGCTCGGATGCATGATGCTCCTGCGCGACCGCCACGGGAGCCTGTCCGGAATGAACGCCGTCGTGATCGGGCGATCCAATATCGTGGGAAAGCCGATGGCGCAGCTTCTGCTGAGGGATAGCTGCACGGTGACCGTCGCGCATTCGCGTACCGGGAACATTAGGGAGGTGGCGCGTCAGGGCGATATAGTCGTCGCCGCGGTGGGGCGCGCCGGAACGGTCGGGGGTGACTGGATCAAGCCGGGCGCAACGGTGATCGACGTTGGCATCAATCGAATCGCCGCGCCGGAACTTGGGGAGGGGAGGACGCGGTTGGTCGGCGACGTGGATTTTGACGGATGTTCGACGGTCGCCGGCGCGATAACCCCGGTACCCGGCGGCGTCGGTCCGATGACCATCGCGTGTCTCCTCGCCAACACACTTACCGCATGCTGTCGCGCCAACGGACTGGAAGAGCCCGAAGGGCTAACGGTATAGGGGCTGGTTTCGCGGGCGCCCGGGCGGTCCACTGTCCGGGAGACATTCACGGGCGGAGGCCGGGTCATTCGGCTGGGGAGTCCCGGACCTGGACTGTCCGCCGAAGACGTCACTCACCCCGCGCATTCGGTATTTCGGCGACGGCGTTGGCTGATTATGCGACGCGCTCCGGATGCAGGCCCTGCATCTGCAGGTCGAAACCGCTCTGGATATGCCGCGTGAACGTCTCCAGCGCCTCGATCCTGTCTCCGCGCTCGACGACCCTGACAAGCTCCATATGATTGCCAAGCGACTTCGCGAGATCGACGTTCTCGATGGTGGAGAACAGGGGAAACGCCCTGGCCCTGGCCCAGACGATATCGAACATTTCCAGAAGGAAACGGTTTCCCGCGCGCATCACGAAGGCGCGGTGGATGTTGCGGTTGGCCTCGAAGTAGCCGCGCGCCGACCGGTCCTCAAGACTTTCCTCCCGCTGGACCGCCTCGCTGAGCCAGGCGATGTCGTCCGCCGAATTGCGCACGGCCAGAATGCGGGCGCACTGCCCCTCGATGCCGGCGCGGGCCTGATAGAGTTCCCTGACCTCACCGTCGTTCATGCGGTAGAGCCTGAAACTGCCCTGGTTGGAGACCTCCAGAACGCCTTCCTGCTCCAGGCGCATGAGCGCCTCGCGGATGGGTGTCCGGCTGATGTTCATCTCGTCCGCGAGCTTTTCCTGCACAAGCCGGTCATCCGGCCCGAATTCCCGACGCATGATCGCCTCGACCAACTCGTCGTAAACCTCGTCCGCCAGTCGGCGGCGAGCTGGCCGGATTGACCTCAGGACCATTCGCTCCTCGGGATGCCGATGATAACCCGCGTTTGGCGATATCGTATACGGGATACCCCGTCACGGCTACCCGATTCGATCTTGCCATCCGCTGAATACAGTATACTGTATACAGAAATTGCGGGAGAATCGGAATGTGTGGAATTGCCGGGCGCATCCTCGCGGGCCGCGGAGGCTTCGGAGCCGTGGGCCGCGACCTGGTGGAACTGATGGACGCCCAGGAGCATCGAGGGGCGGACAGCACGGGTTTCGCGGTCTACGGGCCGCCGCGCAACACGGGGTACGTCGTTCGCGGCATGGGATTTGACCGGAAAGACATGGACCCGGCGATGGATGATCTCGCGCGCAGCCTGCGAGACCACGGCTCCGATTTCCTTGCGGAACCCGCGATCATCACCGACGGGCAGCGGCATTACTGCTTTCGCATCGAGATCGGTGATCCGCGTGACATGACGGCCTGGGTCGCCGACGTGGATACGCTCAGCGACCGGATTGAGGTGCAGTCCTGCGGACGCAGCCTCGAAATCATCAAGGACGTCGGTGGCGCGCGGGCCGTGGACGAAAAACACGGCGTGCGCGAAATGGTCGGCACCCATGGCCTCGGACATGCCCGGCTGGCGACGGAAAGCGACGTGCGGCCCAATGCCAGCCATCCGTTCTGGGCGCGGCCGTTTCCGGATGTGGCTATCGTCCACAACGGCCAGATCACGGATTACTTCAAATGGCGGGAGAGGCTGGAGCGGCGGGGTTACAGATTCCTGACCGGCAATGACAGCGAGCTGATCGCGGTTTGGATCAGTGACCGGATGCGCGCGGGGCTGACCATGGATCAGGCCCTGAAACTCTCGATCAATTCCATTGACGGCGTATTCACCTACATGATCGCGAACGCCGGGGGAATTGGATTCGCCAAGGACCGCTTCGCCATGAAGCCGCTGGTGGTAATCGATCGGGACGGCGATCTGGCGATGGCCACGGAGGAGCAGGCGGTGCGCCGCATCTTTGTGGGTGAATGCGATGTCATAAACTACGACGGCCCGTCCCTGACCGGGCTCTGGGGCGCCGGCGACAGAGATTTGGCCGCATGAACGAACACGTCGTCGATGTGGGAAAGCGCCACATCAGGGAGATCAACGAGGAGATCCAGGAAGCGTGCGCCCGCGGAGACAGGATCCGTGTGGTCAACACGCTCTCCCGCCACAATCTGGGTATCGGGCTTCCGGACGGCGCCGAGGTCCGGTTCGAGGGCTCGGTGGGATATTACTGCGGCGGGCTCAACACCGGCGCGACGCTGGAGATCGAGCGAAACGCCGGGTGGGCGCTGGGAGAGGGAATGTCGAAAGGAACGATCACCGTCGGCGGCTACAGCGGCATGTCCTGCGGTGCCGCGATGATGGGAGGTACGATCCATGTGAGGGGCGATGCGGGCCCGCGCTGCGGCGTCGCGATGAAGGGTGGAAACATCGTCGTCGAGGGCCGGATCGGGTACCAGTCGGGTTTCATGGCCCATGCCGGGAAGATCATAGCGCTCGGGGGCGCGGGTGACAGCTGCGCGGACGCGCTCTGGGAGGGTGAGGTCTGGGTGGCCGGCGATGTCGGAAGTCCCGGCGTGGACGTGAAGGTCGTGGAGCCGACCTCCGAGCAGGTCGATGAGGTGAACGCCATTCTCGAGCCGCTCGGTCTTTCGGACGGGTCCCGGGACTGGCGAAAGATGGTCTCCGGCCAGCGGCTCTGGTTTTTTGAATCGAGGGATGCCGGCGCATGGCTGATGATCTGACACCGACCTACGAATATCCTTTCGAGCCGGCCGCGGAAGACGAGATCCGTTTTAACGACGCGGGCGCCGTGGAGGGTCGCCCCTCCGGCGTGCCGTCGAGCTATGACCAGGGCGGGTCCACCCGCTGGACCCCCGAAGCGATATCGGAGGTGCATGCGCTGGCGCAGCTTGGACGCTACCAGGTGCGCGGCTACAACACGTTCAACAAGCGAATGCCGACTTTCGACGATCTCGTGTTCGTTCCCGCCACGATGACGCGGCTGCCGCTGGAAGGTTATCGGGAGGCCTGCGAGACGAAGACCGTGCTCGGCGGAGGGCGCGGTATCGTTGAATGCCCGCTGGAGCTCGAGATTCCGGTCTATATCGCCTCGATGTCCTTTGGCGCGCTGTCGGCGTCGGCGAAGGCGTCGCTGGGCTATGGCGCCTCCAGGGCGGGCACCATGACCTGTACCGGCGAGGGTGGCATGCTGGAGGAGGAACGGGAGGCGTCGGCCCGGCTTGTATACCAGATGAGTCCGGCGCGTTACGGGGTCGACCTCGACCATCTGCGTCGCGCCGATGGGCTGGAAATCGTGGTGGGCCAGGGCGCGAAGCCCGGAACCGGTGGCCTCCTGCTGGGGATGAAGGTCAGTCCCCGGGTCAGCAGGATGCGGACACTGCCCGAGGGTGTTGACCAGAGGTCGACCATCCGGCACCCTGATTTTCTCGGGGCCGACGATCTGGCCGTCAAGATCGAGGAACTCAGGATCGCGACCGGTTACAGGGTGCCGATCTTTATCAAGATGGGCGCGACCCGGCCGCGCTATGACGTCGCCATAGCCGCCAAGGCCGGGGCTGACGTCGTGGTGGTTGACGGCGCCGAGGGAGGCACGGGCGCCTCGCCGGAACTGTTGCTGAACCACACCGGCATTCCGACCATGAGCGCGATCCGCGCGGCCCGTGAGGCGCTTGACGACTGCGATATGACCGGAAAGGTGAGTCTGGTGGCGGCCGGCGGGATCCGATCCGGAGTGGATGTCGCGAAATGCCTGGCGCTCGGCGCCGACGCGGCGATGATCGGCAATGCCGCGATGATAGCGATGGGCTGCAACTCCCCACGGTATGTTGAGGATTACGAGAGGCTCGGCACCTCTCCGGGCGCCTGCCATCATTGTCATACCGGGTTGTGCCCGGTGGGTGTTGCCACCCAGGATCCTGACCTGGAGAGGCGCATGGATCCCAGGGCCGGCGCGGAGCGTGTCGCGCGTTTCCTCACCGCGATGACCATGGAGGTCACCGCGCTGGCGAAGGCCTGCGGCAAGTCCCGCGTCCACAACCTTGAGACCGAGGATCTGCGCGCGCTGAGTTTCGAGGCAAGCGCTTTCACGGGCGTCAAGATGGCGGGTATCGACCGCGCCTTCGGGTGGTGAGGATGAGAATCGCGGTTCTCGACCTGACGCGCCAGCCAAGCCCGCTGCTCGATGGCGTGCCGCGCGCCGGGGAAACGATCGTCGAATGGCTGTCCCCCGCGCTTCCGGAGGCGACGTTTGCCACGGTCGGTGTCGCCTACGGAGCGGATCTGCCCAAGGTCGGCGACTTCGACGGAGTCGTGGTCAGCGGGTCGGAGCTCGGCGTGTATGACGCATCGCCGTGGATGCCGTCACTGCGCGATCTCCTGCTCGCGGTCCGCGAGGCGGGAAAGCCGGTGTTCGGCATATGCTTCGGCCACCAGGTTATGGCCGACACCTTTGGCGGACGCGCGGAAAAGGCGGCCTGCGGCGAGGTGGTCGGGCGTCGGGTTTACGGGTGCGGTGGCGTGGCGTTCGCGGCCCATGTCTGGCATCAGGACCAGGTAACCCTGGTTCCGCCCGGCGCGACAGTGACCGGTAGCGCGGACTATTGCCCCATCGGCGTGCTGGAATATGAATTTCCCGGGCTTTCGGTTCAGTTTCATCCCGAATACACGCGATCCAGGCTTGAAACGCTTTTCGCGCTCGGTCGTGACAGGTTCATTTCCGCGGGAGCCGTTGAGGCCGCGCTGGCGTCATTTCGGGATGGTCCGGTGGACGGTGCGCTGTTCGCGCCCGATACGGCCGCGTTTTTCCGCCGGCATACGGCCGCATAGATCCGGTCCGGTTCGCGGGCTCTCCGTTTCCGTCAGTGTTTGCCGGAATACTGACCGTCGCCGGCCACTATCGAGCCACGGCGTTTGCGATCCGCGGTCACGGTGTTATGGGGCGGGCATGGTCGAGATCTTCATTCAGACCCTTCCGTTCTTTCTTCTGATCGGTGTTGGCTATGTGGCCGCGGCGACCGGGTTCTTTTCCGAAGCGGCCACGGCGGCGCTGACGCGCTTTGTCTTTTACTTCGCGCTTTCGGCAATGCTGTTCCAGTTCTCCGCCAACCTTAGCTTCGGGGAGGTCTACGATACCCGCTTCATGCTTGTCTATCTCTGCGCGACCGCGCTGGTCTACGTGTTTGCGAACGCTGTGGCCCATTGGCGGGGGCTGCCCGTAGCGGAAGGGGCGGTGGAGGCGCAGTGCGCCGTGATCGGCAACATCGGTTTCCTCGGCATTCCGATGCTGGCGTTGATCATGGGCGAGGCGGCCGTGGGATACATCATGATGATGCTCGCGGTCGACCTGCTGGTGTTCGGTACGCTTATTGTCGTCCTGATCACGGCGAGCCGCGGCGGAACCGGTACGCTGCAGGCGCTGGCGGCGGTGATCAAGGGCATCGTGGCCAACCCGATGCTGGTCTCGATCTTTCTTGGCTTCACCTGGTCAGCCATGGACTGGCCGCTTCCGCGGCCGGTCAATGAGTTCCTCGGTTATCTTGGGGCGGCGGCAACGCCGGGCGCGCTTTTCGCCATAGGCGCCTCCCTTGCGGGCAGATCCATCGAACGTCCCGCGGTGGCCACCTGGCTCAGTTTCTCGAAGCTTGTCCTCCATCCGGCGGCGGTTGTGGCGGCGGTTCTGGTCTGGCCCGTCGAGCCTTTCGCGGCCGCGGTGATGATCGCGTCCGCCGCCCTGCCCACGGCGGGAAATATTTTCATGATCGCATCGCATTACCGGGTCGCGCCACAACGCGTTTCGGCGACGATCCTGGTATCGACGGTCGGCTCGATCGTCAGCGTATCGCTCGTTCTCGCCTGGCTTTCCGACCGGGTCGCGTTCCAGTAACCGGAGAGCGGGTTCGATCAGGCACCCCGATCCGGTTTTCCTCTGCCGATGACATTGTCGCACACTCTGTCCGGCGA
>JAPOUP010000288.1 GCA_026708635.1 Rhodobacter sp.
GACAGCCCGGGTTGGAGACGGTCCTGCGGCCATTCGGCGGCTGGTGGGGCGAGGTCGAGCACAACATCACCGAGGCGACGTTCCTGCCCATCCAGAATCCGGCCACGGCTGTCGCCGCCCTGCTGTCGGGAGACGTCGACCTGATCAATCCGGTGCCGGTCCAGGACGCGGAGCGGCTGTCCGGCCGGGACGAGGTAAAGGTCATCCGCGGGATCGAGGCCCGCGTCATCATGCTCGGTTTCGCCCACGCGGCGGACGCCCTGAAACACGGCGCCAACGTGGGCGCCCCGAACCCTTTCCGGGACGTGCGCGTACGCGAGGCGGTGGCAAGCGCGATCAACGTTCCCGCCATCCTCCAGACCATCATGCGCGGCAGCGCCGAACCGGCAAGCCAGCTCGTGAGCCCCGCGATGCGGGGCTTCTCCGCGGCAAATGACGCGCGTCCGACGTTCGACCAGAACCGGGCAAGGCAATTGCTGGCCGAAGCCGGCCATCCCGACGGCTTCGGCTTCGGTCTGGTGTGTCCCAACGACCGCTACCTCAACGACGAGGCCGTCTGCCAGGCGGTCGTCGGCATGCTGGCCCAAGTGGGCGTCACGGCTGAGCTCGATGCGATGCCGGTCCGCAACTACTGGCCGGAACTGCGCGAGGGCAACTTCGACATGTATATGCTCGGCTGGTCGCCGGGCACCTTCGATCACGAGCATCCGATCCGTTTCCTCGCGTCGACCCCGAACAGCGAGAAGAGGCTTGGCAGCTGGAATTTCGGAGGATACTCGAATGCCAGAATCGACGAACTCCTGCCGATGATCCAGTCCGAGATCGACGACGGCAGACGGCAGGCGATGCTGGACGAGGTGACCGCGCTCTACCAGGACGAGCACGCCTACGTGACGATGTACGTCCAGCCGCTTCTTTGGGGCGCCCGGTCAAATGTCGAGCTGACGCAGCGACCGGACAACTTCTTCATCCTGCGCTGGGCGAGGGTCAACTGATCTTGCGGGCGCGGCGCGGCAGGCACGCCTGCGGGCGGGCCGGAGTCTCTCCCCGCCCGCGCCCGCCGGGACGAACCGGTCACGGGGCGGCCAGGTGCTGAACTACATCGTCCGCCGCGTCTTCCAGTCCGTCGTCGTGCTGCTCATCGTCGGTCTCGTGGCGTTTTCCATGTTCCGGTTCGTGGGCGACCCGATCGACAACATGCTCGGCCAGGAACGCACCCAGGCCGACATCGAGCGCCTGCGCACGCAGCTTGGCCTCGACCAGCCGTTTCCCGTGCAGTACTGGCGCTTTCTCGAAAACGCGGCGCAGGGCAATTTCGGGGTCAGCTACAGGCAGGGCCGCCCCGTCGCGGAGATCATTGGCGAGCGGGCGCCGGCAACGCTGGAACTGGCGGCCGTCAGCGGCCTCTTCGCCATCGCGCTGGGCATCGTGCTCGGCGTCTTCACCGCGATCCGACGCGACGGCTGGGCCTCGAACCTGATCATGACGGGATCGCTCATCGGAGTTAGCCTTCCCACGTTTCTCATCGGCATCCTCCTGATCTACCTGTTCTCGGTGGAACTCGACCTGCTTCCGAGTTTCGGGCGCGGTGAAGTGGTCGATGTCGGCGGATGGTCCACCGGCTTTCTCACCGTGAGCGGCCTGAAGGCGCTTGTCCTGCCCGCGGTCACGCTCGGCCTGTACCAGATGACGCTGATCATGCGGCTCGTGCGGGCCGAGATGCTTGAGGTTCTCAGGCAGGACTACATCAGCTTCGCCCGCGCCAGGGGACTCTCCGAGCGCGTCGTGAATTTCCGCCATGCGCTGAAGAACACGCTTGTCCCGGTCATCACCGTGATCGGCCTGCAGTTCGGCTCGATCATAGCCTTCGCGATAATCACCGAAACGGTGTTCCAGTGGCCGGGCGTCGGGCTGCTCTTCATCAATGCGATCCAGTTTGTCGACATCCCGGTGATGGCGGCCTACCTCATGCTGATCTCGGTCATGTTCGTCGGAATCAACCTCGTGGTCGATCTCCTCTATGTCGCGATCGATCCCCGTCTCCGCGGCGAGGGTAACACGGCATGAAAGGCGCCCGCACCGCACCTGACCGACAGGACCCCATTGCCCTGCTGCGGGTCAGGGTGGCGTGGCAAAGCGATCTCGCGTGGGCGTTCCGCCACTCGCCGCTTGCCGTGGTCTCCTTCGTCGTGGTTGCGCTTCTGGTTTCGGGCGCCGTCTTTGCACCGCTGATCGCGCCGCACGACCCATTTGATCCCGCGACGCTTAACCTGATGAACGGGTTTACGGCGCCCGGCACGCCGAACGCGTTTACCGGGGAGAGCTTCCTGCTCGGCACGGACGACCAGGGCCGTGACGTGCTGTCGACCATTCTCTACGGCATGCGCATCTCGCTTCTGGTGGGTTTCTCGGCCGTGTTGCTCGCCATGGCGATCGGCGTGACGCTGGGCCTGATTTCCGGCTACCGCGGCGGGTGGACGGAAACCGTCATCATGCGCGTCGCCGACGTGCAGCTGACCTTCCCCGCGATTCTTGTCGCGATGCTGATCTTCGGCATCGCCAAGGGGTTCACGCCCGTCGAATACCGCGACCAGATCGCCATCTGGGTACTGATTCTCGCGATCGGACTTTCCGACTGGGTTCAGTTCGCGCGTGTCGTGCGTGGCGCCACGCTTGTCGAAGCGAAGAAGGAGTACGTTCAGGCCGCGCAGCTCATCGGCAGGTCGGGGGCCGCGGTCATGATCCGCCACATCCTGCCGAACGTCCTCTCGCCCGTACTGGTGATCGCGACGATCTCGCTGGCGCTCGCCATCATCGCCGAGGCGACGCTGTCCTTCCTCGGGGTCGGCGCGCCGCCTACACAGCCCTCGCTCGGAACGCTGATCCGGATCGGCCAGGGATTCCTGTTCTCCGGTGAATGGTGGATCCTTTTCTTCCCCGCCTGCACGCTGCTTGCGCTTGCCCTCTCCGTGAATCTTCTCGGCGACTGGCTGCGCGACGCGCTGAACCCGAAGCTGAGATAGGCATGGCCCGGACCAGGATCCCGGACAGCCGACAACGACGGCTCACGCCAATGCCGGGCAGCCGGTGAGCGCAATTCTCGACATCGCCGACCTGACGGTCGAGTTTCCGACGCGAAGGGAGATCCTCGTCGCCGTGGACAGGGCCAGCCTGACGGTCTCGCCCGGCGAAATCCATGGTCTAGTTGGCGAATCCGGGGCGGGGAAGTCGACGATCGGGGCGGCGATCATGGCGCTTCTGGAGCGTCCGGGCAGGATCACGGGCGGTACGATCCGGCTCAGGAACGAGATCATCTCGGGACTCGATCGGGTGGCAATGCGGCGGCTGCGCGGCTGCGAGATCAGCATGATCTTCCAGGATCCGCTGACGTCGCTCAACCCGCTCTTCACGATTCGCGAACAACTGACGGAAACCATCAAGGCCCATCTGGGCGTGACCGACGCCGAAGCCCGCGAGCGGTCGCTTGACCTGCTTGCACGCGTCGGGATTCCCGAGCCCGGGACGCGGCTCGACCAGTACCCGCACCAGTTCTCCGGCGGCATGCGGCAGCGCGTTGTCATCGCGCTCGCGCTCTGCTCGGAGCCCGGCGTCATCATCGCCGACGAGCCGACAACCGCGCTTGACGTCTCGATCCAGGCTCAGATCCTGGATCTCATAAGGGAACTCGCGAACGAGCGACAGGTCGGCGTAATCCTCATCACTCACGACATGGGCGTCATTGCCGACACGACGGATCGCGTCACCGTCATGCACCGCGGCAAGGTCGTGGAGACAGGCGCCACAAGACTCGTTCTGGGCAAGCCGAGCCATCCCTACACGAAGTCGCTAATCGCTGCCGTCCCGCGCCCCGACGCGAAGCTGCACCGGTTTCCGCTCGTTTCCCATGACGGGCGCGCCACCGAATTCCGGATCGATGACCTGGCGCGGAACTGGAACAGGACCCGTGCAGAGGCGGGCAAGCCACTGTTCGAGATAAGGGGCCTCGCCAAGCGCTTCCTTCAGAGACGCTCGTTCATTCCGTCGCGGCGGAAATACCTTGTCGCCGTAGACAGCGTCAGTTTCGACATCCTCCAGGGCGAGGTGTTCGGAATCGTCGGCGAATCGGGTTCCGGAAAGTCCACGGTGGCACGCATGATCGCCGGGCTCAGCAGGGCTGACGGCGGTACGATCCTGTACGACGGAAAGCCGGTCACCGGTTCCGGCTCCATCGCCTGGTACCGCCGTCAGATCCAGATGGTCTTTCAGGATCCCTACTCGTCGCTCAATCCGCTCATGCGGGTTGATGCCATAGTCGCCGAACCCGCGCTCCATCACGGGCTGCTGTCGGGCAAGGCGCTGAGGCGGAGGGTCGACGAACTGCTCGAGCATGTCGGGCTTGGCGCGGCCGCGGGGCTCAAGTACCCGCACGAGTTCTCCGGTGGCCAGCGCCAGCGCATCTCAATCGCCCGGGCGCTCGCGACGCAACCGAAGTTCCTGATCTGCGACGAGCCGACATCCGCGCTCGACGTCTCGATCCAGGCGCAGATTCTCAACATCCTGATGGACCTGCGGGAACGCCTGAACCTCACGATGCTGTTCATATCGCACGACCTGCCGGTGGTGCGGCAGATGTGCGATCGCGTCGCCGTCATGCGGAACGGCCGCATGGTGGAAATCCAGGACGCCGAGGCGCTCTTCGCCGCGCCCAGGGAAGAGTACACGCGATCGCTTCTCAGCCTGATGCCGCGTCTCGACTGGCTTGCGAGAGAAGGCATCGAGGGTCAGATCGAAGGCTGAGCGGCATCCGCGGCGCGGCTCGCGCGCGGTCCCCTGACCTCCTGCCGGACGTTTCCTCCAACGCCTCGACGCGTCCGGCGGTCTTCGCCAGGGTTCCGGACGCCCCGTCTTCGGTAGGCGTTGAAGGTATGCGATATGGGCGGATCGTTCGCGTGCATCCCGCTTACGGGTGTTCCGCGGGTCGCCCGGAGAGACGGTTCGGAAACTCAGGAAACAATCAATCGGGTACCGGGCGCCGCGCTCCCGGCGATCCGGATCAAGTGCTCCCTTTGAACCGCGACGCATCCTTCGGTGGGATGGCGGGGCCTGCGCCATTGATGCAGGAATATGGCTGACCCCCGGCCGGCTACCGCGTCGGGCCAGTTCCAGTCGGTCAGAAGGACGATGTCATATAACGGATCAGGTCTGCGGAGCGCTTCGTGGCTTGCCGCGCATGGCGCGCGGACAGGGCGGTTGTAGTCCGGTGACGCCGGATCATCGCACCACAGGTCGTCCAAACGGATCGGAACCGCCCACGGAGCGGGGCGGATCAGCCTATCCGGTCTAAAGAGGCAGCCGATTATCCGATGCGTTCCTCCGGGTGTCGCGCCATCACCCTCGCGCTTGTCCGCGCGGACTCCGGTTCGGCCTATGGAACAGGGAAAGGTTTGACCCAGGAACCGCAGCCCCAGGCCGGTCAGAACCAGGCTGCTCCGGCCATACGCCGGTCCCGGGCGCCGCTTCAGCACTTAGCCGGGCCCGCGGTGGAGATATTCGATACTTTCGGCGTGGATAGGCATTCCATCCGGATTCCCGCAAAGCCCTGGTGCCGGGGCGTCGCGCTCGGGTCGGGGTATGCCCTGTCCGGTGGTTGGCGGAAGTCGACCGCGGGGTCGGGGCGGACGGGAAAACGGCACACGACCGGTGTGGCGTCCGCGTTCACAGAATGTGCCCGGATTTCTTCGCCTTTGTATCGAGATACCTTGCATTGAGTGGATTGAGCCCGACCAGGAGGGGAACGCGTTCGGTCACCGCGATCCCGTGCTCACGCATCATCTCGACCTTCGCGGGATTATTGGTCAGCAGCCGAATTCTGGAAAACCCCATCTGCGCGAGCATCTCGGCGCCGATCCGGAAATCGCGTTCATCGTCCTCAAAGCCAAGACGGTGATTCGCCTCGACCGTGTCGAAGCCCTGATCCTGAAGGGAGTAGGCGCGCATCTTGTTCGCGAGGCCGATGCCGCGGCCCTCCTGGTTTAGATATAGCAGGACTCCCGCTCCGTCATCTCCCATTCGTTTCAATGCGGCGCGCAGTTGCGCGCCGCAGTCACACTTCAGTGATCCCAGAAGGTCCCCGGTGAAGCAGGCGGAATGAAGCCGGACCAGAATGGGCGTCCCGCGGGTCGGTCTGCCGATCTCGATGGCGTTGTGCTCTTCCGAGCCTTCCCGGGGACGGAAGACGTGCAGTCGCGCCGTTTCGGAAACCTCCAGGGGAATGCGCGCGCTGATCACTCTCTGCAGTTGGGTGGGTGTGTCAAGTATTGATGTGGCGAGGCTGGCATCGATCCGGGTGAGCTGGCTCAAGGCGGGGAGATTCTCGTCTGGGACATCAACCATGACGACGGCCGGTAGCAGTCGTGCGGCTCTGGCAAGCCTGATCCCCGTGCGGGCGAGGGTCGCGTCGCCGCCACGCAGGGTGCTGAACGGCCCTTTTAGCGGCATGGTAAGATCATCGGCGGGGTTGGCCACGCCAATGATCCATGAAACGTCGACATTCCCGCAGAGCGGGACGCGCGCCAGATCTCCGTCATAGACCCGTGCCTTCAGCGTATCGGCGCGTCGCGCGGTAACCGCCAGAACTGGATCGCCAAGCCGGCGCAGGCCCGCCAGCCGTTCGGCCATCAGCGTTTCGGCCGCGATGACCACGGCCGATCCGGCGGTGGCGGTCAGAACCACGGGCAGGCCTATGCGCAGGTCGGCACGGGCGCGGGCGAGGGATTCAAAGGGGGACGGGGACAGCGTCATTCATTCTTCGTGCTCGGAAGGGATCGGAATTGCAACAGTGGCCTGAAACAATTCACAACTGTCGACACGAGACCGTGAAATTTCCGTACCGCATCTTGCGAAAATCCTTGAGAATAGTTCAATTCGGTCTCGAAACCACAAGCGATGAGGCACATACATATGTCCAGCCTGAAAAAAATCCTGCTTGTCGATGACGACGAGGACCTGCGTGAGGCTCTCGGCGAGCAACTTCTAATGACCGAGGATTTCGACGTTTTCGAGGCGGTCGACGGACATGACGCCATGGCAAAGATCAAGGCTGGATTCTATGATCTGGTGATCCTTGACGTCGGGTTGCCGGATACGGACGGACGCGAGCTCTGCCGCTTGATGCGCAAGCAGGGCGTGAAGTGTCCGATCGTCATGCTGACCGGCCACGAGAGCGATAGCGACACGATCCTCGGACTGGA
>JAPOUP010000144.1 GCA_026708635.1 Rhodobacter sp.
GTTCCGGCTAGGTCGGGATCGGGGTGCTGAAAATGTCTCTTATCGCCAGTTGGATCGATACCGCGAACTCCTCCGAGACCGCTTTTCCCCTCAATAACCTGCCGTATGGTGTGTTCTCGGTCGGCGGCGCGGCCCGGTGCGGCGTCGCGATCGGTGATCTCATTCTGGACGTGTCGGGCCTTGAGGAGGCAGGGATCCTTCAGCCCGGTCCGCGGCCAGGTGTCTTCAGCGCACCGTCCTGGAATGGCTTCATGCGGCTCGGGCCGACGGTTTGGTCAGGGTTTCGTGCCGGCCTTACCGAATTTCTGAGAGAGGGTTGCGCGCGCCGGGCTGAGGTCGAGCCGTATCTGTTTCCCATGGCGGAGGCGCGGCTTCATATGCCGTTCCGCATCGCCGAATACACTGATTTCTATGCCTCCAGGCAACATGCCACCAATGTGGGTACCATGTTCCGGGGCCCGGAAAACGCGCTTCCACCGAACTGGCTTCACATCCCGATCGCCTACAATGGGCGCGCTTCTTCCGTGGTGGTTAGCGGAACCGAGATCCGCCGCCCCTGGGGGCAGGTCAAGGCTCCGGATAAACCGCTGCCTCGATTCCGGCCTAGCGGTCGTTTTGACATAGAACTTGAAATCGGGGCTATCGTTGGCCAGCCTTCGACCGGGCCGGTATCAGTCACGCGGGCCGACGGGATGATCTTCGGTTATGTCCTTCTAAACGACTGGTCGGCGCGGGACATCCAGGCATGGGAATATCAGCCGTTGGGACCCTTCCAGGCCAAGGCGACCGCCACAAGCATAAGTCCCTGGATAGTCACCAAGGCGGCGCTGGAGCCGTTCAGGATTCCATCGCCTGAACGTGAACGGGATTTGCTGCCCTATCTGCACGAACCGGGGCCGATGCTTTATGACATCTCGCTTACGGTCTCGATCCAGCCGGAGCTCGCGGCCTTGCCTACGGTCATCGCGCGCACGAATTACCGTGAGATCTACTATTCGTTTCCCCAGCAGCTGGCGCATCATACGACGGCCGGCGCACCGATGAACATCGGTGACCTCCTTGGATCGGGTACGATTTCCGGTCCCGCGAAATCGGAACGTGGCAGTCTGCTGGAACTGGGGTGGGGCGGAAAGGAGCCCCTGAGGCTGGACACTGGCGAATCCCGGTCCTTTATTGAGGACGGTGATACATTGACGCTGTCCGGAACGGCCGAGGGTGTCGGTCACCGGATCGGGTTTGGAGAATGCGTGGGCAAAGTGATCCCGGCGCTGGAACCGGACCAGCTTCCGTACTGACCGTACTTTCCCGAAATGCGGTCTGGACAGGTTGCGGCCCGATTGTGGCCATAGGAAAACTGGTAGGACGAAGTCAAACCGGCGAACGATTCGCCCGGGACAGGGGTTTGCTATGGCAACGGAATTCGCATCCAAGGGCGATCTTACCGAGAAAAAGACCAGTTTCACTGAAATCGGCGAAGGCTTATACGCCTTCACCGCGGAGGGCGACCCAAATTCAGGCGTGATCATTGGTGACGAAAGCGTCATGGTTGTGGAGGCGCAGGCCACGCCGCAACTCGCGCGGAAAGTGATCGGCTGCGTTCGGGAAGTGACCGACAAACCGGTAAGTCATCTGGTGCTGACCCATTATCACGCGGTACGTGTGCTGGGAGCGAGCGCATATAATGCCTCGCAGGTGGTGATGTCGGACGTCGCGCGTGCGATGGTTGCCGAACGTGGGCAGGAAGACTGGGACAGTGAGTTCCAGCGTTTTCCACGACTGTTCGAGGGGCACGAGGGAATCCCTGGCCTGACATGGCCGACCACGACCTTCAGCGACGCGATGACAGTGTATCTGGGACGACGCAGGGTTGACATCCTGCGATTGGGTAGGGCGCATACGGCGGGAGACGCCGTGGTCTGGGTTCCGGATCAGGAAGTGATGTTTACGGGCGATATCGTTGAATATCGCTCCGCCTGTTATTGTGGCGACGGACATTTCCGAGATTGGGGCGACACACTCGACAGCGTTCGACTCTTCGACCCGGCCGGTCTCGCTCCGGGTCGGGGAGACGCTTTGATCGGACGCGACGCGGTCGAGGCCGCGGTCGAGTGTACCCGTGACTTTATCGAAAGCACCTATCGTCCCGTGGTAAAGGTGGTCGCCCGGGGAGGGGCCCTGAAGGATGCCTGGGACGCCGTGCGCGGGGAATGTGATCCGAAGTTTGCGGATTTCGCGATTTACGAGCACTGCCTGCCCTTCAATGTCGCCCGTGCGTTCGATGAGGCCCGCGGTATCGATACTCCGAGGATCTGGACCGCTGAACGGGATCTGGCGATGTGGGAGCAGCTTCAGGGATGAATTGCCCGCTGATGGAATTCCAGACAGCGTGGATCGGAGAGTCCTGAATGCCTCATACCCGTCGCCCCTTTCCCTTCATGCGTCCTCCGGGGCTGGATCTGCCTGAGAACCGACACGGAGTGTTGATCGTCGGCGCGGGGCCGGTTGGGTTGGCCATGGCTCTTGAGCTCGCCAATCACGACGTATCCAGCATCGTGCTGGACGACAACAACGTCGTCTCGGCGGGAAGCCGTGCGATCTGCTGGTCAAAGCGCAGTCTGGAAATTCTTGACCGGATAGGGGTGGGTGAGCGCTGCCTGCGAAAGGGCGTGACCTGGAAGGTGGGCCGAACCTATTGCCGTGATGAAGAGGTGTTCAGTTTCGACCTGTTGCCCGAGGACGGGCACAAGATGCCAGCCTTCGTCAACCTGCAGCAATATTATGTCGAGGAATATCTGATCGAGGCCGCCCGGGAAAATCCGTTGGTGGAGATGCGGTTCAGAAACCGGGTTTCGGGTGTTGTCCAGAGCCGTGACTGCGTACGGGCCGAGATCGAGACGCCGGAAGGGAACTACCGGCTCGAAGCCGACTATCTGATCGCGTGTGACGGGGCAAGATCATCCATTCGGGAAAGTATGGGACTCGATTTCGCCGGAGAGCTGTTCGAGGAACGCTTCCTGATCGCGGATGTAGAGCTGAAGACGGAAATGCCGTCGGAGCGCCGCTTCTGGTTTGAACCAACATTCCATAGCGGCCAGTCAGCGCTGTTGCACAAGCAGCCAGACAACATCTACCGCATCGATCTACAACTGGGCTGGGGCGCCAATCCACGGCGAGAGAGCAGGCCGGAGAATGTCATCCCGCGCATCGAGCGCGTCGTCGGCCACTCCGATTTTCGGCTGGACTGGGTCAGTGTGTATACCTTTCAGTGCAGACGGCTTCGGGATTTCGTTCATGGCCGGGTGATATTTGCCGGTGACAGTGCCCATATCGTTTCGCCATTCGGCGCACGCGGCGGCAATAGCGGGCTTCAGGACGTTGACGCGCTTGGCTGGCGGCTGGCGGCGGTCCTGCGGAGCCGGTCGCCACGGAACATTCTGGAGGATTTCGACGCTGAACGGACATTCGCCGCCGATGAGAACCTTCTGAATTCCTCGCGCGCGACGAAATTCATGACGCCCACCGACGGCATCGAGCGGCTATTGCGGGATCAGGTGCTTGCGCTGGCGGCCAAGGCGCCGTTCGCCCGCGCCTGGGTCAACTCGGGACGTCTCTCGGTTCCCTGCGTCTATCCGAGCGAGGGAGCGGACGACGGAACTATGCCCGCGTTGTCAAGGCCCGGATCGGTCGCACCGGACGCTCCGGTCGAGAACGGATGGCTGCTGAACCGGCTTGGCGGGCGCATGGTCGTTCTGGCCTTGGGATGCGAGATGCCGCGGGTCGACGGCGCCAACGTTTTCGCCCCACGGGTCACGGACATGCTGCGCCACCGATATCTCGGGATCGCGACGTCGGCGGTCTACCTGATCCGTCCCGACCAGGTGATCGCCGCGCGCTGGCCATATCCGGATCCCGCGTCCGTCGAAAAAACAATCTCCCGACTCTGGAGGCTTGGTAAATGAGCGCTTTGATCGATACTCCAAACCTGGCTGACCACGACGGATTCTATGCCGAGTTGCTGGCGGCGCACAGATGCCTTGACGAAAAGCGGAGTCAGGCTCTGAACGCACAATTGATCATGATACTCGCGAACCATATCGGTGATCGGCGGGTGCTGGCCGAAGCGTTGGCGCTTGCCCTGCGCGATATTGGGTAGCGGGGCGGGATGACAGGCCGGCGGAATACAAAATGACGCTCGGAGTGACGCGACCGCGGGCGGCGTAAAGGCCGTTTCACCAGGCACCGGGCTCCATCTCTTCGGACGTTCTCTTCGGACGTTCCGGGACAGGTCCCGAATTTCGGTTGAACCGAAGCATGGCCTTCCGGAGATATGATCCGGCCTCCACCCCACCGCACTTTGCCGAGCGTGGCCGGACGTGGTGACCGGGCGGATCGAGGAACATTGTCGCGCCATATGCCTGGTCGCGTGTGGACAGTGATCCAGAAACGCTCGGGATCCCTTAAATCGGGTTCCTGACTTTCCCCACCATATGAGGAGACGGCTCAAGCTTCTCCCGTCCCAAGTCGGTCAGCGCCCAGCAGTCGCGATCTTCAAACACCGCGACCGTGAGCCTGCGGAAGTAGCCGGCACCGGTGTCAAGATTGACCCGGTTGCCGTAATGCGTGGGACTATGGATGGCCGAGTGCCCGTGCACGATCAGTTTTCCGTGATCGCCGGTATCGAGCAGGAACTCATCGCGGATCCATACGAGATCGTCCTCCAGTTGTCGTGAAAGCGATACACCCGGTAAGATCCCGGCATGCACGAATGCAAGCTCGTCGTATTCAACCATGGACTCGAGCTTCTCAAGAAATGTGATGTGTGAACCGGGAATCAGTTCAAGAAGCCGCGCCTGGATCCGTTTGGCGGAATGCCCATTGATGTCGAACAGTCCATACGATCTCAGCGTCGTTTCGCCCCCTAGCGCACAGGACATCCACGTGAAGTCCCTATGAAGCACATTGTCGCGAACGCTGGCGTTCCGGACGAACCCCCGGAACAGTCGGTCATGGTTTCCAAGGAGCATCCGCCATGGCTCTCCGGCGGCAACCCCATCGACGAGGATCTGAATGACACCGGCGGTGTTAGGGCCTCTGTCGCAGAAATCCCCGAGATGTATTACCTCGGCGGTTGGGTCACCGCAGGCCGCGCGGTCCGTCGCGATGCGTTCGTGAGCCGCACGAAGCATGTCCGCCTGACCGTGGATATCGCCGATCGCGTAAATCCTCATGGTCTAACCGACGTCGAATTCCAGTGGACTGACCTGACGGAACAGACCGGTGTCTTCCAGTTCCGACAGCACCTCCGTCGGAGGCCGTTCGTCCAGATACAGCAGCCCGATCGCTCTTCCGGTGGCGGAACTGCGACCGAGGGTGAAGTTTGCGATATTGACGCCGTGGTTGCCCATGGTCTGCCCCAGCACGCCGATAATACCCGGTATGTCTTCATTGGTTGTATAGAGCATATGGCGGCCGATGGCCGCGTCGATGTTGATTCCCTTGATCTGGATAAACCGTGGCCTGCCATCGGAAAACACGGTGCCCGCGATGGATCGCTCACGCACTTCGGTCGCGACGGTGAGTTTCATGTAGCCCTCGAACACGCCTGACTTGCGCTGGGTAGTCGTCGAGATATCCATGCCGCGCTCGTGCGCGATCACCGGGGCCGACACCATGTTGACCTGCGGGTTCGAGGATTTCATGACGCCTGCGACGATAGCGGATGTCAAAGCGTCCGTATTCATATCGGTTACCATGCCATCGTATAGGATATTGATCGCGTTAATCGGTTCGCCCGTAAGCTGCCCCACGAAATCGCCCAGATATCCCGCAAGCCTGATCCACGGCCCCATGATCTGCGCCTCCTCAGCCGTCACTGACGGCATGTTCAGCGCATTCTGGACGGCACCCGTGAGCAGATAGTCGGACATCTGCTCCGCGATCTGGAGCGCGACATTCTCCTGCGCTTCCGTGGTCGCCGCGCCGAGATGTGGCGTGCAGACGACATTGGGCATGTTGAACAGGTCGCTTTCGGTCGCCGGTTCTCGCGAAAACACGTCGAGCGCCGCCGCGGCGACATGGCCGGAAGCGATAAGCTCGGCGAGAGCCGTCTCGTCGACAAGTCCCCCGCGGGCGCAGTTGATGATGCGCACGCCCGTTTTCGTATTCCCAAGCGCCTCTCTCGACAGAATGTTCCGGGTTTTTTCGGTGAGGGGTACGTGGAGCGAGATGAAGTCCGATTCGCGGAGAAGCTCAACCAGCTCAACCTTTCTCGCACCCATACGTTTCGCCCGTTCCTCCGAAAGAAACGGGTCATACGCCATGACTTTCATTTTGAGGCCGCGCGCGCGGTCGATCACGATCCGGCCAATGTTGCCGGCACCGATGACGCCCAGGGTCTTGCCCGTCAGTTCGACTCCCATAAAGCGGGACTTTTCCCATTTCCCCGCGTGCGTTGACGCATTTGCGTCCGGGATCTGGCGCGCGATCGCCATCATCATCGCGATTGCGTGCTCGGCGGTGGTGATCGAATTGCCGAAAGGAGTGTTCATCACGATCACGCCCGCCCTGGAGGCGGCCTGAATGTCTACATTGTCAACGCCGATACCGGCCCGGCCAACGACCTTAAGGCGACTGGCGGCATCAATGAGCTTTCCCGTCACTTTTGTTGCGGAACGTATGGCGAGGCCGTCGTAGTTTCGGATCGCCGCGAACAGCTCGGCTTCGTTCCCGCCAAGATCCGGCCTGAAATCCACGTCGATCCCGCGATCGCGGAATATCTGAACCGCCGTTTCTGACAGTCCGTCCGAAACGAGAACTTTTGCGGCCAAACCGGTCTCCATTCATATTCCCTGATTTCAGGGAACTAATTAGCACAATCCACACTACCTTCAAATTTATTTTTATTATTTATTACAGGAACATATGAAAACATCGGTAGGACGGGAAAGGCTCATGCCGGAAGCCAGACGCACCGCCGGGACCATAAATGCCGTTCGGATTATCCAAATGTTTCAGAATGGCGGCAATTGACTCGGGTGTCTTGAGAAAGCCCACCATCGACTCGAATCCATCCCGGCCATCCGCATATTCTTTCGACCGGACAGGACGCCGTTGCCGAATTGGGTAGACGATATCCACAGCGCGGTGATTTCCCCTAGGCCATGCCGCGGACCGGGAAATCCGCGA
>JAPOUP010000073.1 GCA_026708635.1 Rhodobacter sp.
CGGCGAACCGTTTGCGCTGGACGTCGTCGCGGGTAAGGCCTAACATAATTTCCGTGTCCGATTCCCGACAAACGCCAACTTCCGACATAGAGCGTTACCAGGTTCTGGCCCGGAAGTACCGACCTGAGACCTTTGCCGACCTTGTCGGCCAGGAGGCGATGGTACGAACGCTCAGAAACGCGTTCGAGGCTAACCGGATCGCGCAGTCGTTCATTCTGACAGGTATCCGCGGAACGGGAAAGACCACGACGGCACGGATCATCGCAAAGGGAATGAACTGTGTGGGACCGGACGGATCCGGCGAAGCCACCACCGACCCGTGCGGTAAGTGCGAGAACTGCCGGGCAATTTCCGAAGGCCGCCATGTCGACGTCATGGAAATGGACGCCGCAAGCCGAACCAGTGTGAACGATATCCGGGAAATCATCGACTCCGTGCATTACCGGGCGGCCAGCGCACGCTACAAAATCTACATCGTCGACGAAGTCCACATGCTGTCCACAAACGCGTTCAATGCCCTGCTGAAAACGCTTGAGGAACCGCCGGAGCACGTGAAGTTCATTTTCGCCACCACCGAGATTCGAAAGGTGCCGGTGACCGTGCTGTCCCGTTGCCAGCGCTTTGATCTACGGCGGATCCAACCGGATGTACAGATGCGGCTCCTGCGGAAGATCGCCGACGCGGAGAACGGCCTGATCGATGACGGCGCGTTGGCGTTGATCGTTCGCGCGTCCGAGGGCTCCGCGCGTGACGCGACCTCCCTGCTTGACCAGGCGCTCAGCCAGGGAACCGATCAGACCACAACGGAACAGGTTCGCGGAATGCTTGGACTCGCCGACCGGGGCCGTGTTCTGGATCTCTTTGACCTGATCATGAAGGGTGACACCGCCGGGGCCCTGAAGGAGCTTCAGGGCCAGTTCACCTGCGGGGCGGATCCATTGGCGGTTCTGCGGGACCTCGCCGCGGTCACCCATTGGATAAGCGTCATAAAGATCACGCCCACCGCAGTGGATGATCCAACGGTTGGGCCGGACGAACGAAGGCGCGGCTCCGATATGGCGAAGCGGCTGCACATGCGTCCCCTTACGCGCATGTGGCAAATGCTTCTGAAGGCACTGAACGAAGTGGCCGGCGCACCGGACGTCATGATGGCCGCCGAAATGGCTATCATCCGGATCACGCATGTCGCGGACCTGCCCTCGCCCGAAGATCTGATCGCAAAGCTTAAATCCGCGCCAATGCCAGCGGAGCCCGCCGCGGGCGGAGTTCCATCGTATGGCAATTCAGCGGCGGGCTCTCCGCCGTCGGCCACCCCGATCATCGACAGGGTTTCGGGCGCGGCCGCGGCCATCGCGGTCGATGCGGAGACCTCCGCGATACGGGACCCCGCCCAGGCACTCAGCCGCTATCCGCAGTTTGACGATGTCGTCGACCTGATCCGCGCCAATCATGACATACAGCTGCTGGTCGACGTGGAGTCATGTGTGCGGCTCGTACGTTACCAACCCGGTCGTGTCGAGTTTCAGCCGACCGACAGCGCTCCGGTCGATCTCGCTTCCCGTCTCGGAGAGAGACTGAAGAACTGGACCGGAGTGCGCTGGGTGATTTCGCTCGTGAATGAGGGAGGTGGCCGGACGATCGGGGAAACCCGGGACGCCGGCAAGCGCGCGATGATGGACGAGGTCAGGCGACATCCTTTGGTGAAGGCGGTGTTCGATACGTTTCCAAACGCGAAAATCACGGATTTCCAATCCCATGAGGAAATCGCCGCAAAAGTAAAGGCCGAGGCGCTTCCCGACACCGAGGACAGCTGGGATCCCTTCGAGGGCGATTGACCCAAATTCGCGGATCCCGCCCCCAACGCATTCCGCCCATGCCTCCCGCAGCTTGAACCAATCGCCAGTCCCGGCTAGGATTCGCGCAGTCCCGCGCACAGGAGAGACCGCATGTTTAAGAAGATGGGCCAGTTTGGCGACTTGGCCGAGCTCATGACAAAGGCCAAGGAGTTTCAGGCCCGTATGGAGGCGATGCAGGAAGAGTTGAGCGGTATCGTCGTTACCGGTGAGAGCGGCGCGGGACTGGTCAAAGCCTCAATGACCGTCAAGGGAGAGCTGGTTGGAGTCGAGATTGACCCCACCGTCTTTCATCCCGATGAAAAGGAAGTGGTCGAGGATCTCATACTTGCCGCGGTCAGGAACGCGCAGGCCAAAGCCAACGAGCGTGGCGAAACGGAGATGCGCAAACTGACAACGGGGCTTGGCCTTCCCGAAGGCCTAAAGATGCCGTTCTGAACCGGCGGATCGGATGGATTCCTTACCCCGTAACGATGCAGTTGCCGACTTCCTTTGCCCAGCGAACGGTGGATAGGGCCGGACCGAGATGACCGACGGGTCAAAAGAGATTGAAATATTGATGCAGCTAATGGCGAAGCTGCCGGGACTTGGTCCGCGGTCCGCCCGCCGCGCGGTGCTGCATCTCATAAAGAAACGCGGTATTCTGCTGTCCCCGCTCGCCGAGGCGATGCAGCGGGTCGCGGTTAAGGTCAGGGAGTGCGTCAACTGCAACAACATATCGACGGAGGACATCTGCCGCATATGCGGTGACGGAAACCGCGGGAATGGTGAAATCTGTGTTGTGGAGGATGTCATCGATCTCTGGGCAATGGAAAGAGCGGGTGTATTCAAGGGACGGTACCATGTTCTTGGCGGCACGCTTTCCGCACTTGACGACATCGGGCCCGACGAACTGCATGTTCCCAAGCTAATCGACCGGATCGAGACCGAACGGGTGACTGAAGTGATCCTTGCCCTGAACGCCACTGTCGATGGCCAGACAACGGCGCATTACCTTGCCGACCTTCTGGAGGACAGGGTTCGGGTAACGACGCTCGCACAGGGCGTCCCGATCGGAGGAGAGCTGGACTATCTCGATGATGGCACCATCGTTGCCGCGCTGAGAGCCCGAAGAGGCGCCTAGGCGGGATTTCGTGGAGAGCGGCGGCGGGCTTCCGGAACCGTCCTCCCGTTTTCCGATGGTTTCCCGGCGTCTCGTCCCATACCCAGCCTTACATTCCCTTGGGAGCGTTCCGGTCCGGCCCGCCTGTCCCCGCACGGCGGGACCGGTCCGGCCTTGGCACCAGGCGGAATCGCCCCCAGCCGCGCCCGGACGGATTATGGCAACCGATATCCAGGTTCGGGGTCCCGGAAGCGGGGTAGGTCCGTTTCATGCCAACGGGCCGGAAATGCCCCCTGAAGTTCCGCCTGGACCGCATTCCGGACGGATCTCCCAAAATATGGGGGCGAGCGTTCGCGTAAACGCAGGACGTACCCCGTCCGCTCCGCGGATCAGGCTAGCGACCAAGCGCACCTCGGCACGCGCTCTATCGCGGACTGGCCAAAGAGCCGTCGGCCGTCAACGCGGAGGGAAGTGGGCTAGACGACTCTAAGCGCGAGGTAAGGTACCAGGTTGAAAACTATGATCATGGCCTTGTACGTCGCGAGAAAGCGGAAATACTGCTCGCGGATACGGTCTTCCGGCAGCCCGAACATCCTGCCGTGAAGCCGTTCCACGAATCCCCGGAAACACCAAAGGACCGACGCCGTCAAAGCGAGAATGATGGCATTGATCACGGTGCACCATGCCAGGAATGCGGTAAGTCCCTCGACATCCATCACATCGCCTCTCCTCCATATATGGCCCGACATACGCGGAACCTGTTACATGATCCCGAGTCCGTCGCTTTGGCAAACTTCCCGGGGAGGGGAACGCGCTCAACCGTCCTCCACATCCGCTGTCTCGTTTCCCTTCGGCAGGTTGAACAAGCTGTCCGCGTCGGGAAGGTCGGCGTCCCCGTCATCCGAAGCGCGCGAGCCTTCACCGGTAAGCGAAAAGGTTTCCAGTCCCGATATCGCCGTCGGTATGCGGGGTTCCGGCTCCATGGCGAGACTCTGCTCCGTCGACACCAGTTTGCGGCGTTCGTCATCCGACATGACAGCCCCTTCGCTTTCCTTCTTTTTCGCCGCGGTCTGCACCGCATCGTCAAGTTCGGATTGCTTACATAGGCCCAACGCCACCGGATCGATCGGCTGGATGTTTGAAATGTTCCAATGCGTCCTGTCACGTACCGTTTGGATTGTCGGTTTGGTCGTGCCGATGAGCTTGGAGATCTGTCGATCGCTCAGTTCCGGATGGAAGTTGACGAGCCACAGAATCGCTGCCGGACGGTCCTGACGCTTGGATAGCGGGGTATAGCGCGGACCACGGCGTTTTGTCTCGCCATCGGCGGCGGCATAGAGCTTCAGCTCAAGTTTATGCATGGGATCCTTCGCCGCCCTCTCGATCTCTTCCTGTTCGAGCTGGTTGTTCGTTACGGGATCGAATCCCATCACGCCCGCGGCGACATCTCCATCCGCGATGCCCTGGACTTCCAGTTCGTGCAGTCCGCAGAAGTCCGCGATCTGCCTGAAAGTGATCGTGGTGTTGTCCACCAGCCAAACAGCAGTCGCTTTCGCCATGATCGGTTTCGCCATTTACGCCTCCTTCAGCGGATATCCCGGGGGAAATCCGGCACGCTCCTTCCGGACCCCTTCCGCGATTTCCGGAAAACCAAAGGGTATTTATAGTTACTCGCACAGCCGAGGGAAAGGCTTGGAAACAAATGATCGGCAATTCCCGACAGCCTTGACGGTTGGCCGTCCCGACGGGCTTTTCGGTCGGAGGCGAGGCCCCATCGGATTACGCGCCACACATCATTGGAGCGATCGACTTCGGAGCGAGCCGGCCGATATACACGGAACGGAAAAACCGGCGACGCGCGTTAGCGGACAGGCGGATGGCCAAACGACGGGCAGGGGAGAGAATGCGCCGCGGCGCCGCCAATCGGATATTCCGTCGTGTCCAAAAAAATCCGGCTGTCGGTTTCGGCATCGTCTTAGGCGGCGACACGCAATACGATCTTCCCGATGTGATCGGAGCTTTCCATTCGCATGTGCGCCGTTGACGCCTCGCTTAGATGAAACTCGCTATCCATAATCGGTGAGATGCGGCCCGACTCCAGGTGCGGCCAGACGTTCTCGCGAAGCCCGTCGGCGATTCGCGACTTCGCGAGATCGCTTTGCGGCCTTAGAGTTGAACCCGTGATCGTAAGCCGGCGCATCATTACCTGCGCGAAGTTCACCTCGGCTTTCGCACCACCGAGAAACGCGATCTGCACCAAACGACCTTCGTTGGCCAATGCCTTGATGTTGCGTGGGATATAGTCTCCTCCCACCATATCAAGAATTAGGTTCGCACCACCTTCGGAACGCATAATCTCGACGAAATCGTCTTTCCGGTAATTGATCGCCCGTTCGGCGCCGAGATCCCCGCAGACATCGCATTTTCTCGCCGATCCGGCGGTTGTGAACACCCGCGCCCCGAAAACATTCGCAAGCTGGATTGCCGTCGTTCCGATTCCGGACGAGCCGCCATGCACCAGAAACCGCTCTCCGGCGGTTAGCCCGCCGCGCAGGAACACGTTAGTCCAGACGGTGAAGAACGTCTCGGGCAGGCAGGCGGCTTCTTTCAGACCCATCCCCGCCGGGACCGAAAGGGCATGGGCGGCGGGCGCAACGGCGAATTCAGCGTAGCCACCGCCCGGAAGCAGGGCACAGACCAGATCGCCTTCCCGCCATTCCGTTACACCGGGACCGACAGCGGCGATCTCCCCCGATGCCTCAAGGCCCGGAAGGTCCGACGCACCGGGCGGCGGCGCGTAACTTCCGGACCTCTGGAGCACATCAGGCCTGTTCACTCCTGAAAAAGCCACCTTTATCAGGATCTCCCCATGCCCCGGAACGGGTATGGGACGGGTCGCCAGGCGAAGAACCTCGGCCCCCCCGGGTTTTGAAATCTCGATCACATGCATCGAAAGCTCCGTTCCACCAATCTCGAACCCCTCTCCCGGGCCGTGAAGTCCTCAAGATCCCGACCGACCGACATACCGTTCGTTCCGGACCGCTTTTGCCTTACGCATTACGTGCGGAAGATTATGGATACCCGATAAAGCCTCGGTTCAGGGCGGGCCGCCAAAATCCGGGGGACGCGGCGGTCTGAACCCAGTATTGGCCGATACGTCTTTCGCGCCACGCCTCAGCGTCCCGGTAGATCGCGGCGCTTTGTCCGGGACGGAGCCCTGACCTTTGAAAACATGGCCTCCGCCGCGGCAACCGCTCCCTTTGTCATCGGATTTTCGCGAAGTCGCCCCTTGAACCTCTCGAATTCCATCACTTCGGCGACACGCCGGTCGAGAAAGGCCCAGGTATCCTGGCTGCCGGCGCTCCCGTCCCCGAGCCAGTACAGCACCGTTGCCGAATGAACTCCCGAGAGGATCATACGTTTCGTATACCAATTGATGTCATCCGACGAGTCGCCCAGCGCTATCCAAATCGCATCCGACGTGTCCCAGATGAGACGCGCCCCAACCGCGGAGTTCGAGGGCAACGCGAAGAGAGCCGAACTGCGGCGGACGATTTCCCTGTCGGAATCGGTTTCGATCCGTGTCCGCACGGCATGTGTGACCCGATCGCGAATCCGCATCCCGGAGAGATCCTCCGCCGCAATCGCATCGCGCATGATCCTGTCTCCGCGCCGATGGTGGGCTGCGGCAAGATCAAGGGGACCGCGCGTGCAGACCCGCCATGCCTCTTCGGTTCCGATTCCGGACTCAAGCGCCGCCGCCCGGAATGCCGATCGGGACCAACCGTCGAACGGCACGTGCGCCAGGGCGGCGTCCAGCAGCTTTTCCCTCAATGTGTCCGTCGATGTCGCATCAGGTTCCATGCTGGATGATCCACTACCCAATGACCTAGGTGCTAGACAAGGGAAAAAAACCTTGATATGAGGCATCTTCCATCACTTGGCGCAACTTAGGACAGGAAAGGTGTGGACAGCCACATGCAGGTCAGCGTTCGCGAAAACAACGTCGATCAGGCGCTTCGCGCCCTGAAGAAAAAGATGCAGCGTGAGGGAGTTTTCCGCGAAATGAAGCTACGGCAGCATTTCGAGAAACCCAGCGAACGACGCGCTCGAGAGAGGGCGGAGGCGATTCGCCGCGCCAGAAAGATCGCACGGAAAAAAGCCCAACGTGAAGGCTTGCTTTAGGCCGCGGGCCCACGTCGGCGGCCCGCG
>JAPOUP010000114.1 GCA_026708635.1 Rhodobacter sp.
CCGCTCAGGATCCTGACATCCCGTCAGTACGAGTTCCACTTCAAGATGGCCGAAGTCGCGAAGGCGGCCCTTGAGGCGGCCGGTTTCGCGGTGCACATGGATGTCGTCGACTGGGCCACTCTGGGCCAGCGCCGTAACGATCCTGCCCTCTGGGACATCTACATCACCCACTCTCCGTTCCTTCCCGAGCCGGCCCTGACCAGCCTTTACGCGAAAACGTCCCGCCTGGGATGGTCGAACCCGGAAAAGGACGCGATCCTTACCGCGTTCACCACCGAGACGGATCCGGCCATGCGTCGGGACCTGTTCGCCCAACTGCAGGAACAGGTTTTCGAGGACGTTGGATTCATCAAGATCGGCGGTTTCAACGCGCTGACGGGCGCGTCCAAAGGACTTGAGGGCATCACCTCGACGCCCTGGCCGTTTTTCTGGAACTCCCGGATGAATTGACCAACACTTCGGGGGCCGGTAATTCCGGCCCCCGAACCGCCGGTAAAACAGCATGCGCGGCTATCTGATACGTCGTCTCCTGGGGATGGCCGTTGTCATTTTCCTGGTTCTGACCATTGCGTTCATTATAGTTCGACTTGCGCCGGGCGACCCCGCGGCGCTGATGCTGGGTCCCGAGGCCACAGCGGAGGATGCCGCCGAACTGCGTCGGCAACTCGGGCTCGACAGACCGATCATCGTCCAGTACCTCGCGTTCATGGGTAACGCCGTCCGCGGTGATCTGGGTACGTCGATCTTCTTCAGACAGCCGGTGACCGAAGTGCTTTTGGGGCGGGCGGAGCCGACGGTCTTCCTTTCGCTCTTTTCGCTGATAATCGCCCTTATCATTGCCGTTCCGATAGGAATTTATGTTGCCTACCGGCGGGGTTCTTTCCTTGACCAGGCCGCGATCAGCACGGCCATGCTCGCCGCGTCGGTGCCAAGTTTCTGGACCGGACTCATGCTCCAGAGATACCTTGCCACCGATCTGGGCTGGTTCCCCGCATCGGGTTACGGCGGTCCGGACGCGCTATTCTGGGAGCGGATGAGGCATCTCCTGTTGCCCTCGATCGTGCTCGGCATCGTCAATTCCGCACTGATCCTCCGCTTCACGCGTACGTCGATGCTGGACATTCTGGGTGAGGATTTCATCCGGACCGCACGCTCGAAAGGCATGGGCGAGATGCGCGTCTTACTGCGCCATGCCCTCAAGAATGCCGCGATCCCGATCATAACCGTGATCGGCCTGACTTTCGCGCTACTGGTGTCCGGCGCCGTTGTGACCGAGCGCGTTTTCAATATACCCGGCATGGGCAATCTCGTGGTCAGTGCGGTATTGCGCCGGGACTATCCGGTCATCCAGGGAACGCTGATCGTGGTCGCATCGCTTTATGTCCTTATCAACCTCTTGACGGACCTTGCCTATCTGCTGGTTGACAAACGGGTGAGGTACTGATGGCCGGCGCGCCCGCCTCTCCGATCGAGGTGAGATTCCTCGATCTTCTTTTTTCGCGGCGCGCGGTTCTTGTGGCGCTGGTTTTTCTTTCGGTCATCGTGGTGCTCTGCGCATGCGCGCCGTGGGTCGCGCGGGGCGATCCGGACCAGATGAACGTGCGCGCGCGCCTTACCGAACCCGGCGCCGAGTATTGGCTGGGTGCCGACGCCTTTGGCCGGGATGTCGCCTCACGCCTGCTTTACGCCGGTCGCGTCTCGCTCGGCGTTGGGCTCGGCGTCGCCGCCCTCTCCTCTCTTGTCGGAATAGCCATTGGCCTGTGTGCCGGATTCTTCAGACGCCTTGACGCGCCGCTTTCACGCCTCGTCGACGCGATGATGGCATTTCCCGACATTCTTCTGGCCATCGCGCTGGTCTCGATCATGGGTGGCTCGGCGATCAACGTGATCATCGCGCTTTCCATCGTCTATGCCCCGCGGATCGCCCGCGTCGTGCGCGCCTCGACGCTGGTGATCCGGGAACTTCCGTTCGTTGAGGCCGCAACCGCGCTCGGGGTGACGACCCCGTCAATCATGGTGCGCCACGTGCTTCCGAACATTCTGTCCCCCATTATCGTCCAGGCCACCTTCATTTTCGCCTACGCCATGCTGGCCGAGGCGGGTCTCAGCTTTCTGGGTGTGGGCATCGACCCGTCGACACCCACCTGGGGCACGATGGTCAACGAGGGCCGGCAATACCTCGACCAGGCAATGTTTCTCATCCTGTTGCCCGGGCTGGCCATCTCGATCTCCGTTCTGGCGCTTCAACTCATTGGCGACGGGCTGCGCGACGCGCTTGATCCGCGTCTGGCACGGGATCTCTGACATGGCGCTGACGCTGCGAAACTTCCGTCCCGTCGGGTTTGACACCGCCCCCTCCGAAATTCACGTAGACGACAATGGGATGATCGCCGAAACGTCCCGGCCCAATGCCAGGGTAATCGACGCAAAGGGCGCGTTCCTGTCTTCCGGATGGTGTGACCTGCACGTACATGTCTGGCATGGCGGCACGGATATCTCCGTCCGCGCCTCCGACGCGGGACGCCCGACGGGTGTGACCGCGATGGCGGACGCGGGTTCGGCGGGAGAGGCGGCGTTTCACGGATTGCGGGAATATGTGATCGAAAGGCGGCCCGAGACGATCAAGGCCTTTCTCAACATCGGATCCATCGGACTTGTCGCCTGCAACCGTGTCCCGGAGCTGGTTGATCTCAGGTTCGTTGACGTGGACCGGACACTGGAGGTCGCGGAAGCCAACTCGGATGTCATCTGCGGCATCAAGGTCCGTGCGTCCGGCGTGATTGCGGGCGCCTGGGGCATCGGTCCGGCCAAAGTTGCCAAGCGCGTCGCGGAAATCCTGAACATGCCACTGATGGTTCATGTTGGAGAGCCCCTGCCGCTGATTGACGAGGTATTCGACATCCTCGGCCCCGGCGACATCGTAACGCACTGTTTCAACGGGAAGCGGGCCGGATCGATCTCGGATACCCCGGCGCTATTCACCCGGGCCAAACGCCTGGCCGCGGAAGGCGTATTGATGGATATCGGTCACGGTCAGGCATCCTTTTGCTTTGAAACCGCACGGAGGGCGATTGGCGACGGGCTATTGCCGTTCTCGATTTCGACCGATCTGCACAAACGCAATATTGACGGACCGGTGCATGATCTGGCAACCACCATGAGCAAGCTCCTGGCCATGGGCCTGCCTTTCGATGAAGTGCTCTCCGGCGTGACCGAGCGCCCCCGGACCGTTTTGGGACTTGGTGCCCGCAATGGGCTGGCGCCGGGGCAGCGCGCGGACCTCACCGCGTTTGATCTGGTCGACAGCGATCTGGTGGCCACGGACAGCCGGGGGACGACGGCCAGCCTATCCAAAGTGTTCGAGCCGCGCTTCACCGTTCTTGGCGCTTCGGATGAACCGGCGGCGCGGAGGGGCGCATGAGCGATACGATCCTCGACGTCCGGAACCTGAGGGTCGAATTCGGTTCGCGTGGATCGTCGGTGACGGCGTTACGGGCCGTAAGCTTTTCCCTGCAAAGGGGACGCACCCTGGCGCTTGTGGGCGAAAGCGGATCGGGCAAGTCCGTGTCATCGCTGGCGATCATGAGACTTTTGCCGGGTAACGGGACGATCGCGGGCGGTGCCATCACCTACCGTTCCCGCGACGGGGCGCTTACACAGATCGACAGGGCCGGGCGACAGACGATGCGCGGATTGCGCGGAGCCGAAATCGCCATGATCTTTCAGGAGCCCATGTCCTCTCTCAATCCGCTTTTCCCAATCGGGGACCAGATCGGTGAGATGCTGGTGCTCCATACCGACCTCGGCGCGTCAGCGCGGAGGAAACGTGTTCTGGAGATGCTGGAACTGGTCGAGCTCCCGGACGCGGCGACGCGGCTGGGGACCTATCCGCATGAGCTGTCCGGCGGCATGCGCCAGCGCGTGATGATCGCCATGGCCCTGGTGTGCGGCCCCGCGTTGCTGATTGCCGACGAGCCCACGACAGCGCTTGACGTGACCATCCAGGCGCAGATCCTGGACCTTATGCGCCGACTGCAGAAAGAGTTGGACATGTCCATCCTGTTCATTACCCATGACATGGGCGTGGTGGCCGAGATGGCCGACGACGTGGCGGTGATGTATGCGGGTACGATCGTCGAACGGGCCGACGCGGAGACTCTTTTCGGCTCCACGCGACATCCTTACACCGCGGGTCTTCTAGCCTCGATCCCGGGTTCCGGCCGGGGAGAACGGGAGCGTCTGGTCCCGATCCCGGGTACGGTTCCGCCGTTGCATGCGATACCCGACGGATGCGCCTTTGCGCCGCGATGCGGCCGGGTTCGGGATGGGTGCGAGGCACCGGTCGTTCTGCGTCAGACCGGCGGCGGCCATCATGTCGCCTGCGTCAACCCGGTCGAAGTGGCCCATGCCTGAAGCCGCCACCGTTGAACCCCTGCTGCGGATCCGCAATCTGTCCAAGCGGTTCCATAGCCCGCGCGGTGTCGTTCACGCGGTAAGTGACGTCAGTTTTGACATTCCCCATGGCTCAATCACCGGACTTGTCGGCGAAAGCGGATCGGGAAAAACCACCCTTGGCCGGGCATTGCTGCGGTTGATTGAACCGAGTGAGGGCCAGACGATTTTTGACGGCTCGGATCTGAACGCGCTCAGGCCCAAGGCGCTGCGCGCCGCGCGCAGGCGCATGCAGATCATTTTCCAGGACCCGGTTTCCTCGCTCAATCCGCGGCTGAAAGTCGGTCCGATCATTGCCGAGGGACTTCGCGCGCATGGCGTAGGTACCTCGGCCGACCGAAAGGAGCGGGTTGCCGCTCTGCTGGAGGAGGTCGGCCTTTCGCCGGACGCGATGCTCCGGTTTCCGCACGAGTTCTCGGGAGGCCAGCGGCAACGCATCGGCATCGCCCGTGCCCTGGCCCTGGAACCCGACTTTATCGTGGCGGACGAAAGCGTCTCGGCGCTCGACGTCTCCATCCAGGCCCAGGTCCTGAACCTTCTGCTTGAACTGCGCGAGCGTCGGAACCTGACCATGCTGTTCATCGCCCATGACCTGTCCGTCGTGGAATACCTCTGCGACCAGATCGTCGTGATGTACCTGGGACGGATCGCCGAAATCGGTCCCGCGCGTCCGCTCTATTCCTGTCCGGGCCACCCCTATACGCAGGCGCTGCTTTCCGCCGTTCCCGTGCCCGATCCAACGGCGGCGCGGAATCGCACCATTCTGACGGGTGACATTCCAAGCCCGCTCGATCCACCCGGCGGATGCGTTTTCCGCACCCGCTGCCCGCACGCCGACGGGGACTGCGCCGCCAGCGTACCCACTCCCCGTCGCGCGGGGGCAAACCATACCGTGTACTGCCGGAAGTTCGATGTACGAGACTGATTTCCAAACACCAGAAGCCAGACTTGCTCGACTTGGGATCATACTTCCCGAAGCGCCACCCTCACCGATTGGCGCGTTCTGTAACGTAAAGGTGCATGGCGAACTGGCTTATGTTTCGGGGCAAGGTCCGGTGACGGCTGACGGCACGCCGCTGCGGGGCAAGGTCGGTGGCGACGTCGATGCCGAGACGGCCCGTAGGCACGCGAAGCTGGTCACGATCAACATGCTTTCCGCGCTCCGTGCCCGATTCGGTACGCTCGACAGGGTTACCGGCGTGGTAAAACTCCTTGGCCTCGTGAATGCCACAACAGACTTCGAGCGGCATCCCTACGTGATTGACGGCGCCTCGGCCCTGCTGGCCGAGGTATTTGGCCCCGAGGGCGTGCACGCGCGCTCCTCGTTTGGTGTCGCCTCCTTGCCCAACCGGATCACCGTAGAGATCGAAAGCATCTTTTCCCTGGACGTAGGCAATGACTGATACACCACCCCTCGGACTTTCGCCCGTAATCAATGTATCCGGCACCATGACAGGTCTCGGGGCATCCATTACGTCTTCCCCAGTCCGCGACGCCACCGCCGCGATGATGGGCCATTTCGTCAACATGCACGAGCTGCAGACCCGCGCGAGCGAGGCCATCGAACGCCTTACCGGTGCCCAGGCGGGGTTCATGACAGCGTCAGCCTCGGCGGGGATCAGCCTTTCTGTCGCCGGCTGCATGACCGGTATCGATCCGGGCCGCGCGGAGGCCCTGCCCCGCAACCCCGGCCCCAAGCCCAGGATTGCGGTTCAGTTAGGCCATCTGTGCCATTACGGCGCGCCGTTGTCGCAATCAGTCGAGATTACCGGTGGCGAGGTCCTGCCCGTGGGACAATCAACGCTCTGCACCGACCACGCGCTTCACGCGGCCATGGGCCCGGAGGTTTCGGCGGCGCTTTTTGTCGTATCGCACCATGTGGTCCATTACGGGCAGGTGCCTCTCGACCGCTTTGCCGAGATCGCCCACGAAGCCGATGTGCCGGTGATCGTGGATGCGGCGTCGGAATACGACCTGCGCGGATTCCTGGCCGCTGGCGCGGACCTGGTCATCTATTCAGGCCACAAGTTCCTTGGCGGCCCGACATCCGGCATCGTTGCGGGTCGGCGCGATCTCGTGCGCGCGGCGTATCTGCAGAACATCGGGATTGGCAGAGGCATGAAAATCGGCAAGGAGAGCATCGCCGGAGCGATCGCCGCGCTCGAGGCCTGGGAAACGCGGGACCATGAGGGCGTCAGGGAACGGGAACGAGCGGCGCTGGCTCTCTGGACCGAGGCGCTGGCCGGAATCGACGGGGTAAAGGCGACGCCTGTCCCCGACCCCACCGGCAACCCGCTCGATCGCCTGCAGGTCATGATCGATGCCCTAAGATTGGGGGCCGACGCCTCTGGCATAGCTTCCGCTCTGGCAAACCGGCCAACCCCGATCATCGTGCGCAATCACGAGGTGGAGCTCGGATACTTTCAGCTCGATCCGTGCAACCTCAAACCCGGCCAGGCCGAAATCGTGGCTAACGCACTTCTCGAATTGCTCACGGATCATGATGCGCTCGGTCAGATGCCGGAAGATCTTGCGTCGGCGCGAAATGGCGGAACGGATGGGTACCTTTCCTGGGGCAACGAAGAAGGGAAATAGGGGCTCCTGACGCCCATGTCGCCGCGACCGCGCCGGCGATTGCATCCACCCCTCTTCGAGTGCCGCCATAACGCCGCGCCGCAAGCGGCGGCCGGGCCTGATCG
>JAPOUP010000182.1:0-1120 GCA_026708635.1 Rhodobacter sp.
GAGGTGCGCAACCTGCTGGAGGTCCGGGCGGAGCCGGCCGTCATCCCCTGACACGGCGGGTCACGTCAGCCGGCCCCGGAACCCGACGGCTCCGGCCACCCCGACCCCATCGACGGACGCGGCGGGGCACACTGGCCTCCGGGCCGCGACAGTGCGTTCACGGGGCACCGTGAAGCCTGAACCAATCCGGACCGGGACCCATGATTTTCCGGCGCGTAGTCTATGATGATCTGAACGCCCGCCATCAGAAAGATCCCGCCGGCAGATCATTCCCCACTTCTTGCCGGTGAGTCCGTGAAAGCGTCGGCGGGGATATTCGTTCGCCTTCGCGCACGGAATGGCCCGGATTCCCTGTCACGGCATCTGTCGGAGCCGGCAACCGAAATCCGTCACCGCCGGACAAGTGTCCCGCAGGCACCCGGTCGCGTCATTTGGTGCCGAACATTCGGTCGCCGGCATCGCCAAGGCCGGGCACAATATAGCCGCGTTCGTCAAGGTGATCGTCCAGCGCCGCCGTAACGATCGGAACGTCGGGATGCGCCTCGGTCATCCGCCCGACTCCTTCGGGCGCGGCCAGCAGACACATGAACCGAACGTTCCTCGCCCCCGCCCTCTTCAACCGTTCCACCGCCACCACGGCGGAGTTTCCGGTCGCTAGCATCGGATCCAACGCAATCACCAGACGGCTTCCCAAATCATCGGGCACTTTGAAATAGTATTGCACCGGTTCCAGCGTCTCCTCGTTCCGGTAAAGACCGACAAACCCCACGCGAGCGGAGGGAATCAGTTCCAGAATGCCGTCCAGAAGGCCATTACCCGCTCTCAGGATGGAAACCAGCGCCAGCTTGGGGCCGTCGATCACCGGTGCGGTCATCTCGCCGATAGGCGTCTCGATGCGTCTGGTCGTCATTGGCAGTGAACGCGTGATCTCGAAGGCCAGCAGCTTGCCGATCTCCCGCAGCAGCTGGCGAAACACCGAGGTCTGGGTAGACCGGTCCCGCATCAGGGTTAGCTTGTGCTGAATCAACGGGTGTTTCACGATGGTAAGCTGGTCAGTCATGGTGTGGCTCCGAACCGTTGATTATCCCGCACCCGCGCGTTTCGGTGACGGCAGGCTCGT
>JAPOUP010000182.1:1698-7092 GCA_026708635.1 Rhodobacter sp.
TCAGCGAAATCGACAAGCCCCACTTCCCGTGCGCCAACTCCATAGCCGATGACCGGAACCCGTTCACGCGTGTGGTCACTGCCGGGCCAGGTGGGGTCGTTTCCGTGATCGGCGGTGAGAATGGCGAGATCCCCGGGCATCATGCGGTCAAGAAAACGCGGCAGTTGGGCGTCGAACCACTCCAACGCCCGCGCATAGCCGGAAACGTCGTTTCGGTGCCCGAACTTACTGTCGAACTCAACGAAGTTGGCAAAGGTCAGGGACCCGCCCGCGGCTTTCCGCGCGAAATCGCAGAGATGCCGGAAAAGTACCCTGTCGGGGCCGGTACGCACCTCCGAAATTCCCCGCATCGAGAAGATATCACCGATCTTCCCGACGGCGTTGACCTCCCGACCGGCCTCGTGCAACCAGTCGCAAAGCGTCGGTTCCGGTGGCCGCATGGCGAAATCCCGGCGGTTCGCCGTGCGGACGAAGCCGTCCTCCGGCGAGCCGGTGAACGGGCGCGCGATCACCCGGCCAACCCGCATCGCATGCAGTGTCGGCGCAAGCGACAGACAGAGGTCGAGGAGCCGCCGGAGCCCGAAACACTCCTCATGGGCCGCGATCTGGAATACACTGTCGGCCGAAGTGTAGCAGATCGGCCAGCCCGTCCGGATATGTTCGGCTCCCTCCTCCTCCAGGATCAGCGTGCCGCTGGATCTTCGGTTGCCGAGAATGCCTTCCGTGCCGGCCAGCCGACGGACTTCGGCCACGAGATCATCCGGAAAACTCGGGGTGGAGTCCGGGAAGCAGCGCCAGTTCCAGGAAACGGGAACACCGGCGAGTTCCCAATGACCGGATGGTGTGTCCTTGCCGTTGGACACTTCCGTCGCCGCGCCCCAGAGTCCTCCGGCATCCGCCCCAAGCCCCGGCACCCCCTCCCCCGAGGAAAGCTTGAGGGCACGCCCGAGACCAAGGCCGTCCAGATTGGGAATTCGCAGAACGCCGCGACGGCCCTCGTTGGCTTCCCCCATGGCACAGGCCCGCGCGATATGACCGAGCGTGTTCGCGCCGAGGTCGCCATACGCTTCCGCATCCGGCGCGCCGCCGCAGCCAAGGGAATCGAGGACCAGCAGGAACGCACGTCCCATCAGGCCAACGTTCCGTGAACCAGCGTCGGCTGCGATACGCCGCCGTCGGCCACCGAAAACGACGCGGACAGCTCGGAAGCGAGCGTTTCGGCGGCACTCTCGGTCGCGCCGTGAACGAGCGCCAACGGGTCACCCTCCTCGACGGCGGCGCCAATTCTAACGACACCCGAGATTCCCACCGAAGGATCGATGAGGTCACCCTTGCGCATACGCCCGCCACCGAGCCGCACCACAGCCATACCCAACGCATGGCAGTCTATGGCTGTTACCGTGCCCGACCGGGACGCCATAACCTCCCGAATGACTGGCGCCGCGGGCAAGCGGTCCCGCCACCGTTCGACGAAGTCCGAAGGACCGCCCTTCGCCGCGACCATGCGCCCGAAACGCTCGGCGGCCGCACCCGACCGCAACGAATCCAGGATCTCGACGGCGCCCTCCCGCCCCGATTCGGCCATTCCCGCGAGGCGGAGCAACTCTCCACCAAGTTCGGCGGTCAGCACCGAGACGATCGAGTCTTCCTCCGGGTCGGTAAGCGCTCTCATGACCTCCATGATCTCAAGCGCGTTGCCGACCGATGGCACGCAGGGCTGGTTCATGTCCGTGACGAGCGCCGCCGCCGGACCCGCGGCCCCATTGGCCGTCGTCACAAGGGACCTGGCAAGCTTCTCGGCTTCCGCCAGTGAGGTCATGAACGCACCGGATCCGACCTTGACGTCCAGGATCAGGGGGCCCACGCCACCAGCGAGTTTTTTCGAGAGAATGGAGGCCGTGATCAGGTCAATCGACTCCACGGTCGAGGTCACGTCCCGGATCGCGTAGAGTCTCCGATCGGCGGGTGCGATCCCGTCGCTGGCGGCGACCAATGCGCAGCCGGCATCCGCCACCACCCGCCGGAACCTCGGTTCATCCATCTCGGTGGCGAGCCCGGGTATCGCCTCGAGCTTGTCGAGCGTTCCGCCGGTATGCCCGAGGCCACGACCTGACAGCATCGGTACGTAAGCGCCCAGCGCGGCGATCGCCGGACCCAGTGTCAGGGAAACGCAGTCGCCCACACCACCGGTCGAATGCTTGTCCACGACCGGGCCGGGCAAATCCCATTCCAGCACCTTTCCGCTGTCGCGCATCGCCATCGTCAACGCGACGCGCGCCTCGTCGCTCAGGGGCGATCGACAGACACCCATGGCGAAGGCTCCGGCCTGGGCGTCATCCACCTCGCCGGACGCCAATCCTTCCGCGAACCACCGAAGCTCGGCATGGCCTGGTTCGCCTCCCCCTCGCAGCGCGGCCAAAACCCGACGCGCGTCCACGATCAGCGCCCGTCAAACTGTTCGGGACCGAAAGCCTCGGGAAGCAGTTCGTCCATCCGCATTGTCCGCGTGGCACCTTTCAGGTTGGCCATGGTGACCGTCACGTCAGGCGCGGAAAACTCGCGCAGTCGCTGCCGGCAGCCGCCGCAGGGCGCGACCGGATCGGGCGAGTCGGCGATGACCGCGACCTCAGCGATCCGGGTGTCACCGGCGGCGACCATCGCCGCGATCGCTCCCGCCTCAGCGCAGGTGCCCTCGGGGTAAGCCGCGTTCTCCACGTTGCAGCCGAGATAGACGGCACCCGACGAACTTCGGATCGCCGCACCGACCCTGAAACCCGAATAGGGAGCGTGGGCCTTTGCGCGGACCCCCGCCGCCGCCTCGATGAGTGACATTGGCTCACACCCTCCCGGTTCAACCGCCATAGACTGCGGATCGCTCACGCCGATTGCAAGAGGCTTGCGCGGCCTCACGGATTGCCTTTAGGTGGAGCGCGCGGACATATGAGCGACCCGGCCGGCCGCCGACGCGGTGGATCGGTTCCGCGATGACGATCGGCGAAATGGCACATGACCGAGGGACGAGCGAATGACTGAACAGCTCCACGACACTTTCCACAAGAGAGCCCTTGCCTACCATGAGGAGCCAAAGCCCGGAAAGCTGGAAATAAGAGCGACCAAACCGCTTGCGAACGGCCGTGACCTGAGCCTCGCCTACACGCCGGGCGTCGCCGAGGCATGCGTCGAGATCAGGGATGACCCGCAAAAAGCCAGCCGCTTCACCGCGCGCGCCAATCTGGTCGCGGTGGTGTCAAACGGCTCGGCGGTTCTTGGTCTCGGAGACATCGGAGCGGTGGCGGCCAAGCCGGTCATGGAAGGAAAGGCCGTCCTGTTCAAGAAGTTCGCGTCGATCGATTGTTTCGATATCGAGATCAACGAGAAGGATCCCGAAAAACTGGCGGAGATCGTCTGCGCTCTCGAACCCACATTCGGCGCCATCAATCTTGAGGACATCAAGGCCCCGGACTGCTTCATCGTCGAAAGTATCTGCCACGAGCGGATGAACATTCCGGTGTTTCACGATGACCAGCACGGAACCGCGATCGTTGTCGGCGCCGCGGCGACCAACGCCCTGCATGTGGCGGGCAAGAACTTCGGGGACATAAAGATCGTCTCGACCGGCGGGGGGGCCGCCGGCATCGCGTGCCTTGACATGCTCCTAAAGCTAGGGGCAAGGCGCGAGAACGTATGGCTCGTCGATCTGCACGGGCTCGTCCATCAGGGCAGGGCAAAGGGACTGACGCCACAGAAGGAAAGCTACGCCCAACCGGGGGGACCGAGAACGCTGGCCGACGTGATCGAAGGGGCTGACATGTTCCTGGGACTCTCTGGACCCGACGTGCTCACGTCCGACATGGTCGGCAGGATGGCCTCCCAACCGATCATTTTCGCCCTCGCCAATCCAACTCCCGAGATAATGCCGGAGGCGGCGCGTAAGGCTGCGCCGGAGGCGATCATCGCAACCGGTCGGAGCGACTACCCGAACCAGGTGAACAACGTTCTCTGCTTTCCGTTTATTTTCCGTGGAGCGCTCGATGTCGGGGCCACCGAGATCAACGACGGGATGAAACTTGCCTGCATCGAGGCCATCGCCGCGCTCGCGCGGGAGACAACAAGCGCCGAGGCGGCGGCCGCTTACGAGAACGAACCCATGAACTTCGGGGCGGACTACCTGATTCCGAAAGCGTTCGATCCACGGCTCACCGGTATCGTCGCGACCGCCGTGGCCAAGGCGGCGATGGAATCGGGTGTCGCCTCGCGTCCGCTGGCGGACATGGATGCCTATCGGGCGGAGCTTGACGGTACGGTGTACCGATCCGCCTTCATCATGCGGCCGGTGTTCGAGGCCGCCGCCACGTCCGCGCGGAAGATCGTCTTCGCCGAAGGCGAGAGCGAGCGCGTTCTGCGCGCCGCACAGGCCATGGTCGAGGAAATGACCGACACGCCGATTCTGATCGGGCGTCCGGAAGTGGTGGAGAGACGGGCGGCGCGGGCCGGTCTGACAATCCGCGCGGGGGAGCATTTCTCGATCGTCAATCCGGAAAGCGATCCACGCTATCACGAATACTGGACCACCTATCACGGACTGATGGAGCGCCGTGGCGTAACCCCGGATCTCGCCCGCGCCATAATGCGCACCAACACCACCGCGATCGGGGCGGTGATGGTGCATCGCGGCGAGGCCGATTCCCTGATATGCGGCACGTTCGGCCAGTATCTCTGGCATCTCAGGTATGTATCCGAACTGCTGGGTAACGAGCGCTTCAGGCCGACGGGAGCCCTGAGCCTGATGATCCTCGAGGACGGCCCGCTGTTCATAGCCGACACGCAGGTGCACCCGGAGCCGACGCCGGAGCAGATCGCCGCCACCGTCACCGCCTGCGCGCGCCATATCCGGCGCTTCGGCATAGAGCCCAGAATCGCCCTGTGCTCCCATTCGCAGTTCGGAAATCTTGACTGCGACACCGGACGGCGGATGCGGATGGCGCTGAAGCTGCTCGACTCGGCACCGCGTGACTTCGAGTACGAAGGTGAGATGCATGCCGATGCGGCGCTGAACCAGGCCCTCCGTGACCGGATTTTCCCCAACTCACGCTTTAGGGGACCGGCCAACTGCCTGATATTCGCGAACACCGACTCCGCTTCGGGGATCCGCAACATCCTGAAAATGAAGGCGGGCGGTCTTGAGGTCGGCCCGATCCTGATGGGAATGGGCAACCGGGCCCATATCGTGACGCCCTCGATCACGGCGCGGGGGCTGCTTAACATGGCCGCGCTCGCGGGCACGCCGGCGGCGCATTACGAATAGATGGATATCACCGACTCCAGCCATGATGAAGATCGAGGCGGGCGTATGCCGTCGATCATTCGCCACACTAAGGGCTCATTGAAATAAAA
>JAPOUP010000027.1 GCA_026708635.1 Rhodobacter sp.
TCGACCTTGCCGCATTCGCGTGCCCGGACCATCACGCAGCCAAGGCAGAAGCCATTCTCGCCCGCCGTACCGCATTCATCCAGGAAACACGGAACCTTCTTGTTGAGCCGCGCCATCCCGTTGAGCCCTACGCCTTGGACTTCGCCGCCGCATTGCGGTCGTTCGGAAGCCCAACGGCTTTCCCTGTGCTCCTCACGCTCCCTGTCAAAGCCGGGTACCAGCTTTTTCAGCTTATGGATCAAGCCCTCAAGGTGATAGAAGTTTGAGCTAAAATCACCGGCTTTGGTGAACCGCTGCTGACGACGGATGAACCCTGCCCGTTCGAGTTCTCTTATGTGTTTCTTCAGCGTTGCGTCCGAGAGGCCGGTTCGGTCCCGAAGCTCACGCTTGGTCGAAACCGGTGACCTGATGTGGACGGGAAGCGTGACGCTTTCGGCTCGTATCCCACCATCGGCGGCGGATATGATATATCCCGTTCGATTACTGAAACGGAACCCGAGTGAACCGTGAAAAGGCGGCGGTCTCCCGGAAAAATCGGCGGGAACGGACGGTGATGCCGCGCTGACGCTCCATCGCGCAGGGGCGGAAGCACCGCTTTGTTGGGATCAAAGAGCTTTTGATCTCTGCCCCCAGAAGTTACTATGATTTACGTCGGAAACCGCGGACTTACATTGGGGCGACAGCCATAGACTGCGCCAGCTGCAGTTCGATTTCCCTAACGCAATTGGTCACAGCCTGCCCGATAAGGTCCATCTTCCGAATTTGGGCGATCCGTTCCCGCGCACCATCGTGCTCACGGGCGGAAAGCAGGTGCCTGAATATCCCACAGGCATCAACCAAGCCAATGATGGCTATATCGCGCGGTTCGGGAATCTCGTCACTGAAAAGGATCGACATGATGCGGAGCTTGACCTGCCGCTCCGCTTTGTCATCCCGGATAGGATAGCGATGGGACTTGAATACCCACATTACCCGGTTTTCCTGGAGTTCAAGTATGCCGGCCTTGCAGAGTCGGTCCAGCGCCTGCTGACGGACAAGCTTGGAGTCTCTCTGGCAGAACTCGACCCAGTAGCGGGCATCATGCTGCTCATCCGCCATCGCGAGCCGTTCAAGCGTTTGATCCAGAAGGTCATCGCCCGTCGGACTGGAGTCGATGATAATCAGCTTGTTCAGATCGGAGTCGATCTTGCCACGGATAGCGAGATCCATAAGGATAGCCCCGGAAAGCACGAAGCTCATCGAATGCTGGGGGACGAAAATGAATTTCCCGCTCCGGTCATCGACAAGCAGAAGCATGATTTCCTCTGCGAAAGTCAGCGGGATGTCTCCAGCCGTAGCGTTTGTGGAATCCATGGCCATGGATTGACTTAAACCGAGATTGGGGCCGGAATCAAGCCAATAAACCCGAAATTGCCCAATTGGCGGGAATGTCGGTGGCGGAACGGTCTTCAGCGACGACTTCCCCGATGTCTATGGCCGCCGACGACCGAGGGATCGGATATACGGTAGATCCGGTTGGGAGATTCCCCGGACGCCATTACGGGAAAAGTTCAGCGTCCCCGTTCCCTTAGGCGTCACTCCGGATCCGGGGTAGGGGCGCGGACCTCTCTTTCATCCTCGGATTTACGGTGAACCACTAGGATTGAGATATCGTCCGCCTGGCGCGCGCCCGCCGCGAAAGCGTCAATACGGTCAAGCATCCGTTCGCACAGAAGCCGGCTGGATCGCCTGCCGTGTGTGGCGCAGGCATCCCTGAACATCTCCACCGCGCCCTCGGTACCGAGTAATGTCCCGTCTTCTTTCTGGGCCTCGTCAAGGCCGTCACTGTAGAGCAGCATTTGTTCACCGGGCGCGAGCACGACACGATGAGCTGCCCATTCCAGATCCGCGAGCACACCAATGACCATGTCCGGTGCGGTGGTCACGAGACTCACGGTTCCGTCCTGTTTCGCGATCATCGGAGGACAGTGTCCGGCATTGACAAAATTCACCTCGCCCGTGTCCGGCGTGACAATGGCGAGTATCGCCGTGATGAACATATCCTCGGGATTGCGCTCGCATAGAGCGTTGTTTGCCGCCTGCATCACCTTGGCCGGCTCGTCGAACTGGTGGCACTGGGCTCTTAAAAGGGCGCTGGCCTGGGCAGCGAACAGCGCCGGTGCCATTCCCTTGCCGGATACATCGGCTATCAGCAGCGCGACCCTGCCGTCGTCCAGGGTGAATATATCGAAAAAGTCTCCGGCAACTTCGAGGGCGGGACGCATTCGGCCATGGATGTCCAGCCCCGGATGCAGGTTGAACGTCGCCGGAAGAAGTGACTGCTGGATCCGCCGGGCGTTCTCAAGCTGCTCCGTAACGGCAATCAGTTCGTTCCGGGCATCGAGGCTTGAGCGGAAGCTATCGACCGCGAGAAGCAGGGTGTCGATCTCCCTTCCCGATCTTACGACGGCCCCGGACGCGGTACCTCGCTTTCCGTCCATTCCCGGGCGGTCCGGGCCAATACCGCTGATGCGCATCTTGGTCTCGCCACCGGACATGGCGCCGAGCAGTCTCACGACCGCGCCAAGGGGGCGAAATCCCACTCTCAGTTTTTGCAGCAGCAAGCCAAGGGACAGAAGGATGATCGCCAGCACCGCGGTGAGGGCCATCATGGTGAGCAGCTCCTCGCGGCGCAGAGCGTCAGAGATATCACGGAGCAGGATCAGGTCGCCGGCCGCCTCTGTGGCTCCATACTGAAGTGGAACAATGGTTGCTTCCAGACGCCGCCCCTCGCCAACGGAGAGAACCATGCTTCGTGCCCGTAGATCGCCGCCACCCGCAAGGTTGCCGACGCCGGTTTCGGGTACGGCGCCGAGCAGGCTTCGGACCTCGCCGTCGGTACCGCGATACGCAAGTCCAGAAAGTTTTGGAAAGAACTCATCGATACCTTCCGAGACCGGTAAGACTGTCCAGATGGTGCCGACTACCAGATTTCCACGTCGAACCGGAGTGCTGTGCGCCTGCACCGGTGAACCGACCTCATCGATCAATAGATCGGTATAAGGGGTCTGGGGTCTCAGCCGCGTGAAAGTGTTGGGGCCCAGTGACACCGACCCGTTATCCGCGCTTGCGATGGCTTGGCCACCCGAGGATACCAGAAATATGGTGGGACGCTCCGGTTGCGCTTCCCTGACGATCTGGAGAGCCTCGTCCATCTCACTTGAAGCGACATTGGCCACAAGTACCGAATCCACCTCGGGATCCACCGCGAGTTGACGGGCAAGCGCCGCCAGTCGCTCATGGCGCAGGTCAAGCATCGTGTTGATCAGGTCCGTCTGCAGGCTGATCGAAGTCTCGGAGTGACGGTGGGCAAGCGAAGCGCCCCGGATCTCCGCATAGGCGATGAGTATCGCTGAAGTCGCCACAAGGGCCGCGACCGCTGTCAGGCCGACACTGCGCCTGAGGCTGGGTCCACTGCCCTGCCGGTTCTCTTTTTCTGAAGGAGCGGTGGCCTGTGTCACGGATTCGGCTCCCCGGAATGCGGCTCGGGTCTTCGGGAGTAGATCAAGGTGCAGTTTTGGCCCTTGCGAATGCCGGTCGCGACCAAGCCATCGGCAAGGAGGGTCTGATGATCCGACAGATTCCCGGCCTTTGGAAGCAAGACGTGACGCTGGCGGCCGGTCGGTTCGGATCGCTGACCGGATTCGAACGCCAGCTCACATTCGAGCAGGAAGCGGGGATGTCCGTCCAACAGGTTTTTCAGGCCCGAGACATGAAACCCGGAATTCATCAGGTTGGCGAGTGAGGCTGAATTAAATGGCGATGCGGTTGACTGCGCCGAAACGAATCCAGCCTCGGAAAAGATTCTCTTTCGCATCCGGATCAGACGTAAATGCCAGCCTTGTCCGCGCATGGCCTGATCAAGCGCCGTACCGAACAGAAGGCCGGTCCGGCCTGAGTCCGTGCCCGGAATGAACGGAGGGTGATCACGGCCCGCCGGCACTGCGACGCTGTATCCTAGCGGCTCCCCTCCGCGCTCAATTAACAGGATTATGCCGTTCCGGATCATTTCGGACAGGAAACTCTTTGGCATTGGCATGAACAATCCATCCTCTCCCAGACCCATGATCGCGTCTGAGTTAAGGGAGTGTAACGCGGACAGATCGTCGGTGTCCGCAAGCCTGAGCCGGACATTCCCCGGGTTGGATTGGGCCCATCGATCAATGACCGCGCAGGCCGCATTCAGGAAATCGGCCCGATCCGGTTCGTTGTCATCGCGAGATGATACGCCCACTACCGAACATGCCGCCGTCACTGGCCGATGACCTCTGCGTAGTCGAGTAAGGAAAGACTGGGATAGATTTCCAGATCACGCGCCACATCCGCTCGGATCTGATAGGAGAATTCCGGAAGCACCTCGACGGGAATTCTCTCGGCGGGTTCATTGCCGAATAGAACGCGCTCTACCTTGGAAGCCGTGAACCGCCCGACCTTTTCATAAGGCGCGACGAGTCCGAAAAGCGCGTCCGAGGAGGCAAGCATGACTTCAGTCGAGGCGAATGAGGGCAGACTCCGGAGATTTGCCAGCTCAGTGATCTGGCGTGCGTACTGGCCGATGAAGCTGTCAGGTCCGAGATAGAGGAACTGGGGTCCGGTCTCCGCGGCGGCCTGAACGAGGCCAGGAAGCGAATCGGGATCGGGATTCCCGTCGGCGTCAAGCGGAACCGGAAAATCGTTGATCCTTATGTTCAGGCGACGGCCCAGATTGATAAGCTGCTCGACGACAAGAACCGAATTGCTTTCCGTCGGGGTGTATATCGTGGCAACCCGATCGATCGGCATATAGGACTGCATTGCCCTGAACTGTGTCTTGAGTGGCACGATGTGACTGACACCCGTCACGTTGCGGCCGGTGGGGCCGAACGCGGGAATGATCCGTGATTTCACCGGTTGTGAAACCATGGTGAACACAATCGGTCTGTCAGTTACCCGCGGAGGGTAGTCCTGGGCCGAGCTTGCCAGAAACGGGTCGCGACCCGCAATACCGAGTGTGACCGTGGTACCCCAAGTGTAAACGAGATCCGGCGCCACGCTTTCGATCTCCGCCAGGATGTCCGGAAGGCGGTCGGGATCCCGGTCAAGTGATCGGACAATGAAGTTCAGCGGCATCCCGCCTTCAGCGAAATGTGCGTAGAAACCGTCTTCCACCTCCGTCTCTCCCCGCCAAAGGACCATGAAAACGGATTTCGGTTCATCCGCACCGATCGATCGACCGGAGCCGGTCGCCACGGCTGTCGCTAGAGATCCTTTCAGGAATTCACGTTTCGACAAGCAAGCCACGGATCGCCTCCTCTTCATCCCGCTCTCCAAAGGCAAGAAACCAGCTCAGGCCCGCGGCGGACAGCAGCAGCGCTCCCAACCCCATCCACATCAACGCGACACTCGGAGGAAAGGCGAGCAGTAGCGCACCGGCGATCAACGGTCCCGCCAGTGACCCCAGTCGTTCGAGAAACCGGAACACGCCAAGCACCGTACCAGCCCCCGTGGATATCGTCTGCCGTTCGGCTATCTGCACAAGGAAGCTTATCTGCGTCGGAATGGAAAGGGTCTGGCCGATTCCAAACAGTAACGTTGCCACGAACAGGATCGTCAGTCCTTCACCGACAAGTACGTTCCATGCGTTGGGAAGCACGAATCCGACGCTGGCTACCATACCCCCGATCGCTACCCATGAGCCGAACCCCTGCCAACGGTCAGCGAGCGGAGAAAGCAGAGGCGCGAGAACCAGAATCGCGATACCATATCCCATCAGGATCCGGGCGCTTTCCGCCGCGCCTCCGATGTTGAGCGCGGCCAGAGGCACGAGCAGAAACAACCCTCCGGTCAGCAACGCCTTTGCGGGGACGGCGAAACAGGCGATCATCGCAAAAAACCGGGGATTGGCCAAAATCGTCATGATGATCGTCATCTGGTCCTGCGTCCATTCCGACATACCGCGTTTGAATCCGACGGCAACCGATCGGGTCTGGGAAGCCATGGACGATCGTTCTTTCGGCATCGCGGAGGGGTTGGTCAGGTCGGGCGGAAACTTTGAGATCATGAAAATACAAGCGAAGGCGGAAACACCGATCGAGGCTACGGCCCCATAGAAAACCAATGAGGCTCCAATTCGATCGGCAAGAATGCCGCCGACCGCGGGTCCGCCGATCTCTGCCGCCACCACAACCGCGAGGAACAGGGAGAATCCAGTGCTTCTTTGTTTGGGATCGGCATGCCTGACTATGTGTACCTGGGCCGCCGCGTAGACCAAACCGTAACCGAATCCTGTCAGTGCGCGCGCAAGCACGATCATCGCGAGACCGTCCGCGACGATATGGCCGATCATACCGATGCCCGCGAAGAGCGTCCCAATCAAAAATACCCGGCGAGGGCCGTATTGTTCGCTGAATACCGAACCGATCAGGACGGATATCAGCGACGCCGCCATGAAACAGGCCATGACCATCCCGATCTGGAAATCGGCGTCGCTGTCCGATGGCGCGAACTGGCCCAGAAACTGCGGCAGTATCGGCCTCAGCATCGCTTCGGAGAGCAGGAAAAGGAATAGTGGAAGACGGACATGGCTGACCGCGGGAACACGCAACTGCTGCGGCCCCTTCGCGTCTGGAAGCCGTATGCCGTTGGAGCCACCCGGGGAACCGGCGTGTTTGACGATCCGGTCAATCTGGCGAACGAGCGCCTTGACAAGCCCACCTACGCGTGAACGGACGGAAAAACGTAGATCCTGGGCCATCATCCGTGCGGTGAGGAAATCAATAATCCACGCCGGACGCGAAATGTAAACGGCAAATACCAATAACAGAAGCTCGATGGCCAGTAGCACGATCGCGAGAACGACCACGGCGGTGTCAATCCAGATGTCCTGTTTCTGGGCTTCAAGAAGCCCGATGTCAAACCCCGCGTAGAGGGTTCCGATGGTTTTTTCGCTGCTGTCTATGGGGATGGAGGTGACGAGAAGATCTCCGCCTTGCCGACCGGCGACCGTGACCGGACTGGAAAGCGGCACCTCAAGGAGTTCCTGCAGATTGGTCAGAAGGCGGTTGGTGAGCCCGGTGGGTTCGGGCGCGGACATCGCGGAAAGCGCGGCGTGTGCGGCCGCGGAGTCATCCGCCGAGATATGCCGCACCGTTCTTTCCGTGTCGGTCAGGGCAATGAAATTCATTCCCGGCGCCGAGGATCTGGCGCTGTCGAGAACCGGCTCAACGTTGCGCAGCGTCTGAAGGCCACCAAACACCGATACGGCGTGGTCGACGCGCCGCTGCACGCCCACGGCGGCGGTAATTGTTTGGGTCTCAACCTTTGGCAGAAGGTGGGTCTCGAAAATCCTTACCGAAAGATATCCAAACAGTAGGAATGGTAGGACCAGAAGGCCAAGCAGCATTGCCAGGAGGGCGGGGCGTGTGTGGGCCATCAGGTTGCTCCACCCTTAGATGTGGACCTCCATGAGAGCCGCCATATCGCCTGGACAAGTGGATCGGATGATCCGGGATCAGGGATATCGGGTTGCGCCGCGCGGCCGATCGTGAGCTTGCGTTTGTGGAGCTTCCCCTCGATACGGCCGAAGATGACCAGGGTGAACAGGATCAGAATCGGCACGACCGGCACTAGCGCGAAGGTCCCCGCTCTCCAGAGCTGCCGCATCAGCGCGGGCATTTCATTCCTCACTTCCGTAGCGTCATGGAAGAGGGACAGCATTCCGACCGGGACCCCGTTCTGCAGGATCATTATACTACCTTTGAATAGCTCCTGTCCGACGGACTCATGGTGGATTGCGCCGGGGGGTGGGGAACTTGCGGTATCGATGCCGTTCACGCCTCCGTCATCTTCCCGGGTGCTGAACAGCGCTCCACCGTCCAGGTCGCGAACCACTAGGTCAAACGCCCCGTCGAACTGCGCCACGGAACGCTCGATCAGGTTGCTGGTGGTTCTTGTGGATGCCAGTGTCAATCCTTCCCCGAGACTGTCTCCAATCGCGCGCGCGAGTTCCCGCAGTACCGGATCGTAACGTGCGGCGGCGGTTTCGGTGAGGATGCGTTCGAATTTCAGGTAGTTCAACACTCCTGCCGCGAATATGCCCGCGACGGGTAGAAAAAGCAGGATAACGAGAATCCGAAGTGTCAGGGCGCGGGGCCGGATCGGGGATGACGTTATGGGGTCTTTCTGTTCTCCCGCCGCTTTGTCATCGCCAGAAATATCAGGAATCTCGCCGGGACCAAACACCAGGAAAAGGCGATTGCAACTGTCGCGGACGTAAGATGCGCGGTCAGTCATTTCCTTCGTTAGCATCACGCCGAGGCCGCCAACCGGCCGGTCACCGAGCTCGGAGTCGGTGTCGGGAACCGGTCCGTCCTCAAGCGGATTGAACGGCGCCGCGCTGTCTTCGATAACGAACGCCATACCTTCCGGCTGCGGAACCAGGGTCAGCCATATGGAAGCGTTCTCACGCTCCTTGCCGTACCCATGTATGATCGTGTTCATCAGAAGCTCTTCGGCCACGAGCTGCAGCCTGTGCTCGTAATCCGAGGCGGGCGGATGCGCTGCGCAGAAACTTTCGATCCATGACACCACCTCCGGCAGATTTTCTATGCTGCTGCCGATGCGGAGTCTCTGTGTTTCAGCCATGTTTCGCGTTTCCTCGATCAGGCTTTCGCTTCGGCCAAGGCGTCCTCACGGCTACCGTGGACTTTGATGATCTTGTCGAAGCCGGACACGCGGAACACCTCGGCGACCGATCCGCTGAGTCCACATATGGAGAACGACGCTTCGGTTTTCGATAGGCGTTTGGCGATAACGAGAATCGCCCTGAGACCCGCGCTGCTCACATACGAAACCGATGAGAGGTCGCAAACCACGGGGGTTCCTCCCTCAGGGATGTTCGAGGTGACGGTGGCTTCGAATTCCTGTGCCGTGACGCCATCGATACGCCCTTCGATTTCGGCGACAAGCACGTTTTCGACGTTTGAGATTCTAGCATCCATAGTGTTTTCTCCAAATACTGTCCTGGGGCGTGGGGCCATCCTGTCCCAAGGATAGCCGATTCACATTGGAATGGAACACCCTCATAACCGGTTTGACGCATTGCCGGGATGCGACTGACTGTCTATGCCGTCGTCCCGTCCGCCGTCCATTACGCGTCCACAGATTGCCGCGGCCGCGGCTTGGGATGTCCGGAGTGATCGGACGAGCGACTCGAAGTCCTCCTCTCCGGTCAGTTTCGCCAGGGTCCGGCACAGTCTTTCGCCGGCGGTTTCCGGGTCGAAGGGTCGTTCCTGCGCGACACAGTCGATCTGCAGGAGGCGGGTCTGTAGCGTAAGCGCCGCGGTAAGTTCCTTCGCCTCATCGAAGCTGATCCATCCCGCCTTGGCAAGCGGAGTTAACGTATCCCGCGCCGCGCAGCCCCGTCCAAGTCCGTGGAGAAGTCCACCCGTCTGGGCCAGGAATTCGATTTCCATCAGTCCACCGGAGGAATGTTTCAATGACCAGGGATTGGTACGGTCATCGCGGTACGCCTGTAGCAGCCGAGAGCGCATCTCGCGGGCTTCCTCCATAACTCTCGGATCCCCCCTGCGTCGGGAGAGTGCGGTTGCGATCACCCTTTCCGCATCGGTGGCCAGACCGGGATCGCCGGCGACCGGGCGGCCGCGTGTGAGCGCGAGATGTTCCCAGACCCATGCCTGCCTGATCTGGTAATCCTCGAATGCGGCTAGCGATACGGCGACCGGCCCCTTTCGCCCGGACGGGCGCAGTCGCATGTCCACCGAATAGAGCCGTCCCTGCGACGTGACCGCGGTAAGGGCGGTGACCAGTGACTGGGTAAGGCGCGCGAAATAGGTTTGGGATGGGAGCGGCCGTGGCCCGGACGATTGCGCGGCGTCGCCGGCGTCATAGACCGTGATCAGGTCAAGGTCCGATCTGGTCGTCATCTCGCGGGTGCCAAGCTTACCCATTGCGACGACCGTGATGCCACGTCCCGGGGGCGGTCCATAACGTTCCGAAAAGCGCTCGATCACGAAGGGAAGCAGTCCGGTCAGTACGGCCTCGGCGACCCCTGAGAACGCCTTTCCCGCGTCGATCCCGTCTGTCATTCCGAGCATCACCTGAACGCCAATTCGGAAATTCAGTTCCCGCGCCCAGGCCCGTGCCATGTCGAGAACGCGTTCGTAGTCTGTCGTGTCACCGATCCAGATCTGCAGGTCGGCCTCAAGCCATTCCGGCGACGGCACTTTCTCGAAGAAATCCTCGGAGAGAAGCGCGTCCAGCGTCTGTGGGTGCCGTCCGAGATGACCGGCAAGCCGTGGCGCGGTCGAGAAAATGTCAATGACCAATTCGAGAAGATGACGGTTTGCCCTGAATAGAGAGAATACCTGCACGCCAGACGGAAGCCCCGAAATGAAGCGATCGAACTCGGCGATCGCGCTGTCGGGGCTGTCGGCGCGCCCGAGGAGGTTGATGAGGTCCGCCTCGAGAGATGCGTATAGCCTCTGCGCCCGCTCGGTTCCAGTCGCGGTTATCGCGCCCGAGCGCCACCTGCTAACGGTTCTGCAGACTTCCCGCGGCTCGGCGAATCCAAGCGCGGAGATGTTTGCCTCGTCGATTTGGATGGTCGCGGCTTCGGTTCGCTCGCGTGTGCCCGCGTCGAAAAAACTTCCGGTCACCTCATTGACGGTGGCGAGGCGGTCCGCGATGGCGTTTTCCCATGCCCTGTGGTCTGACCATCCATCGAGTGCCGCCACACGCGCACGCGCCTCCTCGCTCTCGGGAATGGTTTGGGTCTGGCTGTCGCTAACCATCTGAAGGCGGTGCTCGACGGTTCGATGGGCGACATAGGCTTCCGAGAGCGATGCGCACATTTCAGTCCGGATGATTCCCTCATCGCGCAGCGCCGACAGCGCGCCGAGCGTGGTCGGTTCGCGCAGGACCGGTAGCCTCCCGCCCATTATGAGTTGCCGTGTCTGCGCGAATAGTTCGATTTCGCGGATGCCCCCGGGGCTGAGCTTGATATCGCAGCCGGGCACCGCCGAGGGGGTGAAATGGCCTTGTTTCGCGCGGATTTTCCGCAGGATTTCCTCGATGTCCTCGATTGCCGCGAAATCAAGGGACCGACGCCAGATGAAAGGTGCGATACGGCGCAGGTAGGCGTTGCCGACGGCGAGGTTTCCGGCAATGGGCCTCGCCTTGATATGCGCGGCACGTTCCCAAGTGCGGCCGGAGTTCTCGTAATATCCTTCGGCCGCTTCGATGGACATGCAGGGCGGGGTGGTCGACGGTGCCGGCCGCAGCCGTAGATCCGTGCGGAACACGTAGCCATCCGAGGTCCTTTCCGACAGCGCTTTCACGAGTCGGCGAATCACATGGATGCAGCGTGCCCGGACATCGTCCACGTCCTCTTGCGGGAAGCGGTCCTGATCGAACAGGCAGATGAGATCGATGTCCGAGGAGTAATTCAGTTCCCGCGCACCCAGTTTGCCCATGCCGAGGACGAAGAGGCCAACGCGGTCATGACTGTCCCGTGGGCCAATTCCCGGAATACGGTTTCTCGCTATCTCACCGTTCAATAGCCAGCGCAGGGCTATGCCTGTCAGGCTGTCGGCGAGTTCGGTCAGCGCTTCCGTGATCCGGTTTAACTCCCACGCGCCTCCCAGATCGGCGAGCGCGACGTAGAGAGCGGCGCGTGACCTCGCATGGCGCAGTGCCGCGCACAGACCGCGCCAGTCCGCATCGGCGCATGTTTCCGCCGTCCGGGAAACCAGGCGTTCCAGCACCCCGCCCATCGGCTCGTTGGCTTCATCCGCGAGCCAGGCGCCGTATTTCACCAGTAGTTGCGCCAGAAAGGGGCTGGACCCCGCCACGCCGTGAACGAGGTTTCCCACCGCTCCTTTCGATAGTGGCTCCGGGAGAGTGGATACAACGTCTTTCGACTGGTCGGGGTCGTAAGGGACAGGCGCGCGGGAGACGCTGCTGGCGAGGCATCGGGTCATGATCGGAGCATCCTCCAAAATGTCCGTAGGGTTGAATGTTTGACGGTGTCCTTATCAGAGGCTCGAGCAACCACCTGACATTCGGACATTGGCGGTTCCGGGTCAACGATATTGCCTTTCCGGCCAGAGTCGAACGAAATCCTCCACAATGCGGCACATGCCACGGATGCTTTCCAAACCCCTTACGTCTCTCCCTTGGACAGTCCGGGTGTAGCGGTGGATCGGGCGAATGGTTTGCGGCCGGTATGGGTCAGGCCGGCGTCGTCCCCCTTGGTATGGCTCTCCATTCCGTGGATCCGAACGCTTCGTGGTCCAACAGCATCAATCCCCTAGTCCGGTCGTCCGGCAAAAGCCTGAGTTCCGGTCCGGTGGCGTCCGCACGCATGGCTCTTGGGTTTGGTTTGGATGATTGCGGTGTCGTCGGCCGGAATCCACGCCGTTATCCCTGATGTTCGGTTCCCGCCGGCTAAAGATGACATGAATGACGCGCCGTTAACCGGAGCCGTTATGTGGCGCCCATCCCCGAACGTTTCCCGCATTTGGCCGATTCCCCGAGAGTGGATTTTTCACTAATATGCATGCGATTCCGAAGCACGTCTCGAAACCAGCCAACTCCCGCCGAGGCAGTTGTTTGTGGGAGGATAGGTCTTGCCTCGGCCGAAGATCACCCGCATAGTCGTTTTCCGCCGTCATTGCCTGGCCATCGGAGTCGTATCCCACGGCCATAATTCGGATAGGGTGATCTGCCCGGCGTAACCTCGGGGTCCGTTCGTCAACCGTTTTCTCGGGCGTTGAGCAAATTAGGAGATTTAGGATGGCCGCCACACCACCGGTCTGCGACTTTGGCTGGAAAGCACCGGACTTTCGCCTGCCCGCCACCGACGGAAACATCTACGCACTCGGCGATATCGCGGGAAAGAAGGGTACGGTGATCATGTTCATATGCAATCACTGCCCCTATGTGAAGTCGGTGCTTGACCGAATCGTGCGGGATGCCACTGACCTGAAACATATGGGGATTGGCACGGTAGCCATATCGGCCAATGATGCTGGCATGTATCCCGAGGATAGCTTTGAAAACATGGCCCGTGTGGCGCGTCAGAACAGTTTCCCCTTTCCGTATCTGTATGATGAATCGCAGGATACGGCCCGCGCTTACGGGGCCGTATGCACTCCGGATTTCTTTGGCTTCAACGCCGGGCTCGGACTTCAGTACAGAGGGCGGCTCGATGCCTCGGGGCGAAAGTCAGAATCGCCTAATGTGCGCCGTGATCTTTTCGAGGCGATGACACTTGTTGCCGGGACCGGCGCGGGTCCGGAGGAACAGATTCCATCGATGGGATGTTCTATCAAATGGAAGGACGCATAATCCCGGTGGGGGATTAGGCTGTCGCTTTCCGCGTCGCCAACCAATGGAAGAAGTCAGCCCGACGGTTGTTTTGGAAGCGGTCTCTCGGCATCTTCGGGGCGTTCGCTCCCTTGGCCGAGCGGCGGCTTCCCGTCTTCCCGCGGCCTCCGCACACATTTTTCGCGTGACCCTGCGCGTTCAGCGACTCCAACGCCGCGACCACCGCTGGACCGGAAACGGTCCCGCCCTTCCCCCTAACCTCTCATCACCGCCAAATCACCCCTGACCCAAGAAATGGGATGCACCCGGGGACTCTCTTGACGCTTGACAATCGCCAAGGTCCTGCTGAGTCAGATAGATCAGTATGCCGCACTCAGTGGAAAGCCCTCGATGAAAAAGATTCCCATTACCAAAGCAGGTCATGCCGCCCTAAGCGACGAACTCAGGCAACTGAAATCCTTCGACCGCCCGGCGATAATTCAGGCAATTGCCGAGGCGCGGGAGCATGGCGACCTCTCCGAGAACGCCGAATACCATGCCGCTCGCGAAAAGCAGGGTTTCACGGAAGCCCGGATCAAGGAACTTGAGAACATCCTTGGGCAGGCTGACATCATCGATCCGTCAGGACAGTCCGGTCCCGTTGTCAGGTTTGGGGCCACCGTCAGGCTTAAGGATGAGGAAACCGATGAGGAAAGCGTTTATCAGATTGTCGGCGAACCCGAAGCCGACATCCGGTCGGGTAAGCTGAACCTGAGGTCTCCGCTCGCAAGGGCGATGGTGGGCAAACGGACGGAAGACAGCGTTGAAGTGCGTACTCCGGGCGGCGAAAAGTGCTATGAGATCATGAGCGTTGAGTACGTATAAGCCTGCATCCCGCCATGACCGCATCGATGGGGGATTGTCAGCACAGCGTCCATTCCACCAATGCGCTACCCGGCCCGGGTTTCCGGTTCCGCGGCCGTGCGCTCGCGTGGGATTTTCGCTTCCGGCAGTTATCGAACGGTTTCAGTCTATGGAGAGCCTCGTCGATTCCTTAATTCCCGCCCAGGAAATCGAGTGCCGCCGATAGCCGCGATTGTCGAACGCGTTGTCTCAAATGCACTCTCGGTTCGTCGAGAGCCGTGGAAAGTCAATGCGGTCAATATCCGGTGTCCGGGCTCCGTATCGACGACGCGGACTTTCCTGCTGGCGTTTCACAAAGTTCCCGCGTCCGCGGGGGTTTCGGTAAACCCGGGCCGGTCCGCGTTGATGATCTGCGCCGTGTCCAAAGACGATCCCGCTCGCTTTGGAGTCTGGGCGGCGGCGGGATCTTTCAAGCGTTAATCATGGCCAGAAGAATCACCGCTATCAAGATAATCCCTATCGTCCACGCAACGAACCTGACAAATCCGGCGAACATCGACTCCTGATCCGAGATATCCATTTCCCCATGCTGGTGTTCTGCCATTGGCGTTCGCTTTCCGGTTACCCTTTGGCGACGCATATAACGGATCCATAGACCGCTGTCACGAACAAGGACGGGGCGAATCCGCGCACTCGATCGGATCTTCCGTACGCATCGCGATTCTTGACTCAATACGGTTCGGAGCTTTGCGATCTCTGATGGTCCATCAGCGATCTCTCTCCCGCCGGGAGCCTACGAACGTTGCCAGAGCCACGCACCGTCGCTACGCAACGTCCGGTCAGCCCTGCCAAGCTTTCGCAGATGGTTGAGATGCGCCATGGACTCCACAAGCGCCAGCCCGTATTCGCCCGGTCCGATCTCTCGCGCGAACAACGTCTTGAAACAGTCCACAGCGGTATGGGGTTCGCCCAAAAATTCGAGTAGCCGGTCAAGTGCGCCAAGATGGTTGTCGATGAGTTGCCTGAAGCGTTCCGGTAAACCGGTGAATGGACGCCCGTGTCCCGGCAGGACGAGCTGCGTGGCCGTTGCGCCCCGACGCAGCCGCTCGCAGGCTTCGATCCACTCACGGACCGGGTCGGCGTCAGGTTCGGTCGCGTAGACTCCCAGATTGGGCGAAATTGTCGGCAGCAACTGGTCGCCGCCGATCACCAACTCCCCATCCCGTGACCAGAGCGTTGCGTGCTCGGGCCCATGACCTTCACCGATGCGCACGTCCCATTGCCGGCCTCCAATCTCAATCACGTCTCCCTCCTGAATCCTCCGGAATCCCAGTGGCAGATGCGCCACAACGTCCGAGAAATTGAACGGGCGTTCCGCCCGGCGTTTCTCGATCAGTTCTGATGGCATTCCTGCGCTGCGCCAAAAGTCCAGAGTCTCGGGAACCGGCGAAGGCTGTATGTCCAGAGTCAGCATCCTCGCCATCAGCCACGCGGTGCGGGTCGTGAAAAGTTCGGCACCCTGCGAGGTCTCGAACCATCCTGCCAGGCCGATGTGGTCCGGATGGTGATGGGTGACGAGGATCCGGCGCACTGGCGCGCCGTTCAAGGGTCCGGCAAACGCCTTCTCCCAAGCCGCGCGGCAGCTACCGGTGTCCAAGCCGGTGTCAACTATTGTCCAGCCATCCTTTTCGCGAAAGGCGTAGGAGTTGACATGGTCGGGTTTCATCGGGAGCTGCATGCGCAGCCAAAGAACCCCGTCGGCGAGTTCAACGGCCGCGCCCGCTTCCGGCGGGGTGGGGAATGGATAGCTCAGGCGTGCGTCGCGATCCATTATACCGCAAGCGCCTCGGGTCCGAGCGCGTCTATTCCTTCCGAGCCTTCCCGGACATGGGTGCATAACCCGATATGCTCCGGTAGAAGCCGTGCCAAAAAGAACCTTGCGAGAGCTTCGCGTGCACCCCCACGCCCAGCCACTGCCGCCTTCAGATGATAATGTCCCCCGAGCACTCTCGCGAAAGCGCGCAGGTAGGGCACCGCGACGGCGTACCGCTCGTTCGGTCGCTTGGCCACTAACCATTCGGTTGTGTCACGCAATCTCTTCGCCGCTTCACTTACCGACTGCGAGGGGCCGGGCAAAACATGGTTGGCGGCCTCTGCGCTCGACATGATTTCATCGATAAGCCGATTGGCCGCCGCACCGCCATCCATCATTTTGCGGCCCACGAGGTCGATCGACTGGATTCCGTTCGTTCCTTCGTAGATCGCGGTGACCCGAACGTCCCGATAAAACTGCCCTGCGCCGGTCTCCTCAATATATCCCATTCCACCGTGGACCTGGATACCCATTTCGGCCACGGCGATTCCGGAGTCCGTTCCATAGGCTTTCGCGATCGGTGTCAGCAGCGCGGCTCTCGCCCGCCAGCCGGGATCATCGGTGGCGCCTGCCATGTCCAATGCCACCGCGGTGGAGAGCGCGATGGACCGAGCGGCGAAAAGCTCGGCCTTCATTGTCGCCAGCATCCGCCGAACGTCGGCATGATCGATGATCGCACCTGTACCGTCCGGAACGGGCGACCGCCCCTGCCGGCGATCCATCGCGTGCTGAAATGCCTGTTGGAACGCGCCTTCCGCACAGCCGATTCCCTGCACTCCCACGCCTAACCGCGCATTGTTCATCATGGTGAACATCGCCGCCATGCCGCCATGCTCGCGTCCGACTATCCAGCCAGTCGCGCCATCGTACTGCATTACGGCAGTGGGCGAGCCGTGAAGACCCATCTTATGCTCGAGGCTCACAACCCTGAGCGAGTTCGCCGCACCCGGTTTACCGTTGGGGTCCGGAATCAGCTTAGGCACCAGAAACAGTGAGAGTCCCTTGGTGCCGGGCGCCGCGTCAGGCAGTCGCGCGAGTACGAGATGGCAGACGTTCTCCGAGAAATCGTTGTCCGCCCACGAAATGAAGATTTTTTGCCCGGTGATCGCGTAGGAGCCATCTCCGATCGGCTTCGCTTTCGAGCGAAGCGCGCCAACATCGCTTCCTGCCTGCGGTTCGGTCAGGTTCATCGTTCCGCACCACTCACCATTGACGAGTTTGGGAAGGTAGAGACCCCTCATCGCTTCACTGGCATGGTTCTCCAAAGCCTCGATCTGTCCCTGGGTCATCAATGGATTGAGTTGAAGTGCCGGACATGACGCGGACATCATATCATTGATGGCGGTTGAAACCGTAAGCGGCAGGCCCATGCCGCCATATTCGGGCCGCGCGCTGACGGCGACCCAGCCGCCTTCGGCGATTGCGCGGTAGGCCTCCGCAAAACCCGGAGACGTGCGCACGACCCCGTTTTCAAGGTGCGCCGGGTGGACATCGCCGCTCCGGCGGACCGGCGCGAGCACTTCCTCGCAGAGCTTCCCGGCCTCGCTCAGGATGGCCTCAACGGTGGTTAGGTCCATATCCGCGAACCGTAGGGTCGCGTTCACTTTCCCGAAGCCGATGACTTGTTCGAACAGGAACCTGAACTCTGGAATTGGCGCGCGAAATGACATCCTATGCCCTTCAGGTTGGTTTGGCAGGCGTCAGTGTGCCCGATATGGCCCGACCTCCGGAGATGCGCAAGCGCACGGTGTGTGTGTCGGCTCCGCCGCCGCTGTCGGGATTTGCGCGGGCATGGTTTCCGATATTCGGGGACTGGCGTCGCCATCCGGACGTTCCGGCAGACCCGTTCCGGACCGCCCGGACGGCGGGTCGCTCCGGGAACGTTATAATTCGCCGATCGAACGCAGCCCTGGGGATATGCGAGACGTACCTGTTTTGAGCCAGACGACGGATACCGCGAGGAGGCCCAGGTCGACGGCCACCGGAGCGGCAACCGATTACGCGCACCGCTGGGGGAACGGTCTGAGGGGCTTTCCGGGCCAAGTTGGATGCGTTCGGCCATTGGCCATAGCGCCGGGTTCTCCGCGGTTCTTGAATACGCTCTGGGCACAGTTACACTGTCTCCGTATGGAGTCTGCACGGCTTACGTGTGTTAGTGTCCGCAATTAAGTCATATGTCACCGCATCCGTCCTCGTATGGCAAAATTGGTGAAGGATTCCGTGTAGATGGATGAATCGCTGACCGAAATCCTCGCCATCGATGACGCCGGACTCGCCCGCGCCGCCGCCATCCTTCAAAACGGTGGGCTTGTGGCCTTTCCGACCGAAACCGTTTACGGTCTGGGTGCGGATGCCACGAGTGGCGCGGCGGTGGCGCGCGTATTCGAGGCTAAACGCCGCCCTGCGTTCAATCCTCTGATCGTTCATTTGCGGGACCTTTCCCATGCCCGCCGTCTGGTTCGGTTCGACCCGGTTTCGGAAAGGCTCGCGGAATCCTTCTGGCCGGGGGCGCTGACACTCGTCCTGCCAAAGCTCGGCGGAGCCGACATCGATCCTCTGGCCACGGCCGGTCTGGACAGTATCGCGGTACGTGTCCCCGATCACCCGGTCGCCTTGCGCCTGCTCGCAAAGACCGGCAGGCCGATTGCCGCACCCTCCGCCAACCCCTCCGGCAAGGTTAGCCCTACAACGGCAGGTCATGTCGCCGCTGGCCTGTCCGGACGCATTGACGCGATCCTTGATGGTGGACACTGTGCGATAGGCCTTGAATCCACAATTGTCGCCCCGGGCCCCGTGCTTCTAAGGCCGGGTGGACTTACGGTGGAGGAAATGGAGGCCCGCATCGGCGCAAGGCTATCGGTGCGTGACGATCCGGATATGCCGAACGCCCCCGGACAGATCGCCTCGCATTACTCGCCGGGTGTTCCGCTACGACTGAACGCCTCATGCAGGCGTAGTGGTGAGGTTCTGGTCGGGTTTGGCCCGGTAACGAATGCTGACCTCAGTCTTTCGCCCAGTGGAAATCTTGTCGAAGCCGCGGCCAACCTGTTCAGGTGTCTCCAAGCTCTCGATACGCGGGGGCGCGCGGCCGCGGTGTCGCCGATTCCGGAAACGGGACTGGGCAGGGCCATCAACGACCGTTTGAGACGGGCAGCCGCGCCGCTGACCTGACCCAACGCCGTCCCACGACGCTGGCGGGACGATTGATGTTCAGGCCCTTCCCGCCTGCGGGCTCAGCATGATCGGATCGATCCCGAGGGACGCCAGCGCCGCTACCCATTTACCTTCGTCATCGGTGGAAAACACGATATCGGGCAGGGCCTCGCACGTCAGCCAGCCGTTACGCTGTATCTCTTCCTCCAGTTGCCCGGATCCCCAGCCGGCATAACCCAACGCGAGAATGCGCCTTTCCGGACCGCCACCCTCCGCCATGGCCTGAAGGATATCCAGAGTTGCGGTCATTCCAAAGCGGTCGTCAACGCGCAGCGTTGAATTCGGAATCATGTATTCGCCGGAATGCAGCACGAAACCACGGCCGTGCTCGACCGGGCCTCCGAAGTGAACCGGCATTCCGCCACTCTGGTCGCCGGGGGAGATGTCAAGCTGTTTAAGCAGGTCTTTCAGTCTCAGGTCGGAGGCGGGTTTGTTTATGATAAGGCCCATCGAGCCGTCCGCCGAATGGGCACACATGAAAATCACGCTCTTCTCGAAGCGTGGATCGCCCATTCCGGGCATGGCAATCAGCAGTTTGCCGGACAGGTCTACGAAATCGATGTTCATGGATACAGCATAACGCAATGCCCGGGTCGATGCGCAAGTGCGACTGACTGACCGATAGCGCCCGTTCATTCGATTGTGATTTCCTCCCTGCCGCTGAATGCCTAGATTGACCGCTATGCTAGGCCTTCTGAAATTCTCGGCACTCTCTCTGTGTCTATCGTATACGGTGGCATTCGCCGATTCGGACCACTTTTCGCTTGATGATGTGGTTCAATTCGATGTTCTGCCCGGATGGCGTACGGAAACCGGCACTCACGTAGCGGCTTTGCGGGTCCGTCTCGCACCGGGCTGGAAAACCTACTGGCGCGCGCCCGGAGAAACGAGCGTTCCCCCGCGGTTCGACTGGTCAGGCAGCCGCAATCTTGCATCGGTCGATCTTCACTGGCCCGTTCCCGAGGTTTTTTTCCTGAACGGGCTGCGTTCCGTGGGCTATAGTGACGAACTGGTGCTGCCCATCGAGCTGACTCCACATTCCCAAGGCAAGCGTGTGGCCCTTCGCTCGGAAGTCGCGCTTGGCGTTTGCAAGGATATCTGCATGCCCGTCAATGCCCGGATTTCCGCTGATCTAAGCGGTCGGGGGAACCGGGATCCGCGCATTGACGCGGCGCTCGAATCAAGACCGCTAACCGCCGGGGAGGCGGGACTGAAGACAATAACCTGTGAAGTCGAACCCATTTCGGATGGCCTGCGCCTGACCGCCGATATCGACATGCCGGAAATCGGGTCGCACGAAGTCGTTGTGTTCGAGCTGCCTGACCGTTCCGTCTGGGTGGCGGACGCCAGTACGCTAAGGACGGGAAACAGACTCACGGCGGTGACCGAACTGGTGCCGCCGTCCGGAAAGCCTTTCCTTCTTGACAGGAGTTCGATTCGCGTGACCGTGCTCAGCGGCGAGCGCGCGGTAGACATCGACGGCTGTGCTGGGTAGCGTTTCCCTCCGACGACTTTCAGCGAGATCAAAGCCAGAACGTCCCGGCGAATGTCCTCCTGCGGACGGCCGGGCCGACATCCGGGGTTCCCACCCGTTCTTATGTCTTTCGCGCGGGGCGGAAGATAGCCAGGAGTGTGGCGGAAAACACGTATGTCACGACAAGCAGCACGGTGGTTCCCGCGGCGAACAGCGCGAACGCGAATGAGAGCGCGGACGTACCCGCCATCTCAGCCCATGCCGTCGGTAGGCGCTCCAGCAGAAACGGAGGCAGCGCGCCGTTCAGGGTTGTCCAACCCAACGTTCCGGCGAACAGTCCCGCGACGGCTACCGCCGCAGCCGCCGTAGCAGCCGCTGCCGGCCATCCCCGCCGCCTGAGCCTCAACGCGCGCCGCAGGCCACTGAGCTGGTGGCCTATGTCCTGCTGCAGAGCCATCAGAGCGGGAATGACCAATAGAACAAGCAGCATGCCGAAGCCCAGTCCGTAAACCAGCGTGATCACGGTCGGTTTCAGGAACTGTGCCTGCTGCGACTGCTCGTAAAGAAGTGGCGAGAGGCCCAGCACGGTGGTGAGTGTTGTCAGAAGCACCGCCCTGAGTCGGTCGCAGACACCATCGACGATTGCCGGAAACAGCCCGCGCTCGCGGGCGTAACCATCGATTGTCGTCGCCAGCACGATGGAGTCATTGATGATGATTCCCGTCATCCCGATCAGCCCGACCACGGAGAACATGCTCAGCGGGACATCCCAGTGAAGATGACCCCAGAAAGCGCCCGTCAGGCCGAACGGAATGACGGCCATCACGACCAACGGCCTGATCCAGCTCGAGAATATCCATGAAAGACAGAGGTATATGCCCAGAAGACACAGTAGGAATCCGACGCGTGCGTTGTCGAGGAACTCCTTTTCCTCCTCGACCAGTCCGGATAGCGCCGACGTGACCCCGAACCTCTCCTCGATCGCCGGAAGAAAGTCGGACCGCAGCGTCTGAATGATTTCGTTGGCGCGCGCCGGATCGTCTTCGGAAATGTCGCCGGTGATCGAAACGAGTCTAAGGCCGTTTTCCCGCCGCACCGTCGAGAAGCCCTCTCGCGTCTCGACGCTGACGATGTCCGCGAGCGGTACGTATTCACCGGCCTGCGTCCGCATCCTGGTCCGTTCAAGGAAATCGGCCGTGAGCTCGTCCGCCGGGAGTTCCACCCAGATCGACGCGCTACGCAGACCGACGGGATATGTCGCCGCTTCGACACCGTTCAGCCGGTTTCTCAGAATTTTGCCGAGTTCATCGGTGGTGAAGCCCAGTGCCTTGCCTTGCGGTGTAAGTTGGAGGACGAGCTCTTCCTTGTCGAATGAGAGCGAGTCCTCAAGCGCCGAGATCTCCGGATATTGCCCAAGCTGGGTTTTCAGGGCCTCCGCGGCGGCTTTCAGGGTGTCGTTGTCGGTACCGTAAAGCTGCACATCCAGGGCATCGCCTCCGGGGCCCACGCGCCATCCCCTAAAGCTGATCGTCTCCACCAATGGGTGGCGGCGGACTTCGTCCTGAAGCTCGCCGACGAACTGAAGGGAGGAATATGGGCGTAGATCCGCATCGATCAGCTCGATGCCGATGGCTCCGAGCTGGTAGGTTTCCTTGCTCTCGACGCCACTGAGACCCCGGCCGGTGTTGCCGCCAACCTCGGCGATGACATAGTCAAGCGGGGTCGTGCCGTGCCTCTCCTCCAAACGTCTGGCCACAGCGTCGGTCGCGCGCTGCATCTCGCGCATCATTTCCATCGTATCCTCGCGCGTTGCGCTGGGCGCCATGGCGAAGTTGCCGGAAACCGAACTCCGTTCAGGGGCGTTGAAAAACCGCCATTGCAGGTCGCCGGTAATGAAGGGCGCGATCTGGCTGGCAAGCACCAGCGCGGCGCCCGCGAGGACCGGGTAGCGCGCCACGACCACCTGGCGGATCAGCGGCCTGAAAACCGATTCGCGGAACCAACCGAACCCGATATTCACGACATGGCTGGGAAAGTCGTACCAATGTCGCTTCGTGGAGTGGGCCAGCGAGTGCGCCATGTGGTTAGGCAGAATCAGGAAACACTCCAGCAGCGACGCGGCGAGCACCACGATCACCGTGAATGGAATATCGGCGATCAGATCCCCGAACCTGCCACCGATCGTCACCAGCCCGAAGAACGCGATGATGGTGGTCACCGTCGCCGAGAGGACAGGGGGAAACATGCGTCGGGCAGCGTTCTCGGCGGCTTGGACCGGGGCCTCTCCCAGCCTTCTGGCGCGAAAATCGGCATGTTCGCCCACTACGATGGCGTCGTCCACGACAATTCCGAGCGTTATGATCAAGGCGAACAGCGAGATCATGTTGATGGTGAAGTCGAAGGCATACATCATCGCGAATGCCGCGGTCATCGCGACCGGAATGCCTGCCGCCACCCAGAATGCCGTACGGGCGTTGAGAAACAGGAATAGCAGCAGCACGACCAGACCGAGGCCGAGCAGTCCGTTTTCCAGCAGGATGTTGAGGCGGCCGGTGATTGCTTCCGCCCGCGTCCGGATCAGTTCAACGCTGACGGAGTCCGGGAGTGTCAGCCGAAACTCGTCCGCGACCCGCTCGACGGTGCGCTGGATGTCAATGGCGTCACCCTTGTCGCTACGGTCGACCCTTATGGAGACCGCCGCGTTCTCTCCCACGAAATACGCCCGCTCACGGTTGACTTCTCCCACGGTCACCGTACCGACGTCGCCGACCGTGAGCTTGGATCCGTCCGGATTCGACCGCAGGACAATTCCGGTGATTGCGTCGGCGTCGGTTTTCGCCACCCCGGTGCGGATCCTGGTGTTGGCGCCATCGACGTCTCCAGCCGGATCCGCCGCCGCCTCTCCCGCGATCGCATCGGCGATCTCGCGCATCGAGAGGTCATTCTGGATAAGCGCCAGCGACGGCGTTTCGACGACTGTCCTGGGGTCGGCGATGCCACGAATGCTGGTTCGGGTGACACCCGCCGCGAACAGGCGCGCGAGGAGTTCGTCAGCGAATCTACCAAGCTGGTCGACCCCGACGGGTCCGGTGATCACGACGTCGGTAACCCGGTCACGCCAGGCGCCGCGGCGCACCTCCGGTTCCTCCGCCTCTTCCGGCAGGTCGCCTACCGAGTCCACGGCCGTCTGAACATCGTCGAGGGCGCGTGACATATCCCAGCCGGGCTCGAAATCAAGCGAGATGTTCGCCGAACCCTCACGGCTGGTCGCCTCGGAGCCTTCCACGCCCTCAAGCGACAGCAGCGCCGGCTCCAGGATCTGGACGATAGCGCGGTCGACGTCCGCGGCGCCGGCGCCCTGCCATGTGACGCCGACCCGAATGTTGTCGATGATGACATCCGGAAAGAACTGCGCGCGCATCTTCGGGAAAGCCGCGACCCCCGCGGCTATGAGAATCACCAGGAGCAGGTTGGCGGCCGTGCGGTGGCGTACGAAGTAGCTCAGTACGCCTCCGGCGCGCGGGAACCGCTCATCCATGACGGCACTTCCGGGGTCGGGATTCCGGAGCGGCGTTACCGGGGGTGGCGTTCCTTGAAACGGTTAAAGCCCTCTCCGCGTGTCTGTCGAGACCTCGGCAAGGGTTTCCGCGGGCGGGCGCGGAATTGGAAATACCGGCGGTTCGGGGATGCATGGTATCGGATAACGGTTGGCGGGGAACCCGGTCTCGGCGCATGATCTGGTGACCTCACATCCTCGATTCGATTCGGGCGACCATGTCGGCCGGAACCCGTTTCTGGCTCAGCCGATCCAGAATCCTCGCTTTCGCCTCGGCTGGCATGCGCCGGTTGCCCTCGATGAACGCCACGAGTCTCGCGCGCCGTTCATCGGTCAGTTCGACCATCTCGGTCTCATCGGGTACCCGGGCGTTTTCGGGCCGGACCGGACGTATCCTGATTCCGGCGCCCAGAAGCGGCGATCGCTCCGAGACGATCTCACGCCCGTCCAGATCACGCGCGCGCACCATCACTTTATCGCCCTGGCGACGAAGCAGACTCACCTCCGCCACCTGGAGTCTGTCATCCTCGCCGACGACCAGAACCGAGTTCGCCGAATCGATCGCCGTCGCTGGCAGTATCGCGACGGACTCCAGCTCCGGCTCCCTGATCCTGACCGTCACGAAATCGCCCGGGCGGAAGCCGGTGGCCCGTTCAAGCTGCGCGAACAGAAGGCGTCCCGTCTGTCCCTGCTCTACGTTCGCGCTTTCGCGACTGATCCTGCCATTTGTCGTCAGGTCATAGCCCAGCACGTCGAGCGTCACGTCGACCTGGGCCGGGATGAGTGCGCCCGACCCGCCGAGCAGCCGCAGATATTCGGTGATCGAGACCCTGAACGCCACTTCCAGCGCTTCGGGATCAACCAGTCTGGCCACGCGTTCATTTGTCTGTACCAGCCCTCCCTGAACGACGTTCACCGCGCTCAGCGTGCCGGAGAAGCCGGCATGAAGCTCGGTTTCGGCCAGGCGTCTCTCCGCCTCGCTTAGGGCGATACGGTAGCGGGAGAGCGAGGTTTTCGCCTGTTCCACCCTCGCTTCGGCCTGGGCGAGAGCCTGGCGTCGCGACAGAACGGTCTGCTTCGCCGCCGTTTCGGCAAGAGCCGCCGTTTCCGCCGCCGCCTCGGTTCCCACGCCGCGTTCCATCAGGCTCTTCTGCCGTTCCAGTGCCTGCTCCCGCAGGGCAAGCTGGTCGCGCGCGGCTTCCACATTCTCCCGGGAGATCCCAAGGCCAGCGGCCGCCTCGCGCAGTTCAGCCTCGGCTTCGGCCAGATCCGCCATTGCGACGTCAAGCGCCGCCTGGGCGTCGGAGGGATCCACGCGAAGGAGGAGTTCGCCCGCCCGAACCCTTCCGCCTTCCTCGAAGCTTTCCGCGAGCTCGACCACCGTGCCCGCGCTTCTGACCCGCAGTTCAAGCGTTCTACGGCTGCGGACTTCGCCGAATACGGTCATGATCGGCGTTGCGGTGCCTGATTCATAAGTTATGACGTTAGCGGAAAAGACACGCTCCCTCGCCGGTCGCGGACGGTTTTCCTCCGCCCAGCGGGTCTGCAGCGCGTCACGTATCGACTGGCCGGCATAGGCCAGCAGACCGAACGCGAGCGAAAGAAGGAAGAGGCCGACGAGTGAACGACGCAGGAATCGCATACGTGAAACTTTCACGGCTTTCTCAACAGGGATTTAGCATTAACTCACGTTGACCGGATGTAAAGGGAAGCACGGTCCCATCTGTAAACGGGCGGGAACGCTATTTCCGTCGCCTGTGTTCCTCCAGTCTTGGAATGATCTCGACAAAGTTACAGGGCCGGTGACGGTAATCGAACTGCGGTGCCAGAATTTCGTCCCAGGCGTCCCGGCAGGCGCCGGGAGAACCCGGTAGCGCGAAGAGGTAGGTTCCCTGGGCGACACCTCCGGTAGCCCGTGACTGCACCGCCGATGTGCCGATCTTCCGCATGGATACGATCGCGAACACCGTGCCGAACGCGTCGATCTCCTTTTCGTAGATTTCCCGGTGCGCCTCGACCGTCACGTCGCGGCCGGTCAGACCGGTGCCGCCCGTCGATATCACCGCGTCAATTCGGGCGTCAGCGCACCATTCGCGAAGCTGCCGCGAGATAAGTTCCCGGCTGTCCGGCAGGATTCTACGGTCGACTAACGTGTGGCCGGCGTCCTGGATCCGGCTCACCAGCGCCGCGCCTGATCTGTCTTCGCCAAGGCTCCGCGTGTCCGAAACGGTGAGGACCGCGATGCGGACCGGTATGAATTCCCTGGATTCGTCGATTTCGCCCATATCCACCGGTTCACTGGCTCCTGCCGCCGCGATGACCTAACGCCTCGCGCCTCTTTGGTCAATGTGGCGCGCGGGAGGAGCGGTTACCCAGTTTGGGATTTGGGGTTCAATCGGGATCCGCGCGGGAAAAAGTGGGGACGTGACCGCCCGCATGTCTCCACTCCTCACAGGTGCTTATCGCCATCGTCACCGATACAGACCATGCCGTCGCCCGGGGGCGTCCGTCCAAAGGGATCCATACTCGTAGTGGGCGTGGCTTTGCTCGGGCAGTTGGAAATTTATTGCCAACGCGGGGTAAGCGGTTCGACACGATCATCAGCGTTTGGGAGGGAATGGTGTGGGCACGCCCCAACAAATTGCCCGTGACGCCGCGTTTCAGGCCTCTTGCGCCGTGATTTTCAAAACAAACCGGCGTCTGAACGGGATGTCCGGAACTTTCGATTCCCGGCACTCGTTTAAGTAGTGTCCGAAATCTCCGCGCTCGAACGCTCTGTCCGCTACGATCGCTCTTGCCGACGTAATAGCGTAGGACACGTTCTCAATGCCGGAAACGTCAGCGACCCATGGCAACCCGTCGTCCGCAGCCGATTGCCATCGCAAACCGACGTAATCGGAATTCGCAACTCTACATCGTGGATCACAACCGTTCGCCGCAAGCCGACAGCATCCTGTCTTTTGGCCGGAATGGCGCGGGGATCAGCCGCCGGTCCGGGCATCTGGCGGAAGTTGTAATGATTCCGGATGCCTCCGCCGACGACCTGAATCCCGCTCTTGAATTCGGCCCCCTGACGCCATGCCCGGTTTCGAACGGGGAATCCGGTTGGCCGATAACGAGCGCGGAGAGTGAAGACGGATCAGGATGCCTCCAGCCTTGACCGCAGCGTCAGGAGGTCGGCCCACGCTTCCCGTTTTGCCCTAGGATTGCGTAGCAGGTATGCTGGATGGAACATGGGAAGCGCCGGATGGCCAAGCACATCGGTCCAGTTTCCGCGCAGCCTGGTGATGCCGCGGCGGCCCAGCAATGCCTGGCATGAGATGTTTCCCATCAAAATCAGGATTTCCGGTTCGGCCAGTTCTATGTGACGGTGAACGAAGGGCAGCATCATGCCCATCTCTTCGGGTTTCGGGTCACGGTTCCGGGGAGGTCGCCATGGCAGTATGTTGGTGATGTAAAGGGCCCGGTCGCGATCCGTTTCTTCACGGTGCATTCCGATCGCCTCGAACATGAGATCCAGCAGCTGTCCCGCGCGCCCGACGAAAGGCTTGCCATGGAAATCCTCGTCGCGTCCGGGCGCCTCACCGATCACCATCACTCGCGCCTCGGGGTTCCCGTCGGCGAAAACGGTTTTGCGCGCGCCACGCCTCAGTTCGCAGTACGGGAAGGCCGCGACCGCTTCCCTCAGACTGTCCAGCGAATCGATTTCCGCCGCGATTCCATGTGCTTCCCGCGCCGGATCCACCTTCGGGCCCGCGTTCGGTGCGGTATCCGATGTCCCGGGCCCGGCTCCCCGGGACGTGTTTCCGGAGCCCGGAGAGATCTCTCTGAAAGCCGGAGAGGTCGCGGGCAGGTCATACCGGTTTACCGGCGCCTCGCCGATGACCTCGTCGACGCCAAGCTCGAACTGCCACTCCAGAAGGTTCATCGCCTGATGGTATGTCAGTTCGGGTTCCATCGTGTCACGCTAGTCCAAAATGAAAGGCAGTTGAACTGGATTTGTTCAATCATCGATCGGTGCCCATTGAGGGAGTGCCTATCGTGACAGAATTCCGAACCGCACTGATCCAGTACTTTTCCTGAAACACTCGATGTGCCTGAGGTAAAGCACCTTAAGGCCGCCCGAACGCGGATTTCTTCGCGGCAACGTCAGTTCGGTCTGAATGGGCATCGCTGTCTGCCCGTGCCCGCGGTTCAGGCGGCCCGGGTGTCGTGAGGACGCGCCTCCTCGAGGTGGTCCAGATGGACGTCATCACGCCACCGCCATCCAACATCTTCCCGCACCACGCGCTGAACAGGTGGATGGAGGAGAGCGAGCGGCCACGCCCGGGAGCCCGCCGGCTCATACGCTACGCGGATGACTTCGTCATCGCCTGCGGGAACCGCCGGGACCGCGAGCGGGCACCCGACAGTCTGGGGAAGCGGTTCGGACGCATGGGCTGACTCTCCATCCGACCAAGACGAGGGTAGTGGACCTCAGGCCCGCGGGCGGCGCGCCGCCCGCGATAACCGGCCCGACTTTCCCGGCCTCACCCATCTCCGGGGCGGGTCACGGAAAGGGCGCCGGGCCATAAAGGCGATCCGGCAGCGGTGCGAAACGCACCGGCACGAACCTCCCCGGGTCCAGCGGGCGGCGTCCCGGCGTGATCCGGGTTCACCCCAACCACTGTGGTCTGGAAGGCAACGGCAGGCAACCGCCCCGGTTCGGTGGCGCTGCCGTCAGAAGCTGGCGGCGCGGCCGGGAAGGGCGCATACCCCGGGTCCCGCCCAAAACCGTCCTCCCGCGCTTCCCGCCACCGGGTGCCAGGGTCCCTCGGTCGAACCACGCCACCTGAGCGGACCCGACATGCGAGGAAACGGCTGCGCCAATCGCGCACGCCCGGGTCCGTGGGGGACGGGGCGGCAACGCCCCCGTCTACCCGGCCCCCGAGGTCGATAGCGCCTTGCCTGACATTTCTCTTTCGCGTTATGGTGCCGAAGTCCCGGCTGGTCGCCAGAATGCCCGTAATGCCAGGGACGGGACGGTTTGTCACCATTCACGATACCAATTGAGGATACCTCGTCAACAGGAGGACGAAAATGAGATACCTGATCTGTTCCATTGCACTGGGGGGGGTCGCAACCGTTGCAACCGCCCAGACCGAACTGACCTTATGGTACCATGGCGCCGGCAATGAGGTCGAAAGTGAAATCCTCGATGGGATCGTTTCCGACTTCAATTCCGGGCAGTCGGACTGGTCGGTCGCGGTCGAGAGCTTTCCACAGGGTAGTTACAATGATTCCATTGTCGCCGCAGCGCTTGCCGGAAATCTTCCCTGTATCCTCGACGTCGACGGCCCGGTGATGCCGAACTGGGCCTGGGCGGGATACATGCAGCCATTGCCGGTCGCGGACGCGGCGATTGAGGGTCATCTCGACGCCACGGTCGGTCGATGGGGCGGCGAAGTGTATTCCGTCGGTCTATGGGACGCCGCCGTCGCGCTCTACACCCGGCAGTCGACACTCGATGAACTCGGCCTCAGAACACCTACCCTGGACAACCCTTGGACGCTTGACGAGTTCAACGCCGCGCTCGAAACGGCCAAGACGTCCGGCAACTACGACTTCGCCCTTGATCTGGGCATGGCCTGGACAGGTGAATGGTACCCTTACGCTTTCTCGCCTTTCCTCCAGAGCTTCGGCGGTGACATCGTCGACCGTTCGACCTACCTGACCGCGGAAGGTGCGCTCAACGGCGATGCCGCCCTCGCGTTCGGCGAGTGGTGGCAGAATCTTTTCACCGCCGGCCTCGCACCGGGAACCTCGCAGGATCCGGCGGATCGCGACTCCGGCTTCATCGAAGGCAGATACGCTTTCGCCTGGAACGGCAACTGGGCCGCGGCTGCGACCCTGGACGCCGGTGTCGATGACGCGCTCTTTCTGCCGGCCCCGGATTTCGGCAACGGTTCGACCATCGGTGCGGCCTCCTGGCAGTTCGGTGTTTCCGCGACCTGCGAATTCCCTGAAGGAGCGGCGGCTTTCGTGGAGTTCGCCCTGCAGGATAGATACCTCGCGGCCTTCTCCGACGGAATCGGACTGATCCCGTCGACGAGGGAAGCGGCGGCCATGACCGAGAGATATGCCCAAGGCGGCCCGCTGGAACCGTTCTTCGCGCTTTCCGACGCTCAGGCGCTCGTCCGTCCGGTGACTCCCGGTTATGTGGTCGCCGCGAAAGTCTTCGAAAAGGCACTCGCGGATATCGCCAACGGTGCCGATGTTGCCGACACGCTGGACGCCGCCGTCGACGAGATCGACGCTGACATCGAAGCCAACGGGGGCTACGGTCACTAAAGCTTCAGGCCGGAAGTGGACCGAACGCTTCCGGCCTCCCAGCGGGGCAGCGCGATGGCATCGAGACTCACTATCTCCAACCGGGCGGGTTGGGGCTTCGCGCTCCCCGCATTCGCGCTTATCACGATATTCATCATTCTGCCTTTCTTCTTCGCGTTCTATCTGTCTTTGACAAACCAGCGGCTGATATCGCCCAATCCCACCCAGTTCGTCGGACTGGAAAACTATCGCGACCTGCTGGGACTGTCAGTCATTACACTGGGGCCCGAACGGGACGAAAACGGCGCGGCGGTCCTGAACGAGCTCGGCGATCTCACCTACCCCCGCGTCCGGACCGTCACGCGAAATCCGGACTTTCCCCAATACCGGGGGATGCGCGAATGGTTCCGTTGGCGGTCCGGAGAGAACGCCAGGGTCGTAATTGCCAGCGATGTCGTTTTCTGGAAAGCGTTGGCCAACACGCTGACATTCGTGTTCTTCATCGTGCCGCTCCAGGGTGGCGGCGCGCTTCTGCTGGCGCTGCTGATCAACCAGAAACTCCGCGGAATAAATTTCTTCCGAACGATCTATTTCATGCCGGTCGTGATCTCGATCGTCGTGATCTCGCTGTTGTGGCGGTTCATCTACGATGGCGGCGATGGGCTTCTCAACAACATCCTAGGGGCGTTGAGCTTCGGTCTTTTCCCGCCTGTCGACTGGCTGGGCCAGCCGGAAACCGCCCTCGGCTCGATAATCGTGATGTCGGCGTGGCAGGCGGTCGGCTTTCACATGGTGATCTGGCTATCAGGACTGCAGACAATTTCGCCGACTCTCTACGAGGTCGCGGCCATCGAAGGCGCCAGCAAATGGCAGACCTTCCGATACGTGACCTGGCCAGGGCTCAGAAACACCGCCGTTCTGGTTCTGATAGTGATCACGATGCAGGCCTTCGCGCTCTTCGCGCAGATCGACGTGATGACCAATGGCGGTCCGCTCGACAGCACGCAGACCCTGGTTTTCCAGGCCGTCGAGCGTGGTTACGGCAAGCAGGACATTTCAGGCGGATCGACGATCTCGGTGCTCCTGTTTTTCATTGTGCTGTTGATATCGCTTACCCAGCGCTATCTGACCAGGGACCGAAGCTGATGGCACTCGTCACAAAGGAAAATGCCGGGCTGAGACTCGTGACGCGCTATGCCGTCCTAACGCTTGTGGCACTCGTTTTCGCCTTTCCACTGGTTTTCATGATCATCTCCTCGCTGAAACCCGACCAACAACTTCTGCAGGATACGTCGAGCCTGCGCGCCTTCCTGCCGGTCGGAGATATAAGTCTTGACAATTATCGCGCCGCTTTCGATCGGGCGCCGATCGGGCGGTTCATGCTGAACTCGATCTTTGTCACAATCGTTACCGTTAGCATGTCGGTGGCGATCTGCTCTCTTGCGGCCTTCGCGTTCGTATACATGAAATGGAGCGGGCGGGACGCCGCGCTGTCGATCGTCCTGGCAACTCTCATCATCCCTTTCGAAACCATCGCCGTACCGCTACTGCTTATGGTGTCTCGGCTACCCTGGATCGGCGTGGAGGGAGTCGAGTGGGGCTGGCTCAACACCTACCGGGTCCAGATCGTTCCATGGATTGTTGACGCGCTGACAGTCTTTCTTTTCGTTCAGTATTTCAAGGATCTACCCAGAGAACTGATCGAGGCGGCCAGGGCCGAAGGTGCGAGCTGGTTCCAGGTCTACCGCCGCGTTGTCATGCCGCTTTCCGGACCGGTGCTGGCGACGGCGGTGATCCTGAAATCCCTGAAAATGTACAACGAGCAATACCTCTGGCCGCTCATCGTCGTTCAGGATGAGGCCCACCGACCGATCATGGTGGGGCTTGGATATTTCTTCCAGCTCAACGTCGCCTGGGGAGAGCTGATGGCCTACCTCACCCTGATATCGGTGCCGGTTCTGGTTTTCTATCTGATCCTGCAACGCGCGTTCATAGCATCGATCGCCTCCACCGGCGTGAAAGGTTGAGCAATGGCCCTCGCACTCAAAGACCATTTCGTTTGGGATAGCTGGTATGTTCATGACGGCGATCTCTGGCATGGCTATTTTCTCCAGGCACCGCGCTCGATCGGTGATCCCGAGCTCCGGCACTGGAATGTCAGTTATGGCCACGCGACAAGCCCGGACCTTGTGAGCTGGAGCCATATCGGGACCTGCTTCGGACCCTCTTCAGGTCCGTCGTGGGACGACTGCACAACCTGGACGGGCTCGACCGTACGCGGCGATGACGGGCTCTGGCACCTATACTACACCGGCGCGAACCGGGACGAGAACAGCAAGTTCCAACGGATCGGCCATGCCACCTCCCCGGACCTCCACGCTTGGGAACGGGTGGGGGACGGGCTGGTGCTTGATCTCGAGGGGCCCAACGCCCACCACTACGAGGCCTCCTATACCGGCGCATGGCACGATCGGGCCATGCGGGATCCTTGGGTCATGCGGGATCCGGAGGGTGGCTGGACCATGCATTTTACGGCTCGCGCCTCCGGCGTTGCCGAAGTCAACGCCGCCGGTTGCATCGGTTTCGCGACCTCGACCGACGGCTATACCTGGATCCTTGAACCTCCGGTCTTCACCGGCGGCTACGGCCAACTTGAGGTGCCCCAGGTTTTCGAGGCGAGCGGGCGCTGGTACTGCCTTTTCTGCACCGCCGCCGAGCATTTCTCCGCGGAGCGCGCGGGAATCACGCCGTGCGGGCCGGTTACCGGCAGCCATTATCTCATCGGGGCGGGGCCGCGGGGTCCCTGGGCAATCGCGCCGGGCTTTCTTGACGGCGCACGGCCGTCCCGGCGCTATGCGGCGCGTATTCTCGATACCGGCGCGGGTCTTGCCATTCTTGGTTTCGCCGATCGGCCGGAGGGACAGTTTCTCGGATACATCATGGATCCTGAGCCGGTGATCCTCGGGGAGGATGGCCTCCTCAGCATAGCCAACGGGAAGGAAGTGGTGGAGTAGGTCAATGGCGACGGTCAGGCTAAGCGATGTGCGCAAGAGTTTCGGGTCGGTTGAAACTATCAAGGGTGTTGATATCGAAATCGGGGATGGCGAGTTCGTCGTATTCGTAGGCCCGTCGGGCTGCGGCAAGTCCACGCTTCTACGAATGATCGCGGGGCTCGAGGATATTACTTCGGGCACTGTCGAAATCGATGGTCAGGTCGTCAACGACATTGAACCGAAGGATCGGGGCATAGCGATGGTATTTCAGACCTACGCGATCTTTCCCCATATGACAGTGCGCGAGAACGTGGCCTTCGGCCTGACCATCAAAGGGGCTCCGAAGGAGGAGAAGGAGAGGAGAGTCGCCGAAGCGGCCCGCATCCTGCAGATGGAGCACCTTCTCGACAGGCGACCTTCCGAACTCTCCGGCGGGCAACGCCAGCGCGTCGCGATCGGCCGTGCGATCGTCCGCGACCCGAAGGTATTTCTGTTCGATGAACCACTCTCGAACCTGGATGCAGCGCTGCGGATGGATATGCGGATGGAGATCGGTAAGCTTCACCAGTCACTTAAGGCCTCGATGATCTACGTCACCCACGACCAGGTCGAGGCCATGACGCTCGCCGACAGAATCGTGGTGCTGAAGGACGGTAAGGTTATGCAGGCCGGACCTCCGATGGATCTCTACCACGAGCCGGCAAATCTTTTCGTCGCGGGTTTTCTAGGGGCCCCGTCGATGAATTTTATCCCGGTGAATGTCGATGGCGTAGATGGCGATCACGTAACGATTTCGTCGCCGTCGGTTGACCGGATGACCGTGCGCGGCAGAGGTCGCGAGTTCACGGTCGGGCAAACCGCCACCCTCGGCGTCCGGCCCCAGTATATCCGCGCGGCCGCCGGAACCGACGGCATGCTCCATGGTCACGTCGAGCTCACCGAGCGGCTCGGAAGCGAGACCGTAGTGGATGTCGCCCTGCCCACCGGGGGCAAGATCATCGCTGCCTTGCCGGAAGACAGGATCCTGGCCCATGGCAGCGAGGCGTCATTCGAGTTCGATCCCAGCCAGGCGCATCTTTTCCCCGAGGTCGAACGATGAAGCCGTCCGTCATTCTGGATCCTCACTGGCGGCGGATTTCGGAACTTTTCTCACCTGCCGACCGTGCGCGTCTTGACGCGCGTTTCGAGGTTGTCTGGGGGAAGGATGGCAAGATTCCCCAGAAGATTCTGTCCGAGGCGCTACCGCGCGCCACAGCGCTCGTCGCGGCCACACCCGTGGTTGATCGGGCCATGCTCGGGAGCGCGCCCCGGCTTCGCGCGGTAATTGAGGTTTCCGGCGGCTTTCCCGACACGATCGACTACGCCGCCTGTTTCGAGCGCGGCGTCGAGGTACTCTCCTCTTCGCCGGGATTTCGGGAAAGCGTGGCCGAAATGGGCCTGGCGATGATACTTGCCGGCGCCCGTGGTCTTTGCCGGGAGCATGAGGCGTTCCGAACCGGCCGCGAGGCGTGGATCGAGGATCGCGCGGGCGTAGACTTCACCCTTCACGGTGCCAAAGTTGGTTTCGTCGGCTTTGGCCAGATCGCTCGGGAAATGACGCGGCACCTCGTCTCCTTTGATTGCCAGATACGCGCCTACGATCCATGGATCGCCAAAGAAGTCGCCAAAGATCATGGAGTTGGGCTCTGTGGCCTCGACGAGCTTCTGGCGTGGTCACGCTGCGTTGTCATCGCCGCCGTGCCCACCTATGGAAACTCCGGCCTCATCGACTCCTCACGCCTCGCTCTGCTCAGGGACAACACATTTCTGCTTCTTCTGAGCCGGGCGCATCTCGTCAACTGGAGCGATCTCATGGCCGAGCTTCGCGTTGGCAGGATCACCGCGGCCATTGACGTCTTTCCCGATGAGCCGCTGCCGGCGGACGACCCGATCCGTGACCTGCCCAACGTGATTCTCTCGCCTCACCGCGCCGCCGCGGTCGAGGGTGGTAGGCGCCTTATCGGCCGGATGCTTGTCGACGACCTCGAGGCGATTTTGGCTGGCTCTCCCCTGAGGCGGCTCTCCCGCGCCGACCCCGGAAAGGTTGGATCGATCGCGGGTGTAGGCGATGCGGGGAAGGTCGCGGAGATAGTTGGCGGACATGGGTCAACCTAGCAAGCGTGTATCGTCGGTCCTCGACCGATCCGACGGGCACGGCCATCTATATTATCGCGGTAACGGGTTGGGGTGAGCCACATGGGCTTTAGCCATAGCCATCTACTGGGCATCGAGCACCTGAAGCAATCGGACATCGTCGCCGTGCTTGACCTTGCCGAGAGCTATGTCGACCTCAACCGGCGTCAGGAAAAGCACGCCGACGCGCTGTCGGGTCTGACCCAGATCAACATGTTTTTCGAGAACTCGACCCGCACCCAGGCAAGCTTTGAGATCGCCGGCAAGCGGCTGGGGGCGGACGTGATGAACATGTCAATGGGAACCACAAGCCTGGAAAAGGGCGAGTCCCTGATTGATACGGCGCTGACGCTCAATGCGATGCATCCGGACCTTCTGGTGGTGCGTCATCCGCACTCCGGTGCGGTGAACCTTCTCGCGGAGAAGGTGAACTGCGCGGTCCTGAATGCAGGTGACGGTCGGCACGAGCATCCCACGCAGGCACTGCTTGACGCGCTGACGATCCGTCGGGCGAGAGGTCGGCTCCATAGGCTGAACATCGCCATCTGCGGTGACATCGCCCATTCGCGCGTGGCGCGGTCGAATATACTGCTTTTCGGAAGGATGGAAAGCCGTATCCACTTGGTAGGTCCGTCCACGCTGATTCCGGCGGGTGCCGCTGACTGGGGCGTAGAGATTCACGAGGACATGCAGGAGGGCCTGCGCGGCGCGGATGTGGTGATGATGCTGCGTCTGCAGAGGGAACGTATGGATGGTGGATTCATTCCCTCCGAGAGGGAATACTTCCATAGGTTTGGGCTTGACGCGGAAAAGCTTGGATTCGCCAAGCCTGACGCGATCGTGATGCACCCGGGCCCCATGAACAGGGGAGTGGAGATTGACGGAACGATCGCCGACGACATTAACAGATCAGTGATTCAGGAGCAGGTGGAGATGGGAGTCGCCGTGCGTATGGCAGCCATGGATTTACTTGCACGCAACCTGGAAACCCCACCTTCGGGATCCGCGGTATGACCGGCATGCGGGCTTCGGGAAGTGAATGTGGCGTCTCAAATGGGCGGACCGTTTCCGCCCCTCCGCGGCGGAGGTTCACGTGAGGCCGACAGTTGTTGCCGCGTAGAGACGTTCAGGCGGGAGACCGGGCGGAGGCCCTGCTGCTGTCAAATGCCCGCCTCGTCGATCCCGAAGCGGGAACCGTGATTTCCGGCGCGGTGGAAATCGTGGACGGAAAGATCACGGGAATTTTCACGAATGACGGGCAGCCCGTGGGCGGGGAGGCCATTGATTGCCGCGGAATGGTGCTTGCGCCGGGAATCGTCGACCTGGGTGTAAAGGTCTGCGAGCCGGGAGAGCGGCACAAGGAGAGTTTTCGCACGGCGGGGCGTGCGGCCGCGGCGGGTGGAGTGACGACAATGGTCACGCGCCCCGATACAACCCCGGCCATCGACAGCCCGGAGCAGCTGGAGTTCGTCGCCCGGCGCGCCGCTCAGGACACTTCGGTCAACGTGCGGCCCATGGCTGCCCTTACCAAGAGCCGCCGTGGTCTGGAGATGGTGGAGATCGGGTTTCTGAAGGACGCGGGGGCCGTCGCGTTCACGGACTGCGACTCGGTTGTTACGGACGCGAAGGTCTTTTCGCGCTGCCTCACCTACGCCGGTTCCCTGGGCGCGCTCGTGATCGCGCATCCTCAGGAGCCCGGATTAAGTTCGGGGGCGGCGGCGACTTCAGGCGGATTCGCTTCGCTTCGCGGAATACCCACCGTTTCACCCGTCGCCGAGAGAATTGGGCTGGAACGGGATCTGGCGCTCGTCGAAATGACCGGTGCGAGGTATCATGCTGACAACCTGTCGACGTCGGCGGCTCTGCCGGCTCTTGATCGCGCGATAGCCGCCGGACTTGACGTCAGCGCCGGCGTCAACGTTCACCATCTGACGCTCAATGAACTGGACGTCGGTGACTACCGGACGTTTTTCAAGGTTAAGCCCCCACTCAGGTCCGAGCGGGATCGTAGGTCAATGGTCGAGGCGGCGGCGAGCGGACTTGTCGGTATCATCTGTTCAATGCACACGCCTCAGGACGAAGAGTCGAAACGGCGTCCGTATGAGGCGGCGGCGAGCGGCGCGGTGGGTCTGGAGACCCTGCTTCCCGCCGCACTCCGTCTGTATCATGGGGGCGACATGGATTTGCCCCAGCTGTTCCGCGCGCTCGCCCTGAATCCCGCGCTGAGACTTGGACTCTCCTCCGGACGCCTTGCCGTTGGCGCTCCGGCGGATCTGGTGCTGTTCGATCCGGACGTCCCGTTCGTGCTCGATAGGTCGACACTTAGATCCAAGTCCAGAAACACGCCATTTGACGGTTCCCGTATGCAGGGCCGAGTTCTAAGGACCTGGGTTGGAGGCAAGGAGGTCTATGCGCGGGAATGAAGGGACCCGAGGCGTTCGGGACGGGCCGCGGTAACCGGCGCGGAAACGCCTGGCAATAGGGCTCGCCGCTCGGTTCAGGGCGCGGGACACGTTTTGGCTGGGAAGGATGGCATGGAGCCAATGCATATGTTCGCGGGCGTGATTCTGGCCTATCTGCTCGGTTCGATGCCGTTCGGGCCCGTTATGGCGCGGCTATTCGGTCTGGGCGATCTCACTAAGGTTGGATCGGGCAATATCGGTGCGACAAACGTACTACGCTCCGGCAACCGGGTGGCGGCGCTGCTGACTCTACTGGGCGACGCGGGCAAAGGTGCGGTTGCGGTGATGGCCGTGCACTGGTTCGCGGGAGAGCGCGTGGCGGGCCTAGCCGGACTGTTCGCGGTGATCGGACATCTGTTTCCGGTGTTTCTCGGTTTCAGGGGAGGAAAAGGCGTCGCAACCTTTCTGGGTGCCTTGCTGGCGCTGAGCTTTCCGAGCGGAGCCATCGCCTGCGCGGTGTGGCTGGCGGTCGCGCGGATCTCCCGGACCAGCTCACTCTCGGCAGTTGTCGCGGTAGCATCGGCTCCGGTCTGCGTGGCCATTCTCGATCATTGGCACCTCGCGGTGATCGTTGCCCTTATGGCCGCGCTCGTAGTCGTCAGGCACTCAGCCAATATCCGACGGATATGGAATGGAACGGAACCCGAAATCGGAAGTTAGCCGCGTCACTGGTCTGCCGCGCGCGCAGTTTTGGCTTCAGTATGATCGTT